>CAZGWJ010000111.1:0-1100 GCA_964529445.1 uncultured bacterium
GCGATGAAGTACCAGGCGAGCGCCACAAGACCGAAGAAGAAGGAGACGGCCTCGTTGGCGGGCAGCTGGACGATGTAGTAGTACCAGGGCTGGCCGCCGCGCTTCACGTCGTGCTGGTCCCACCAGTATTCCAGGCCGCCGAAGGCGCCCTGGTACATGGCGTTCGTGAACCCGTGGATGCGGCTCATGAAGTCGCCCGCAGTGGAACCCACGGTGAAGAAGGAGGAGAACAGCAGGGTGAAGATGATCCCGATGATCGAGATGGCGCCCGTGAAGGCCGGGGAGACGTTCCTCACCCACAGGTAGAGGAAGCGGCCCAGGATGACCAGATAGGCCAGGCCCATCAGGATCGACAGGAAGGTGGGCCGGTTCAGGTGGAAGGCCTTCCAGAACACCAGGATCAGGAACCACCAGGAAGCCATGGCGACGACATCCCACTTGACCTTCATGACGTCGAGACTGAGGAGGGCGTCCCAGATGTCGTTATCCCCCGATCCCGCCTTGGCGAACTGGACCCAGCGGAGGACCAGCTTGTAGACCGTGTATCCGAAAGCGCCGGCCAGGAAGATGAAAAGGACCACGTATCGGGACTCGCTGGACTTGGGGATGACCAGCTGGCTCAAGAGGCCGAAGCCGGTGAGGCCGGCCGCCACGAAGACGTCGAACCAGGGAAGCAGGCGGATGAAGAGATAGGTCCCGAAGGAGGCCAGGGTGATGAACATGGATTCCTTCGTGCAGAAGGCGATGACGAAACCGATGGCGGCCAGCCAAAGGTCGACGGGTTTCCTGCCCTGGAGATACTTGAACAGGTAGACCGCCATCATGAAGGTGGCTCCCGCGATGTAGGCGTCCTCGCGGGTGAAACGGTCGAAATACATGAAACTCGGCGAGAAGGCGATCAGCAGGGTCGTCAGGAAGGCCTTGGTCCTCCCGATGAGGGGCGTCAGCACCATGCCCAGGATGACGGTGATGAGGCCCCAGAACGCCGCATTGTAGCGGGAGGTGGCGTCGGAAACGCCGAACAGGAAGTACATCAGGGCGTTCCCGGTGAACTGGTAGGGGCCGTGCATCATCGGGTTGTATTCGTAATTGCCCTCCGT
>CAZGWJ010000111.1:1200-3309 GCA_964529445.1 uncultured bacterium
TCGCAGATCTTGATGTCAGCCATCCGCTTGTCCCTCCAAGGGGTTGTTGGAAAACGACCGCAAAACTTCGCTATCCTAACGGAACGGAACGGTTTCAGCCAGCGATTCAGGATGATCGGGTGCCGGTTTGACGGGCGACGGACATGCGTCTTTCACGTGAAAGTGCCTGTCGGAATGGGTCCAAATATAACCGTTGTTCAAGAATGTTGTCAACAAACCGACAGGGCATTGAAAGAGGCTTATAGGGCCGGGTTTAAGGATAAAGGCCTCGGTCCCGGAATGGTGCATGGGATCCCTTCAGAACCGAAATACGGACTCGTGATCCGGAAGGATTTCCTGTTCTCAACAAAGTTGCAGAGGTGCGGTTCTATTGTTAAACTGTCGCCCGTAGATCGTCGATCTACCGGAATCCTATCTGCGCGTGGGGGTGTCTGTGATCTTCAAGAAATTACTCAGAACCGTTTTGATCCTGGCGGTCCTTTTGACCCCGGTCTTCGCATCGGCCGCGGCGGAAGGGGACTATACGAGTGAGGTCCTTGCCATCGGAGTCGGGGCCAGGGCCCTCGGGATGGGCGGCGCTTTCGTGGGTGCCGCCACCGATGCGACCGCTGCCTACTGGAATCCAGCGGGTCTGTCCTACGTCGACAAGGTCGAGATCACGACCATCCACGCCACCCAATCCTCCATCCAGACCTACGATTTCTTCAACGTGGCCTTCAACACCAACAAGGCCGGCACCTATGCGGTCAGCTACATCCGCCTTTCCGTGGATGAGATCCCGGTGACGAACGCTTCCGGGCCGACGGTCATCACCACCACTTCCGACATCGAGCAGGTTTTCATGATCTCCGGCGGTTGGCGTTTCGCGAAGCGCTACGCCGTGGGAGGCACCATCAAGCTCCTGAAGAACGAGGTCTACACGGCTTCCGCCTTCGGGTACGGGTCCGATATCGGTTTCCTGGTGAAGCCGATGCGTCAGTTGGGTGTAGGGCTTTCGGTCCGCGACTACACCGGCGGTTCCTACCTGACCTGGAAGAACACCCCGACGAACCCCACCCAGAAGCTGGCCCCGAGCATCAAGTTCGGTCTCTCCTACATGCAGGAGCTCGGCAAGAGGGTGAATTCGGTGGGAGCCCAGGTGCCCACGAGCACCATCACCGTGAATGCCGACGTGGACACCCTCTACGTGTCCAAGCAGTTGAACAAGTACCACTTCGGGGCTGAGTACTGGTACCGCCAGTTCGTGGCCCTGCGCGGCGGGTTCGAGTCCCATGGCTTGAAGTTCAACAAGGATGCCTTCGCCCCCTCCTTCGGCTTGGGGGTCTGGGTGTACCTCATGGAAGTGGACTACGCCTACGTCAATTTCGAGATCTCGCCGACCCACTACCTGTCGGTCATCACCCGCTTCTGAAGATCGGCGCTCGAAGCCCGCTTCCTTTTGGGGAAGCGGGCTTTTTTTTTAACAGGACCCAAAGCGGTCCAATGCTTCGGCGCCCCGGGCGTCATGAAAGGTCTACTTTGTCATGTGTTTTCGGAAACGGGCGTCCTGATCGGACCCGCGGGGCACCATCGAAAGCTCTTGTGATGAACGGCTTTTGGGGTTTTTTTAATTCAACCGGGCGGCGTGAATCTTATATAATGCCTTGTTGACGCGACACTCACTACCCCGCCCACGACGCTGTCCGCATGGCCAAGTCATCTTTCGAGGGATGAGATGAACATCAAACGCGCCAGCTTGCTTTCCGTAACCTGCTGTCTCCTCCTCTCCGTCGCCAACGTCTACGCCTACAAGTCCCTGGCCGAACCGGTCATGCCTCCCCCGGTTTCGAAGCAGAAGGAGAAGCTCCTGCGGCCCTATTTCAAGGACCGCAAGCTCGCCGGCGGGCAGATCATCGCCCTGCAGAAGACCCCGGACCGCTTGTTCAGCGGCAGTCACATAGACATCGGTACCCTCGCCGGTGTCTCGAAGGACGATATCTTTGCCGTGTACACGCCGTCGGGCCAGCCGGTCGGTTTCCTGAAAGTCATTCAGCCTCTCCGCTACACCTCGACCTTCGAGTTCCTGGAGATGCAGGTGGATCCCTCGACCAACCTCATCGTGAAGAGGGT
>CAZGWJ010000111.1:3409-7407 GCA_964529445.1 uncultured bacterium
TCGAGTTCCTGGAGATGCAGGTGGATCCCTCGACCAACCTCATCGTGAAGAGGGTCCCTTACGAGGTGGGATCACAGATTCCGTGGATCATGAAGGCCAGTGCCAAGTACGCGCCCGCCCGGAAAGCCTCACCGAAACCCAAGGTCGCGCCACCGGCACCCAAGGCGCCCGCGAGTCTTCCGGCCCTGCCTTCGACGCAACCCACGCCGGTTCAACCGGCGTTACCCCTTCCCGGCGAGGGAAGCCAGTTGCCGTCCCTTCCGGGCCTGGAACCTTCGATGGCTTTGCCTCCGCTCGGGGAACCGGCAGGCGACCTGCCCCCCTTGGGAGGCGAGCCGTCCGCGCTTCCTCCTCTCGAGGCCGCCAGTCTTCCGATGGCGGAGCCGGCTCTGCCGGCCATGTCGCCCGCTGGCGATTTGCCGCCGTTGGGTGATGCCGGCATGGCTTCCATGGCGGAGCCCGATCTTCCTCCCCTCGGCGCGGATTCCTCGCTTCCGGGAATGGACATGGGACTTCCGGCCGGCGATTTGGCCGGGTTCCCGCCCGCCCCGGCCGGTGATCTTCCTCCTCTCGACGGAATGGGGCAGTTGAGCGATCTCCCGCCTCTCGGCCGTCCCGAGGATGTCGGTGCGGCACCTCCCGATATGATGGCCATGCCTCCCTTGGACATGGGTTTCGGTCCTGAGCCGGGGATGGACATGGGTCTTCCTCCTGCGCCGGGCATGGACATGGGGATGCCTCCCGCACCGGGGGGCGATCTCGCGATGCCCCCCCTCGATGCCGGAATGCCTCCGGAGCCGGGGATGGACATGGGTCTGCCTCCTGCTCCAGGCGGGGATCTCGCTCTTCCGGGAATGGACCTCGGCGGTTTGCCGCCGCCTCCTCCGGGCGGCGACCTGATGGCCGCGCCTCCTTCCGATTTCGACATGGGGATGCCTCCCGCACCGGGCGGCGACCTCGCGCTTCCGGCGATGGATCTGGGCGGTTTGCCGCCTCCTCCTCCGGGCGGCGACCTGATGGCCGCGCCTCCGTCCGATTTCGACTTGGGGATGCCGCCTGCTCCAGGGGGGGAACTTCCGCCTCCAGGCATGGATCTGGGTGGGCTTCCTCCTCCGCCGGATGCCGGCATGGCTCTGGCCGCACCCCCGATGGAAGGTCTTCCTCCCCTGGATGGAGGGATGCCTCCCGCTCCGATGGGAGAATTCGATCTGGGACTTCCTCCGGCTCCGGGCGGGGATCTGGCCGCACCCGGCTTCGATTCGGGTCTGCCTCCGGCTCCCGGTGCCGACCTGATGGCGCCGCCTCCGGTTTCCGGCATGGACCTCGGATTGCCTCCGGCTCCGGGCGGGGATTTCGCACCGCCGGGAATGGATTTGGGTTTGCCTCCCGCGCCGGGAATCGCTCCGGCAGCGGCGGAACCGATGCCTCCTGACCCGGGATTGCCCGTCAGTTCCATTCCTGATTTCGGAGCTCCGCCTGCTTTCGACGCAGGCCTTCCTCCCGCTCCGGGTTCGCCGGACATGAACCTGGATTTGATGGCCCCTCCCGACCTGGGTGGGATGCCGCCGGCCTTGCCGGGGGAGATCCCGCCCGTGAGTGCCGGACCCGACTTGGGGGAACCCCCTGTGTTCGACATGGGGTTGCCTCCTGCGCCGGGCGGTGAGATGGAAATGGCGGGTCTTCCTCCCGCACCCGAGATGGAGATGGGGTTGCCGCCTTCGTTGGATGCGGGTCTTCCACCCCCTCCGGGCGCCGAGTTCGGAATGGGAATGGAGATGGGACCGGCGCCGGACATGGCCCTGGCTCCCCCGTCCTTGGATGCTGGTTTGGCCCTCCCGGGAATGACCGGGGCGGCGGACAAGCTCCGCTTGGACCTTCCCCAGATGCCGACCGATGTGCCGTTGAAGAACGGCCAGATGCAGGACCTGCCGACGCTGGATTCCAGCGCCAAGCGGCCCTCGGCCTGAGTCATTCTATTTCCGTCCCAAACGGCGGGGCGCTCGGGAAGCTCACCGGGCGTCCCGCTTTCGTTTTTTACGGGATAGGACGGGTCCCCAAGCGCGTCACCGGGTGAATCCATGCCGATCCTGATCCGCTACTGTTTCGTCCAACTGGTGCCCCCTTTCCTGCTCTCGGTGTTCGTCACCACGTTCGTCCTGAACCTGCTCTTCTACCTCCTCGAGTTCATCGAATTCCTGGTGGTCAAGCAGGTGGGACTCTCGAATTCCCTGCGATTGCTCTTGTACGTTCAGCCCAGTCTTCTCGTTCTGGCCCTTCCCATCGGGTTTCTCGCGGCCCTTCTCATCGTGTTCGGGCGCTTGAGTGCCGACCGGGAGATGATGGCCATGGAATCCATGGGCTTCGCGCCCGGCCTGCTCCTCTGGCCGGTGGTCCTGTTCGGAGGACTGTACAGCGTTTTCCTGGTGCTTTTCATGAATTGGCTCCTGCCGTGGGGAAACACCTCCTACGTCAAGCTGTACTACCAAATCGTCTCCGAACGCTCGGCGGTGGCCATCACGGAACGGGTCTTCATCCGGGATTTCGAGGGCTTCATCCTCTATGTCGACCGGAAGGACGAGAAGGCGGATCTCCTGCAGAACGTCATGGTCCAGTTCCTCGATCCGGGAGGCAAGGTGAGCCGGGTCGTGATGGCGCCTGAGGGCCGCATCCGCCGGGATGCCGAGAACCTCCACGTCCTGCTCGAACTGAAAGGCGGGATCCTCCAGCAAACGGGCGACGGGACGCCTCCTGCCCCGGGCAAGCCGATCCCAGAGGATCCGGCGGCCAAACTGCTCAATATCCGTTTCGATGATTGCGTCCTGGATCTGGACATCCGACGCGCGAAGCCGGGGTTGATGGATTTTCGCGGACCCCGGAACATGACCCTTGCGGAACTCTCGAAGGAGATCGCCGCGGCGAAAACGTCCGGCAAGGACACGAGGGAGATGGAGGCGGAATACCACAAGAAGTTCTCCATCCCCTTCTCCACCCTAGCGTTCGCCCTGATCGGCGTGCCGCTCGGCCTGATCTCGCGCGCGGGATCCTTCCTCGGGATCTTCCTCGCGGTGATCCTGGTGGGGCTGTATTGGCTGTTGACCATCCTGGCGGAGACCCTGGTCTCCAAGGGGTTGATCTCCGGCTTCCTCGCCTGGTGGTTCCCGAACTTCCTGTTGATGGCCGTGGGTCTGTTCCTCGTCTGGCTGCTCTACGCCAAGCGGATCCGTCTCCTTTTCCTCGAGGGGTTCCGCCGTCGGGCGGCTGTCCGGGCCGGGGAGGTTCCCGGTGCGCGTTGACCGCCTTGCCCTGTTCACGGTGATCCTGGCCCTGGCGTCGCCCCTGGGGGCGCAGGGATCCCTTTCCCTGTCCGAACCCGTCAAGCTGCAGGCCGATTATCTCGAGTACCTGAAGGACCAGGGCATCGTGACCGCGCGGGGGCGGGTCCACGTCAAGCAGGGCTCCGTGGACCTCTACGCCGACACGGTCCGCTACGACATGAATTCCCAGGAAGTGAAAGCCGACGGGCAGGTCCTTTTCCAGGACGGGGAACAGACCGTTCAGGCGGGCTCCTTCGTCTACAACCTGGCCACGAAGAAGGGCGGAGCCTTCGACATCCAATCCGCCTCGCCCCCCTGGCTGTACACGGGCAAGGAAGTCTCGCTGGAACCCGGCAAGGTGATCCTGCGCGGAGGACGGTTCTCGACCTGCGAATACCCGGAACCCTACCGGCATTACCACATGAGGGCCAGCAAGATCATCGTCAAGCCGGGGAAGAGCCTGGTCGCCCATAACATGGTCCTCTACATCGGGAAGGTGCCGGTCTTCTATTTCCCCATCTTCTACCGGAACCTGCGCGATTACCGGGTTCCGTTCTCCTTCGACACGGGCAAGTCCGACTACCTGGGACGCTACGGGCTCATCACGACGAATTACCTGTTCTCGAGCGTGAACTACGGGTCGCTCTATACCGATTACTTCGAGAAGAAGGGGTGGGGTCTCGG
>CAZGWJ010000112.1:0-7358 GCA_964529445.1 uncultured bacterium
CCGGCGGAAGGGGAATGGTATCCGTAACGATGATTTCTTTCAAGACCGATTTGCCCAATCTTTCCACCGCATCCTCGCTGAGGATGGGATGCGTGCAAGAGGCGATAATGTCCTTTGCCCCAAATTTTACAAGGGTATTTGCGGCCTCCACCAGCGAACGGCCCGTGGCAATCATGTCATCCGCCATCAGGATGGTACGCCCCTTGACGTCGCCGATGAGGTTCATGGCCTCCACCTCCTTCGGGCCTGTTCGCCGCTTGTCCACGATGGCCAACTCGGCCCCGAGGGCCTTGGCGTAGGCCCGCGCCATCTTGATGCTACCCACATCGGGCGAGACCACCGTGAGATCCTTCAACTTCTTGGAACGGATATAGCCCGAGATGATGGGAAAGGCGTAGAGATGGTCCAGCGGAATGTCGAAAAACCCCTGGATCTGCTGGGCATGCAGGTCCATGGTGAGGACGCGATCCGCGCCCGCCACCGTGAGCAGGTTCGCCACGAGCTTGGCCGTGATGGGAACGCGAGGCTGGTCCTTGCGGTCCTGCCGGGCGTAACCGTAGTACGGAAGCACGGCCGTGATGCGCCGCGCCGATGCCCGCTTGAAGGCGTCCAGCATGACGAGCAGTTCCACGAGGTTCTCGTTGACCGGGGGGCAGGTGGGCTGGACAAGGAAGATGTCATAGGCGCGAACATCCTCGTTGATCTTGACCCGCACCTCGCCTTCCGAGAAGCGGGTGACCATGATGTTCCCGAGCTTCAGGTTCATGGACCGGGCGACCGCGGAAGCGAGTTCCGGGTTCGCGTTTCCCGTGAAGACCTTGACGTTCTTGTTGCAGTTCTTCCTGGTCGCCATGAAAAACCCTCTTTCTTTCGATTCGATTGAGTATTCACCCCGGAGAGGCGAACGGATCGGTTCGGAAGGATCGTTTCGTTCGAAACCCATTCACCCGAAGCAACAAGCGGTCGTCCTCGGATCCTCCCGCTTCCGAACGCCTTACATCCTTCGAAGCGGCTTGGCCGGGACCCCCGCGACCCGGGCCCGGGGCGGCACATCCCTCGTGACCACCGCGCCCGCACCCACCACGGCACCCCGGCCCACCTTCAGCGGGGCCACCAGGGTCGAATTGCTTCCCAGAAAAGCCCCATCCCCCACGAGCGTGCGATGCTTCCTTTTTCCGTCGTAGTTGGCGAACACGCAACCCGCTCCCACGTTGACGTTCCGCCCCACCTCGGCGTCGCCGATGTAGCAGAAATGCCCGGCCTTCACGCCCTCGCCCAGGCGGGAACCCTTGACCTCCGTCCCGGTCCCCAGATGGACCCGGGATCCGATGAGACAACCCGCCCGCACGTGCGCGTGGGGCCCGACATCCGACGAGTTGCCCAACTCGCTGTCCACGACCCGGGAAGATAGCACTCGCACGCCCTCGCCCAGAAGGGCGTTATTCAATTCGCTGCCGTACCCCACGTGACAACCCCGCTTCACCAGCGTCCGGCCTGAAAGTCTCACGTTCGCCTCGATGACGACATCCTCCTCGATGACGACCTCCGGCCCAATCTCCACGTGTTCGGGATCGAGAAAGGTCACCCCGTTCCGCTGGTGGACAGCCACACGACGGCGGGTCAGGATGCGATGGGCTTCGGCCAGTTCCGCCCGGTCGTTGACCCCCAGGACCTCGGAGGGATCCGTCACCGTGAGCGCCTGAACCGAGCGCCCCTTCTTCAGGAGCCAGGCGATGGTGTCGGTCAGCCTGTAATGACCCGATGCGCGGTCCGGGCGGAGGGCCCGGAGGGCCGGCAGGAGGTCCGCGATGCGGAAGAGGCACACCCCGCTGTTGACCTCGCGAATCCGACGCATGTCCTCGTTGGCGTCCCATTCCTCGATGATCCCCACGATGCGACTATCGGGCTTGCGTACGATGCGCCCGTACCCGAACGGGTCCTCCAGGGTGGCGGTGACCAGGGTGGCTGACGCCTTCGAGCGTGGATGGAGTTGTTTGAGTGCCCGCAGGGTCTGGGACCGGAGCATCGGGGAATCGCCGTAAAGCACAAGAAGGTCGCCTTGGACGGCCCGGAACGCCGGGATGGCGCTCAGGACCGCATGACCCGTCCCGAGGAGTCTCTTCTGCCGGACGCATCGAGCTTTCCGCCCGACGTACATCTCCACGGGGGAACACGAAGGACCCGTCACCACGAAGATGCGGGTGGCGCCGGCCGTCTCGGCGGAACGCAGGACGTATTCCAGGAGCGGGAGACCTGCGGCCTCGTGCAGGACCTTCGGGTGGCGCGAACGCATACGGGCGCCCTCGCCCGCGGCCAGGATGAGAGCTACAAGGGGCGTCGCCAAGTGGAACCTCACTATTCGATTCGAACGGGATTCTGGGCAAGGGGGAGGCGAGGAAACGCAGAAAGTATAGGAGGAACAGAGAGATTCTTCCAGCCCAAAGACGGAGGCAACGACCGCGATGGAACGAGAACGGAAACGTTTGGGCGCCCGCTAGGACCTCCCCAACAATCCCAGCAATCCCTCGAGGATGGTCAACGGGTGCGGCGGGCAGCCGGGGATGTAGAGATCCACCGGCACGACAGCATCAGCGCCTTCGCACTTTTCTTTCGATCCCGCATAGGCCCCACCTGACAGGGCGCAAGCACCGACCGCGATGACAATCTTGGGATCCGGCACGGCATCGTAGGTCTTCCTCAAGGCCAGTCGCATGTTCTCGGGAACCGGGCCCGTGATGAGAAGCCCGTCCGCATGTCGGGGGGACGCCACCATCTGGATTCCGTAACTCCCCAGGTCCCAGGCCAATGTACCGAGCACGTTGACGTCGGCCTCGCAGGCGTTGCACCCGCCCGCCGAAACCTGCCGCAACTTGAGCGAACGCCCGAGCAAGCGCCTCATCCGATCCTGGAGGGCCGCGGCTTTCGCCGGAATCGCCCCTTGCGCAACCAGCCCTTCCCGGGTCCGTGACGCCAGACGGTGTTCCCTCGAATATGAAATCACGCCTTCAGGACAAGCCACCTGGCAGGCCGTGCAGAAAAGGCACTTTCCCAAGTCCACCCGAAACATCGATCCGTTGCGCGCGAGGGCACCTGTGGGGCAGGCGTCAAGGCAAAACCGGCACCCCTCCGGACAGCGGGACCCGTCGACCACAGGCATCCCCCGGAAACGATCGGGCAATCCCTCCCTCAGGACCTCCAGGCTCTTCGTCTGGTGCCCCTGTCTAAACCGCTCCATCAGTATCTTCAGCATGTTTCCCGCTCCAAACCGGCAAGCGCCGTATCGGTTCCATCCCAGCAGGGTCCCCCGAACGGGAGATTCATCGGTGGCGGATCGTTGCCGTCGTTCACAGGTCGTGCCCGCAATACGACAGGTTGAAGCTCTTGTTGCACAGGGGGAAGTCCGAGATGGCCTGTCCCCGCAGGGCCACGGCCAGGCCCGCCCAGTTCTTGAACGACGGATCCACGATCTTGTAGGCCAAAAACCGGCCCTCCCGGTCCGTCAAGGCCGTGTGGACGATCCCGCCGCGCCATCCTTCCGTCAGCGATACCACGATGCGGTTCCCCGCCGGAACCCCGGGATCGGCCAGGACCGGGCCCGGCGGCAGGTTCCTCAACTGCTCCCGTATGAAGTCCGCCGAGCGCTGCATCTCGAGCCAACGCACGTAGGCCCGGGCGAAAACATCGCCGCTCCCCCAGGTGGAGACGGGCACGTGGCAGAAGCGATAGATGGAAAAGGGGAAATCCCTGCGTACGTCCCGTACCAATCCCGATGCCCGGGCGGCCGGTCCCATGAGACCCAAGGCCGCCGCAGTCCCGCGGGATACGGTTCCCGTCCCCTCAAAGCGCCCCAGCACCATCGGATCGTCCCAAAGAAGGTCCACCGCCCCAGCGGCATCGCGCAGGGTGGCTTCCAGTCGGCGCGAAAGCTCGGCGATCCGCCCTTCCTCCAGGTCGAACCCGAGGCCTCCGGGCCGCACGAGGGAACGCCCGAAGCGATTGCCGCACAAGAGGGCGGTCATGTTGAGGAAATCGCCCCGCAAACGCCCGCTGTAGGAGGACGTCGGCAGGAAACCGATGTCCCCCGCCAGCGCGCCCAGGTCTCCCATGTGGTTGGCCAGGCGTTCGAGCTCCAGGGCCACGCCTCGAAGGGATTCCGCGCGCGCGGGCACGTCGAATCCGGAGCCGGAAAGCCCCTCCATAACCCGGGCATAAGCGAGGGCATGCCCGACGCTGGTATCACCAGCCACGGTTTCCAGGATGGTCAGGGATCTCGCGTCGGGGCCTCCCCGAAGCAGTTCTTCCGAGCCGCGATGCTGGTAGCCGAGGGCGATCTCAAGGTGAT
Source organism: uncultured bacterium (assembly GCA_964529445.1). Taxonomy (GTDB): domain Bacteria; phylum Oederibacteriota; class Muellerivitia; order Muellerivitales; family Muellerivitaceae; genus CAZGWJ01. The sequence continues at coordinate 4,343 of CAZGWJ010000112.1, forward strand.
GGACGGTCTCCCCGTGGCATTGGAAGCGGAAATGCCCCGGCTCGATGACACCCGCATGCACGGGTCCCACCGCCACTTCGTGGATCTCATCCCCCTCCATCCGGAAGAAATCCGTAACAGCCGGCAGGGGCCGACTCCCTCGCGCATCCCTGTGGAAGCGGACCGGTTTGAGCCAAGGGTGCCCCTCCGGAACGACTCCCCACTGCTCGTGGATCTCCCGCTCGAACAGGTGCGCCAGGGGACATTCCGGGGTGAGGGCGGAGTATCGTTCCGGAGCCGCCGTGGAAAGGGCCTCGAGGGCGCCATCCTCGTCGCGGGTCAGGACGCAAAGGAGACGGAGCTTCGACTTCCAGTCCCGGTAACCGAAGAACGAAGCGATCCGGGCCCCGTTCGCTGTCGCCTCCAGGACCCGGGTCCGGAACGCGTCCATGGGGAAATCGGGTACTTCCCCGAGGTCGGCAGCCTGCCCGTTATAGAGGAGAAAGGGTTTCATCATCTCGGAACACCCCCGATGAGCCGCGCCGCCTCCTCGAAACCGGACATGACGGCCGGATGCATGTAGAGGCCCAGAACGAGCACCGCGAGGAGGAGCAGCGCGGGGGGAAGATAGGAACCCCTCGATTCCCGGCCCTGGAAGGCGGCGGGCGCCGGACCCTGCGCCATCGCGAGGAAGGAGCCTGACATATCCATGAAGATGAGGGCCAGCATGAGGAGGAAGTATCCCGCCAGGAGGAAACGCCCCTGCGCCACAGCCTCCTTCAGGATGGCGAATTCGCTCAAAAAAGTTCCGAAGGGCGGGAAACCCGTGATGGCCAAAAGGCCCGCCACCCACAAGGCGCCCGAGACCGGCATGGCCCGCAACAATCCCGAGATCTCCGCGATAGTCTTGGTGCGACAGCGGGACAGAATGTTGCCGGCGGTCAGGAAAAGACCCGCCTTCGACAGGGAATGGTTCACGGCATGGAACACGACGGCCCATGCCGCTCCGGAACCCAATCCCATGCCGATCGCGAGGATGCCCATGTGTTCCACGCTGGAGTACGCGAGGAGACGCTTGTAATCACGCTGGCCCAGGATGAACACCATGGCCAGGGTGATGGAGAAAAGGCCGAAGAAGAGGAAGAGCCCCCGGGCGAAACCGCCGAGGGCCGCCGCGTCCATCACCTGCGTCACGCGCAGGAGGGCCAGAAACGCGCAGTTCAGCAAGGCACCCGAAAGAAGGGCCGATACCAGGGAGGGCGATTCGCTGTGCGCATCGGGCAGCCACGTGTGCAGGGGCGCCAAACCCATCTTGGTCCCGTAACCCACGAGGAAGAACAGGAAAGCGGCCTTGAGCCAAGGAGCCTGGAGCTGGCCGCCCCGGGCGATCAGGTCCGGGAGGAGAAGCCCGATGCGCTCCCCGACGGGATCCGTTCCCGCCACGGAGAAGAAGAAGTTGCCCAGAAGCGCGAGAGCGATGCCCACGGAACACACCATCAGGTATTTCCAGGTGGCCTCCAAGGACCGCGGATTGCGGTGGAAATAGATGAGGGGGGCGCTGGCCAGCGTTGTCGCCTCCACGGCGGCCCACAGGAGACCCAGGTGATGCGAGGCCGCCACCAACGTCATGGTGGCGAGGAAGAAAAGAAGGCACCCCGTGAACACGGTCTCCGGACTGTTGGGAAAGAGGTCCATGGGATCCGAGATCTCCTCGCCCTCCTGGCGCTTCTCCCGCCCCAGGAACGTGAAGGCGTAGACGGAAGCGGCCAGGAAAAGCGCGCTCGTCATCGATAGGAAGAGGAGTCCCAGCGCGTCGAGGGTCAGCCATCCGTTCAGGACAGGCGCCGGACGCATGGCCCAGGCGGCCGCCGTGATCAGGGCGTGGGCCAGTGCCGCCCCAAGAAGGAGGATGCGACGCGCGCGGTCGTTCCGGATGAAAAACGCCGCCAGGGCGCACAGGGCCGGTATCAGGATGAGGGCGCCGATCATTTCGTCAATCCTTCAGACTCGACAACTGGCTCGTGTCGATGTGGTCGAACTCGCGCTGGATGTGGAACACCATCACGCCCATGACGAACACGGCCGCGAACACGTCCAGAAGCATGGCCGTCTCGACGAGGAGCGGCTGTTCCAGGGCCAGGGCCAGCCCCAGAACGAAGATGCCGTTCTCGAGGGTGAGATAACCCAGGACCTGGTTCACCGCGATGCTGCGGGTGATGAGGAGCAACAATCCCGAGAGCATGGTGAAGAAACCGGCCGGCACGGCCAGGCCCGGCGCCCCCGCAGGCAGGGGCAGTCGGGAGGAGAGAAGGATGGAAACGCCCAGGAAAAGAAGACCGACGAGCATCGAGGCCAGGAAACCCAGGGAGGGTTGGACCTCGCGACGGATATGAGCCTCTCGAATGGCTCGGTTCAGGAGCAGGGGAAAAACCAGGCCCTTGAGCAGAAGGATGCCCAGGGAGAAAAGGACCAGGAAGAGGGTGCCGCGTTGGGCGCCCATCAGGATCGGCATGAGCCCCACACAAACGCCCTGCCAGGCGCCGAACCGGATGCAGGACTGCAATCGGCTGGAACCGAGCAGGGCGAAGTTCAGGAGGCTGTGCACCACCAGGACGGCTTCGAGTACGCCTTGCATGTTCATCCTTTCAGCACCAGGACCAGGGCCACGGCGTTCAGGACGCCCGCCCCGGCCAGGAATTGGGCCACCCGGTCCATGCGCAAGCGCGCCAGGATGGATTCAGCCACTCCCACCGCCACCGCCACGAGGAGGACGGACCCCAGGAAGGCCGCCGCCGGAAGCGGCGGCAAAAGGACATGGACGACGAGACCCGAGAAGAGCCACAACTTCAGGGTCGAGGCGTAAAGGATCAGCCCGAGATCGGGACCGGAATGGTCCAGCACCATGACCTCATGGATCATGGTGAGCTCGAGGTGCGTGTTGGGATCGTCCACGGGGATGCGACTGTTCTCGGAAAGGAGAAGGCAGAAGAAGGCCAGTCCCACCAGCACGAGTGGTGCCGCGAAGGCCGCCTCCGAG
>CAZGWJ010000113.1:0-7335 GCA_964529445.1 uncultured bacterium
GCGGCGGCGTGGACGGCGCCATCCACCGCGCGGCGGGGCCGGAATTGCTTCGCGAATGCCGGTCTCTCGGGGGATGTCCGACGGGAGGATGCAAGTCGACCCGCGGATACCGCCTTCCCTCGAAATGGGTGATCCACACCGTGGGACCCGTCTGGAGCGGAGGCGGCCGGGGGGAGGACGAACTGTTGGCCTCCTGCTACCGGGGTTGCATGGATGAGGCGGCTCGCCTGAACGTGAAAACCCTTGCATTCCCCTCCGTCAGCACCGGCGCCTATCGTTTCCCGCTCGGTCGGGCGGCGGCCATCGCGGTCCGTGAGGTCCGGGCAGGGCTCGTCCGACAGGGCATGATTGAAAAAGTCCTGATGGTCTGCTTTGATGAGGGTACTTACCACGCTTTTCAGAAAGCGGTTTCGGAGCGCGAAGGCTCGTTCTAAGGAGCTGTCATGCCCTTCACGATCAAGTCGTCCACGATCAAACCCAACCAGCCCATCCCGATCCAGCATACCGGCGACGGAGAGAACTATTCCCCCGAGATTTCCTGGATCGGCGCGCCTGCCGGCACCAAGGAATTCGCCTTCATCTGCGACGACCCGGACGCTCCGGGCGGCAAGCCCTTCGTGCATTGGGTCGTTTACAACATTCCCCCAACCACCACGGGATTGCGGGAACGCATGATCGACGTGAAGAGCGTTCCGGGCAGCACCATGAAACAGGGCGTGAACGATTTCGGCAGGATCGGGTATGGCGGGCCGCACCCGCCCCCGGGCCCGGCGCACCGGTATTATTTCAAGCTGTACGCCCTCTCGACGCCCCTGAACCTGGAGGGTGGCGTGCCGGCCCATTTTCTGGAACGGGAGATGAGAGACAAGATCATCGAGGAAGTCAAGTTGATGGGGACTTACCAGAGGGGAGGGCTCTGATGGTGATACGGGATGCAAGGTCACGGACAGGCGAGAAATGGGGATGGATCGGCGGGTGGATCGGGTCCACCCTCTGGATCTTCGCCCTCTCGATCGTCTGGCTTTTCCAGGGAAAGACGTTCCACGGTGTGTTAGGCGTCGTCCTCTTCCTTCTGGCGATGGTTCTCATGATGTCCATCGCCCCCTGGCGGCTTCCCAAGACGAGGTACTGGAAACTGATGCTGCCCCTTTTCGCGTGCCTGGGCCTGAGTGTGATCCTGGCCCTGGATGCCTTCCTGCCCGGATCGGGCGGGGAGAGCGTCCCCTGGTACTCCTGGTTCTGGATCCTGTTCCTCGTCCTGCCCGTCATCCAGATCGGGAACAGGACCTGGGAATAGGGCGTGGTCCCCAAACGGCGCGTGAAAAAATCCTTCCTTGCCGTTCTGATCGTCATATCCCTGCTCATTGCGGCCGGCGTTTCAGTCCATGACCTCTTCGTCCACCGGGACCCCGACGCCCGATATTACGAGAAGAAGATCAAGGTGAAGGGAGGAATTCGATTCGTCGATTCAAGGCGGAAGCAATGGAAGGGCAAGACGGTCGATGAAAAGAGGGTCGGGCATTGGGTCTTCTGGTATCCGAACGGCCGGAAGCAGATGGAGGGAGATTATTCCGCGGGTGCGATGGTCGGCAAGTGGTCCTTCTGGCGAGCGGATGGGAGGAGCGTCGACTTGATATCCGTCTTTCCCCGGGTTGGCGAGGACCCGTTGGAGGGCATCCAACTCAGGGATGAGAAGGATGCGTTGTGGATCACGACTTTCACCGACAGAGGTCCATCGGGTTTCGAGGCGAGGGAGTATGTCCTGCGGGAAGTGGACAAGGAACCGATCCTTTTCTACACCCATTACCGTGGTGCCGGCGGCGTGTTAAGCCCTTCGGGTAAGAAGGTCGTGGTCCTCGACCAACCGGCCACGAAATCCTGCGTCCTCTATGTCGCGGACCTTGTGACGGGAAAATGCCGGCAAGTGGATGAGGAGGCGACCCGGATGTACCACGACGAGGTGGACACCCACGGGTTCATCGTCGTCTCCGATTATGGGGGGGTGTCACCGGACGAGGACAGGATCCTGGTGAAGATGCACCTGGACTACATCACCCAAAGCGACTCGAATTACAAGCCGTGGTCCTATGTCGTGGACGTCAATACAGGCAAGGTCCTCCAGGTCATCCGGGAAGCGAACCCGCCCGCGGAGTGGTGGAAGATGTGAGGGTCATTTCTTCCTGCGGCGGGTCTTCTTCCTTGATGGGACCGGGGCGACGGGTTCCGGGGCGGACGGGGCGACGGGCGCTTCCGGGGCGGCGGGTCTGGGGCGACCCAGGAGGCCGGGCCCGACGACGATCAGGACGAGCGAGGCGAAGAGGATCCACTCGCGCATCGTGAGCTTCGAGAGCCAGACCGACAGTTTGAACCCTTCCTGCGCTTCCTGCATGTCCGCCCCCCGTTCTTATCGGCCCCTATTATTCATCCGTTCCTGAGTATGTCAAAACACAATTCCCGTCGGTGATGAAACGTCGTCCTTCGTGCCTTCGTGTCCTCGTGGTGGAGTCTTTCAGCATCTCTTCCAGTCGCCCTTGGGGGCGAAACGCCCGCGGGATCTCGCGTCCTTCTCCGACAGCTTCCGGTGTTCCGGCGGCACGGTGCCCGCCTTCCCCCACCCTTCTTTTGGCGGGTTGTAGTACCCGAACCGGACCCTTGGATGCATCCGGTGCACCGCCTCCATCATCCGGTCGATCCCGAGACCCGGCCCCTTGGGGCGGCCCACGGCCTTGAGATATTCGTCGGGATCCATGTTCATGTTTCGCATCTGGATGAAGTCCACGGGGTGCCTCCCGATGAGTTTCAGAAGGGCCTCGATCTCCTCGGGCTGGTCCGTCACGCCGGGGAAGACGAAATAATTCAGGGAAACGAAGGCGCCGCCCTCCTTGGCGACCCGGATGCTCTCCGCCACATCGTCGAAGCTGAAACCCGAGGGCCTCGTATAGGCCTCGTAGAGGCGTCGCCGGGCACTGCAGAGGGACACGCGGATGGAATCCAGTCCCGCCTGGATGAGCTCCCGCACCGCGGCGGGTTTGCTGGCGTTGGTGTTCAGGTGGAGGGTGCCCGCTTTCGTTCGTGAGCGGATGAGGCGGACGGTTTCCAGGAGAAGGGCGGGATTGACGAGGGGTTCCCCTTCGCAACCCTGTCCGAAGGAGGCGATGGCCCTTTCCGCTCGCTGGAGGTGAGGCACGATGAGGTCGGCGATCTCGGAGGCTTTTGGAACGCAGCGAAGGCGGTTCATGGGGGATGGGGGGGCGCTTTCCGGCTGGAGCGAGATGCATCCCGCGCACCTCGCGTTGCAGGCGGCCGAGGTGGGCATGGGTGCCTCCCAACGGCGATGGTAGTAGTTGCGCGCGGCGGGGCAGTGGTAGGTGAAGGCGCAAAGTTCCATCTGTCTCCGTGCCTGGTTGTCGGGGAAGAGGCGCTGGTCCTCCCGGGCGTTGTTGCGCATGGTCTTCTCGACCACGCGTTCGATGTCCTGGCGGGGGTCCGGATCCACGCGGAAAGCCGGAACCCAATAGCGGCCGTTCAGGAATCCCACGGCGGAATAGGCGTTCAGCGGGATGGCCTCGGCACGGGAAGTCGAACGATAGGCGGCCAGGGCTCGCAGGGTGTAGGCGGGGGCCACGAAAGCCGCCACGGTATGGGTGCCATCCAATTCCTCGAAGCGCCCGTTCCTTTCGTCGAAGCCCAGGGGGGTGCGGCCCGGGAGCATGAAGAGGTCGCTTCCCGGCGGTAGGGGGATGAGGTCCGAAATCTTCAAGCGGACGGGATGCCCGCCGGATTGGCCGACCATGGCGAGTCCGGGCGCGTCGAAGATGCGGCCGGTTTCGTCGGCGTAGAGAAGGCGAGGGGTTTTGCTCGTCGCCAAAGTCGGGCTCCTCGGGTGCGAAAGGTATGAAAGGCGCAAATAGTGTGGATGGGAAGGGGGACGATTGCGCCGCATCTCCATGAGTGTGCTTCTCGGCCCTGTTCGACCGGCATTATAAGCGCTCTTCGGGGGCATGCGATACAATGGTTGGATATGGTTCTCGCCCGCCTCATCGCGCATCTCGACATGAACTCCTTCTTCGTCTCCTGCGAACGGCTCGTGGATCCCTCGCTCGTCGGGAAACCCGTCGTGGTTGGCGGGCCCCGCGACGCCCGCGGCGTCGTGGCCTCCGCCTCCTACGAGGCGCGCGCCTTCGGTGTGCACAGTGCGATGCCGCTGAGGGAGGCCGCGAAGCGCTGTCCGAAAGCCGTCTTCTTGCCCGGGAACCCCGCGCTCTACTCGAAACTTTCCCGCCGGGTTTATGCCCTCCTGAAGCGCATGGCCCCGAAGGTGGAATACGCCTCCATCGACGAGTTCTACCTCGACCTCACGGGATGCGAGAAGCTCTACGGTTCCGATCCCGCCGGGATGGCGCGACGCATTCGCAAGGCCGTGCTGGAGCGCACGGGCCTGTCCTGCACCGTGGCGATCGCCTCCAACAAGTACGTGGCCAAGATCGCGGGCAAAACGGTCAAACCGAAGACCTTTTTACCGCAGGGGACGCAGAGATCGCAGAGAGATGCGGGTCTTGGTAACGCCAAGAGAGAACAAGGCGAACGACAACATGAAGGGACCGTTGTTGTTTCGGGAGGAAAGGAAGCGGAGTTCCTCGCGGGACTTCCCATCGAGTCCCTGCACGGCGCGGGCGAGAAGACGCAACCCCATTTGAGGGACCTGGGCGTGAGGCGGATCGGCGACCTCGCCGCCATCCCGCTGGAACGCCTGAAGGGGCGATTCGGCGAGGCGGGCGGGGAGTGGCTCTACGAGGCCTGCCGGGGCATCGACGATTCCCCGGTCGAGACCGAGCACGAGGCCAAGAGCGTGGGACACGAGCACACCTTCGACGTGGACACGGGCGACGAGGCCCTGGTCAAGCGCACGCTCTCCTGGCTCTCCGAGAAGACCTGCTTCCGCCTGCGGCGTCTCGGGCGCAGGGCCCGCACGGTCACCCTGAAACTGCGCTACAAGGGGTTCGAGACCCTGACCCGGGCGCGCACGGTGGCCGCCACCTGCGAGGACACGGCCGTGACCCGAACGGCCCTCGACCTGCTGGCGGCGAACTGGGACCGGGATCGGAAGGTCCGGCTCATCGGCGTCTCGCTCTCCAAGTTCGAGGAGGGATCCGGGGAGCAGGCGGATTGGCTTTTTCCCGGGATGGGGGACGGCCGGAAGGAGGCCTTGGCCCGGGCGGCGGACGTCGTGAAGAGGCGTTTCGGGGCCCGGAAAGTGCAGCGGGCCTCCTCCCTGGACGCGGAGGACAGTCGGCATCTGTCAGAGTCTTCCGAATGAGAGGGTTTGAAAGCTGAACGACCACGAACCCCGCTCCCTTTTCCCTCTCCCGCTGCCCCCCGTTCGGGGGATCAACGACGGGAGAGGGCAGACACGCACCGAGCTGTTCTTTGGCGAGGGAGGATCGGGTGAGGGGAAATCCTTCGTTGTTTCCCGGGGTTGTTATAAGATAGGGTGTAAATTCCGGTGGATCTGATGCATTCTCAGCGATCCCTGCGATAAGGAGCCGGTCTTGAAAGTATACGTGACCGGTGGAACGGGATTCGTGGGACGCGCCATATTGCGCGAACTGCTTTCGCGCGAGGTTACCCCGCGGCTTTTGGTGCGTCCCGGCTCCGAGCCCCGGTTGGGCGACCTTCTTCCGAAGGTCGAGGGCATTCTGGGCGATCCTTGCGATCCGACCGCCCACGAGAAGGGGTTGGAGGATTGCGTTTCCGCCATCCATCTTCTCGGGATCATCCGCGAGTCGCCCAGACGCAAGTCCACCTTCCAACGCGTCCATGTGGAAGCCGTCGAGGCCCTCTTGGACGGCATGAAATCCGCCAACGTCAACCGGCTGGTGCATATGAGCGCCCTGGGGGTCCGGGCGGACGCGGCGACCGCCTACCAATCCAGCAAGTGGCGGGGCGAGCGCCTCGTGCGGTATTCCAGTCTCGATTGGACCGTCTTCCAGCCATCCGTCATCCTGGGTCCCGACGGGGAATTCCTCCGCATGCTGAAGGGCCTCGCGACGGGAACCGTGGCGCCCCTGCCGGGCGGTGGGGATTTCCCCTTCCAGCCGGTCGCGGTGGAGCATGTGGCCAAGGCGATGGTGGACGCCGCTCTCGACTCGGAAGGGATGATGAAGGGGAGGACCTACGAGGTTGGGGGGAGCGAGACGAAGACCCTCTGTGAGATGGTGAAGGGGGTCGGGAAGGCCATGGGACGCAATCCCGTCTGCGTGCCGGTCTCCTTCGGTCTCGCGAAGTTCGCGGCGGTCATGCTCGATTGGTTGCCTTTCTTTCCCGTGACTCGGGAACAACTCGTCATGATGAGAGAAGGAAGCGTTCCGCGGGATGCGATGCCCTTCTTCAAAGATTTCGGGATCCCGATGACGTCCTTCGAGCGCATCGTCGGGCATTGCCTCAACGGAACGGCGCTTTAATGGCAGGTCGAAGGTAGTAGGTGGAAGTTAGAAGATGACACCTGTAGATCTTGGGCGTTGTTGTTGAACCTTATCTCTTCTACCTTCTATCTTCTACCTCGAACGACGACCGGGGGTTGGATTGGGCGACAAGAGGGCTTCAAAAACGGGTCGGGGTGTGGCGCGGCTCCTGTTGTTCGAGGGGCTGGCGGGGGCGGGGCTCGCCCACATGCTGCTCTACGCGCCGGCCGGCAATCCCTACACGCTGTACTTCCTCTACAACGCCGCGGCGTTCCTCGTCCTTTACCCCGTCATCTATCTCTACAAGTGGGTCCGTCTTCCGGGGCTTCTCCATTTTCTCCTGATGCCCCTCAATATCATTCTTCACGTCTTGACGCTGATCTCCACATTCATTTGGGCGGGATATGCGGTTTTCATCCGGTATCCGGAGCAGTTTCGGGTCATCGCGGACGGGTCCATCATCCTCTGGTTCTTCTGGACCATCCTTTATCTGGCCTGGATTCGTTACCTCCTGGCTACTTCCCGGAAGTACGTTCCGTTCGGACCCTTGATGGTGCTCACGATGATCGTGGCGGCGGGTGGATTGGCCGGGTTCTGGGCGGGTAATTGGGTTGTGGAGCATTGGGGGAAGCAGGTCGGCTCCCCGTCGGTGCGGTTCATGCTGTGGGTGTCGTGTACCCTGATCGGGGCCGCGGGCGCGGGTTTCCTGGCGCCCAAGCGCTCGGAAGATCCAGGCGATTGAATCGGATTATGAGTGGACGCCTATGTGGGGGAGGGTTCGAGTCCATTGCAGGGACCCCAGTAGCAGAGTTCCTCGCAAGCTCGGAACGCCCTATAGCAGAGATGCTTCGCATCACGCATATAGGGCAAGGCG
>CAZGWJ010000114.1:0-7294 GCA_964529445.1 uncultured bacterium
TGACCGTCGGCGTGTTCGTCCGGGTGTTCGTGAAGGTGTTGGTCACCGTCGGCGTATTCGTCCGGGTGTTCGTGAAGGTGTTGGTGACGGTGGGCGTGAACGTGCGCGTGAACGTGTTCGTGGCCACGAACGGCGTGTTGGTGCGCGTGTTTGTCGGCGTGAAGGTCCGAGTGAAGGTGTTGGTGCCCGCGACCGGCGGCGGGGTGGCCGTCATGGGCAGGGGCGAACCCGTGATGCAGACGTCGTCGATCCAGAAGGTCAAGCCGCCCGAGGCGGACGTATAGGGAGGACCTTCCTTCTGCCAGTGGATGGCGTCGATGTTGGCCAGGGCCGTGTCACGCGTGATGCCGCAGGGCGGGCAGGTGCCGGTGCCCCAGTCCTGGCAGGCGATCTGGACGCGGGTGATGCTCACCGACTGCCACGTGTTGGCGGTCGGAACGATGAAGGTGTAGCCGTACTGGTTGTCGTTGCAGGTGGGGCGCGCGATGTTCAGGTGGTTGAAGTTGATGCGCAGGGTGCAGGCCTTGCTGGCGCGCACCCAGAACTGGATGCCGGCCAGGTAGGTCAGGTTGCGGTAGGCGGTGGTCAATTCGGTGGCCAGCGCAAAGCCCGCGTAGGTGGCCGGGCTGGACTCGCCGTTGACCTGGTTGCTGCCGGTGATCTTCACCGAGTAGGCGCCCGTGACGAACTGGGTGCTGTCGGAAAGGGCCGGGTTCACGCAGACGCTGGTCCCGCAGGCCACGGTGCCCGGGATGACCTCGGCCTGCCAGGGGGTGACGGGGGTGCCGTTGTAGCTGGTCCAGCGGTAGGTGAACCAGTATCCGTTCGTGGAGTTGCGCAGATCGCCGTCGTTGTTGTTGTCCAGCATGAAGCAGTTGGCCGGGGTCGGGGTGCGCGTGGGGGTTCCCGCGACGCCGCAACCCGTGCAACCCAGGTTCGGGAAGTTGCCCGTGGTCGCGAGGGCGGCCACGAGGGTGAGGGAGTCCTGGAAGTACTTGAAGCCGCCCATGTCCCCGGCCGCGAAGCGGTTGACCATGTAATCGTAGGCCGCGTTGATGTTGGTCTGGCTCGGGGTGGAGGCGCACATGGCCGCGATCGTGAAAGGCCCCGTGTGCAGGGAGGTACGGCCGCCGGAGACGGCCCCGGTCGAGATGTCCCAGCGTTCGAGGAGGCAGGTGCTGTGGGAACCGGAGTTCACGCAGTTCTGGATGCTGTTGTAGAAGGCGTTCACGTTGGTGCGGGCCTGGGTCTGGCCGTACCAGAGGTAGTCCAGACCGGTGCGCCAGGGGTAGCGGGAGGCGTCGTAGGAATGCATGTTGGAGCCCTCCGAGCCGAGGCCCTGGGGCGTGAAGCCGGGGCCGGTGCCCACGAGGTTGGGCTTGAAGCCGCGGTTGTAGTTGTTCATGAGGGTCTGGTAGAAGGTGTTGTACGTCCAGTTGCGGGGCAAGGTCCAGTTGTGGGCGCCGTTGCTGGTCATGGCGCGGAAGCACTCGAAGTAGGCGCCCGTCGGGTAGCCAGGGTAATGCTTGACGTGGTCCTGGTCGCCGGGCCAGATCTCGCCGGATGAGCCGATCTCGCGGAGCCAGATGGCGTCGGCGATCATCTGGAACTCGCTGCGGTAGTTCGTGCCCGTGCCGTTGCCCCATTGCCGCTCGGCCATGAGAAGGGCGTAGGCCATGTCCACATCCGCGTCCTCGGCGCCGTTGTTGCCGATGCGGCAACCGTTGGAGTCGATCTGCCAGTCCATCAGGTAGTTGCCCGAGTAGTTGGGCATCCATTGACGGGCGTAACGGTACTGGCCGTCGAAGAGGGGCTTATCGGCGAAGATGGCGGCGATGAGCATGCCGTAGCCGATACCCTCGGACACGGTGTCGTTGCCATCGGTGTTGCGGTAGACGCGCCAGCAACCGGAACAGGTGTTGGAACCGGGACAGGTCCTGTTGACGCCCCCGTTGGTGACCGCGTTTTGGCAGAAGGAGGTGTACATGGTGCGCATATCGGTCTCGAAGGCGGCGGCGGTCTTGTGCGAGGGCTTCATGCCATAGGGATAGGAGATGTTGCGCGGGAACGGGCAAGCGGGATTACCGCTGTTAATACTCACGGGATAGTTCCCCGCAAGCGCCTCCGTGACGAACCCGAAAAGGATCGCCGAAACCAGGATGAAGGCAGACGTCTTCATGGACTTCTTCATGTCGTTCTCCGCTGAACAGAAATGATTTCTTGCACGACTTCGATAGAACTTCCCCAAGACCGCCATCCGGGGAGGGTCATCATAAGCCGATTCACCATATAATTCTGCAATTTTCATGCCCCTTTTCCAGGCCCGTTTAACGATTCAACCCCTTTATCAAAGAAGCGCTTTCTTGTTAACGCTTTCTGAAAGCCGCCCGAGTGACACAAAACTTCCTGCCAAAGTGCGACTTTCTGACAGGAGGCCGAAAGCGCCAAAACGGCTTGAACCACGGAGAGACGGAGGTACGGAGAACGGCTATCTAGCCACAGATGGATTGGATGAACTCAGATACGGCACGGATCCACCACGAAGGCACGAAGACTCGAAGAACGTCCTGGCTCTTTATTCGCAAAGAAAAGCATGAACTACGGAGGTACGGAGAACGGCTATCTAGCCGCGGATGGATCGGATGAACTCAGATACGGCACGGATCCACCACGAAGGCCATTCGACTGGCGGCTTCGCCGCCGCTCAGGGCAGGCCACGAAGAACGGCACAGCTCTTTCGCCACCAAGACACCAAGACCCCAAGAAAGGACTGAACCACGGAAATACAGAGAACGGAATATCTCTCACATTTTTATCAACTACTCACTGCCGTCCAAGACGTTTGCTTAAAATGGTTTGAATGTTGTTATAAGCGTATTTTGGACAAGAGTGGACAGCCAACGGCGGAAAAGCCCCCCTCACCCTTCCCTCTCCCTCCGGGGGAGAGGGAAATGTACTTTTCGGTCCTGCTTCAACAGTATGAACTCCGTCTCTCCGAATCTCCGTGGTTCAAGTGAAATCTATTTTGGACAAGCGTGTCAACAACTAACCACTCATTACGAACCGTCCCTCATCCTCTCCCTAGTTGCTGGAGGAGAGCCGCGCCTCGCGGTGGCGGGGCCCCACCCGCACGAACCCCTTGCAATCGGGCGAACCGCACTCGCACTTGAACTCGTATTCCCAGGACCCCACGTCATCGGTCTGGCGGTAGTCCCAGGTGATCTCTTCCCCCGAAGCGATGTCCCGGCTGGCCACCATCACGATGCCGTGCTCCATGTGGGCGTTGGGGGTACAGCAATGGTTGATGAAACACATGGGGTCGCAGCCGTTCTCATAGTCGTGGAGGAGGATGAGTCCGGGATGAATGTACATGGCATGATCGAGGTTCAGTTTCTCCTCGGGCACGGTCCTCGTCAATTCCCCGATCTCGTTCTCGTGCACCACGATCCCGCCGTGCACGCCGATGACCTCGCCCTTCAGGATGGGCTGGTTGGCATAGGCCCCCTTGCCCCTTTTTTCCGCTTCCCTCACGTCGAACTTGCCGCTCAGCCAGGTCTTGATCCTCATCGTTCTATTGTCGCAACCTTCCTTGTCCATCAGGATCCCCGGCGCCCTTCCGGCGCGAGGAAAGGATTGTAAAGAAATCCGGATTCGAGGGGAAGCCCTGCCGCAAATTCCAAAGGACCGGTAACCTCAACGACACGGGCCCCCTCACCCGACCCTCTCCCGTAAACGGTAGAGGGACAAAGGGATTTACCCTCACCCGTCATTCTTCACCACGGCCGGGTTCGAACGGCTGCCCCCCTCAACGCCGGATGACGAGGCGGTAGGGACCCGGCATCCCGTCGAATCCATACACAACGACGTAGAAGGTCTTGCCCCCGCCCTCGTGCCGGATGTGCTCCACCGGATCCCCCTGGCGGGAGGCCGCCAGCAGGTTGAAGGCCCCGTCGTAGAGTTCCAGCTGGTAATCCCGGTCCTCCAGTACGGGGTTCGGGCGGCCCGGCTTGTTCGTGTAGCAATCGAGCCACACGTCGAACCCGCCCACCTCCGAGGAGAACTCGTACATGTCCCGGTCGTTCTCCGGGTCCGGCACCTTCGGGTCGAACTTGTAGGCATCGCTCGACATGCCCACGGCGTTCGAACCCACGTTCGTGAGGAAACCCCTCACGACCCATTCCCCGGCGCCGAGGACACCCAGGTCCTGGGCCTCGAAGACGACATCGTTGGTCTCGTTCTCGCCCGTGGCGGCCGAGACAGCCGCCACGGTGCAGATCGGCCTCGGGGTGGGCGTGGCGCGCGGAGGGGCCGGCGGAGGGGTGGGCTTGGGCGTGGGTTTCGGGGCAGGCTTCTTCGCCGCGGGCTTTTTCGGCAGGGGGGTGCGGGTGGGTGAAAGCGTGGACGTGCAGGTCGCCGTCGAGGTCGCAGTCTCGGTGGCCGTGGCCGTGAAGACCCAGGTGGCCGTGGGGGTCGGCGTGGGCGCCGCGAACCATGACGTCACGTCGGTTCCGTACTTCCCCGTCATGAAGGCGAGAAAGAGCAGGATGAGGACGAAAAACACCCAGAACTTCTTCATCGCGTCACCGGCCTTTCTCCTCGTTATTATATTACATACCGGCCTCCCCGTAAGGCCCCGGCTCCCCTTCCCTTTCCTTGAAGGCCCCCTTGAGGCATAATGCGGCCCTCAGTCGGCCTTTCCGGCATCCCTTCCGGACCGCAAGAACCCGGGGCATCGCCCCTGCCGCCCCCCGGGGCGGCTCAGGAGACGGCCATGGAAACCGCGGCCCACCGCGAGATCCCCTACAACTACACCTCGGCGGACGACTCCCAGGTCGTCCGCTGGCTGTTCGGGCCCGCCCTTTGGCGCGCCCTGGAGCGCCTCCGCGCCCAGCGCGTCACCGGTCGAAGCGCCAAGCTCCTCATGCGCTTCATCGGCGATCTCTTCATCCTGAGGCGCAACCCCTTCCTGCTGGCCGAGTTGGCCTCCTCCCCTTCGCGACGCCGCGAGTTCCTGCGCGCGGCCGCCGCCGACATCGAGACCGTCCGGAAAAACTCCGCCGGGAACCGCCGGGTGCTCGTCATCATCCGTAAATGCCAGGAAGCCCAGAAGCAGTTGGAGCGGGAGATCGCTGAGACCCCGGCCCGCCAGGCCCGCATCCGCAGGGCCCTGGAAACCGTCCTCGGGGAAGGGAACGTCCTGTTCGACCCCTTCGCCCTGGTGAGCCACGCCACCGATGCCACCGACTGGCGCCTGCACCTTCCCCTCGCCGTGGCCCGGCCGTCGCGGGAGGACCAGGTGGCCCCCCTCCTGAAGGCCCTCTCCGACCTGGACCTCTTCGCCATCCCCCGCGGGGCCGGCACGGGACTCACCGGCGGGGCCGTGCCCCTGAAGGCCGGTTGCGTCATGGTGAACACGGAGAAGCTCAACCGCATCCGTGGCATCGGGGAGACGGACCTCCCCGACGGGAAAGGCGGCCGCCGCCGCGTGCAGGTCCTCGAGGCCGAGGCCGGCGTGGTCACCGAGGACGCCATCCGGTACGCGGAAAACCGCGGGCTCGTCTTCGCCACCGACCCCACGAGCTCCTGGGCCTGTACCCTCGGGGGCAACCTGGCCGAGAACGCGGGGGGCAAGACCGCCGTCCTCTGGGGCACGGCCATCGACAACGTCCTGTCCTGGCGCATGGCCACCCCGAAGGGCGGGGAGATCCTCGTGGAGCGGGCGGACCACCCGATGCGCAAGATCCGGCCCGACGACACCGTGACCTTCCTCGTGAAGGACGCCAAGACGGGCGAGACCCTCCGCGCGGTCGAACTGAAGGGGTCCGAGATCCGGAAACCCGGCCTCTGGAAGGACATCACCAACAAGGCCCTGGGAGGGCTGCCCGGCCTCCAGAAGGAGGGCACGGACGGCGTCATCACCTCGGCGCGTTTCGTCCTGCACCCCTCCTATCCCCTGAAGGCCACCGCCTGCCTCGAGTTCTACGGGGAGGGCATGGACGAGGCCAGCCGCGTCATCTGGGACCTTTCCCGCGAGTTCGTGGACCGCGGCGAGGAGGCCTTGATGGCCCTCGAGCATTTCGACGAGGAGTACGTGCGCGCCATCGACTACAAGCGCAAGGCGGCCCGGCCTTCGCCTCCCCAGGCCGTCCTGCTCATCGACATGGTGGCCCACAACTCGGCCCAACTCGCCCGGGGACGGAAGCGCCTCGAGTCGCTCCTCAAGCCCTACCCGAACACGCACCTCTTCCACGCCAGGGACGCCCGGGAAGCCGTGGAGTTCTGGAAGGATCGCAAGAAACTGGGCGCCATCGCGAAAAGGACCAACGCCTTCAAGCTCAACGAGGACACCGTCCTGCCCATCCCGGCGCTGGCCGAGTTCGCCCGCCACGTGGATTCGGTCAACGTGGAGGAGGAACGCCACAACCAGCTCCAGTTCGTGGCCGCCGTCCAGGAGTTCCTCTCGAAGGCCTCCTTCGGGGAGGACGCCGCCTGGATCGTCCCCAAACTGCCCGCCGCGCGGGCGCAATGCGAGAAGGCCCGCAAAGCCCTCTCCCGGGCCGCCAAGAAGCCCCTCAAGGACGAGTCCCACGCGCGGGAACTCAAGGAGGGCCTGCTGGAGCTCTTCGCGGGGTACGCCGAGGTGGGACGGGACATCGGCGAGCTGTACCGCGAGACCCGCTCGCGGCTCATCATCATCGCCACCCACATGCACGCGGGCGACGGGAACGTGCACGTCAACATCCCGGTGTTCTCCAACGACCGGGAGATGATGCGCCGGGCCGCCGACACCGCCGACCGCATCATGGACAAGGTGAAGTCCCTGGGCGGCGCGGTCTCGGGCGAGCACGGCATCGGCATCACGAAGCTCCGCCACCTGGAGGAGGACAAGCGCCAGGCCCTGGAGAAATACCGGCGCGTGGCGGATCCCGGGGGCCTCATGAACCCCGGCAAGCTGTCGGACCTCGCGGCCCTGGACCTCGTCTTCACCCCCTCCTTCAACCTCCTGGAGCTCGAGGCCCGCATCCTCCAGCACGGATCCCTGGAGCAGTTGGCGGACATGATCTCGAAGTGCGTCCGTTGCGGGCGCTGCAAGCCGGACTGCTGCGTGTTCTATCCCGCCCGGAACCTGTACTTCCACCCCCGTAACAAGAACCTGGCCGTCGGTTCCCTGATCGAGGCCCTGCTCTACGAGGCCCAGCGCTTCCACTCCACGGAGTTCAAGTCCCTGCGCCACCTCGAGGAGGTGGCCGACCATTGCACCATCTGCCACAAGTGCCTGAAACCCTGCCCGGTG
>CAZGWJ010000115.1:0-7189 GCA_964529445.1 uncultured bacterium
GGGGTTGGGGTGCGGGTGGGAGAAGGGGTCGGGGTGCGCGTCGGCGTAGCCGAAGCCGTTGGGGTGAAGGTACTGGTGTTGGTCGGCGTGGGGGAGTTGGTGTTCGTGTGCGTCGGCGTGCGGGTCGGCGTGGGCGAGGAGGTGTTGGTGTAGGTCGGGGTGTTGGTACGTGTGGGGGTCTGCGTCGGGGTCACCGTGGGGGTGTTCGTAAAGGTCGGCGTGTTGGTTCGCGTGTTCGTGAAGGTATTCGTCACGGTCGGGGTGTTGGTCAAGGTCGGCGTAGGGGAATTGGTGTTCGTGGGGGTGGGCGTGCGGGTCGGGGTGGGCGTGTTCGTGTTGGTGTTCGTGGGCGTGTTCGTGCGCGTCGGGGTCGGTGTCGGCGTCACCGTGGGGGTGTTCGTGCGCGTGTTCGTGGCCGTGTTGGTGTTCGTGGGCGTGTTGGTCCGCGTGTTCGTGGGGGACACCGTGAAGGTCGGGGTAGGGCTTCGCGTCGGAGTGTGGGTGTTCGTGTTGGTATTGGTGGGTGTGGGGGTGCGGGTCGGGGACTGCGTGGGGGTGAAGGTGAGCGTGCGCGTGAAGGTGTTGGTGGGGGTGTTCGTTCGGGTGAAGGTCGGGGTCGGGGTTCGCGTGAAAGTGAAGGTGGGAGTGCTGGGGACACAACCCGCCACGGAAACGGCAAGACTCGCCGACGCGTGATTGGTGCCGCCATAACTGACACCTGCGTTGTTCACGAAACTACAGGGTCCTCCGGTGATCGTATCCAAATAGGCGAACGGGGACAGGATGGTCACGCAAGTACCGTATCCCCCGAACCCGACGGGAAAGATGAAGAACCCGTAGTTCGTCGGGTTGGCCGCCACCGTGAACAGGTTGGTCGTCCCGTCATACTGGAAGTAACCCCCGCTGTACTGGGCGTTGGCCGAACCCAGCATCCGATCCCAGACCGTGACCGGCACATTGACGGGAGCACCGCTATTGCAGACGCGAAGTGTGTAGGGCATCGAAGATGTGCTGTAGGACTGGGGGAATGCTGAAAAGCCAGCGATTTTCTGTACCGTGAAATTGGGAGGAATGTAGGGCACCGGGTTCAGGTTGAAGGTTCCCCGGTAGTAGATGACCTGGTTGGCATTGGTTGAGGTTGCCGAGGAGGAGAGAGAGGTGTACCTCTGGAATTGGCCGGTCGCCGGATTGTAAAGCGTCGCGAGCATGGGATCCGCCACGCTCGACAAAGGGATGTTCTGGACCGGAGTCCCCGTGAAATAAGTGGATATGGCGGCCGCCGGATAATTGGGAGACGTCCACGAGTACCCGCCCGATGCCGCCGGAGGGTTCGAATTGTTGACGTCGTTGTACATCAAATAACCCGAATCGTTGTTGGTGAAGTACGCATGGGTACCCTCGGCGCAGGCGACATCGATCACCCAGGCGGCGATGATGATGCTGTTCGAAAGGTTGATGTTCTGGGCGGCGATCGTATTGGTCGTTGGATTGAAATAGGAGGTCGGGACATTGATGGATGAGGGCGTGCATACGTTGACGGTACAGAAGGAAACCGGGGTCGAGGTCACCAGGTTTCCGTTGATCCAAATGTTCAACATATCGTCCGCCGAGGCGTAGAGGGTGGCAGAGGCGGGAGTGCATACGGCCCCGAGGGGGCCCCAAGATGCCGCCGACAGCCAGAACAATATGAAAACGATCGCAGAAATGGCTCGATTAAAAATATTACTTTTCAAAGCATTTCCCGCAATGCAGAGTTGGCCTTGATACCTGTACTCAAATATAAAGATACACCTAACCTATATCCAATACCCGCGGAAAGCCGCCCCAGCCAAAAGGTCGGATTTAGCGATAAAAGTGGCGCGCCTGCCCGGAGTCGAACCGGGGACCCACTGCTTAGAAGGCAGTTGCTCTATCCAACTGAGCTACAGGCGCGCTTACCACTTCAACAACACACAACAGCACCCCTCACCCTTCCCTCTCCCGCAAGGGGAGAGGGAAAAGAGGAATGGTTTGGTCGGGGCTGTCCCCCGTACGGGGGACGACCCCCTGGTCTCGTCACGCTTTTGGTCGGGGCTGTGAGATTTGAACTCACGACCCCCTGGTCCCAAACCAGGTGCGCTACCGCTGCGCTAAGCCCCGGCCAAAAGCTGTGACGGTGCGCTCTCACGATGCCAAGCTTTCTGGCATCGTACAACGGCCCGTCCTGAGCGGATCGAAACGATCCGCGCCTCGAACAAAGCCCGAAGGGCTTTAACCTACTGTTACCGCTGCGCTAAGCCCCGGCTCAAAGCACCCCTCACCCTGCCCTCTCCCGCAAGGGGCGAGGGGAAGGAAATCGAACGGTGCGCTCTCACGATGCCAAGCTTTCTGGCATCGTACAACGGCCCGTCCTGAGCGGATCGAAACGATCCGCGCCTCGAACAAAGCCCGAAGGGCTTTAACCTACTGTTACCGCTGCGCTAAGCCCCGGCTCAAAGCACCCCTCACCCTGCCCTCTCCCGCAAGGGGCGAGGGGAAGGAAATCGAATGGTGCTCTTTCACGATGCCACGCTCTTCGGTATCGTACAACGCCGCTATACCCTACCAGCTGTATCGGTGGCTCGATCGTCGTTAGCCCTTTTGCGAAAGCCACTTCCTCAACTCCTCGACCGCCTTGCCCCTGTGACTGATCGCATTCTTTTCCGAAAGCGGCATTTCGGCGAACGTGCGCCGCTCACCCTGCGGGATGAACACCGGATCATAACCGAACCCCTCCGTCCCCATGGGTTCACGGGTCACCATTCCGTGGATCTCGCCGCTCAAGAGCGCTTCCCCACCGGGGACGCCAACGACCGCGATCACCGTCCGGAAATAAGCCGACCGTGAACCGTCGGGAATCGCCGACATCTCGGCGAGCAGCCTCGCCACATTCGCCCGGGCATCGCCTTCGGGCCCGGCATAACGAGCACTGTGAACCCCAGGACGACCCCCCAAAGCCTTTACGAAGAGTCCCGAGTCGTCGGCCACGGAGGGCAAGCCCGTGTGGGCCGCCAGGACCCTCGCTTTCTTCATGGCGTTCTCCTCGAGGGTGGCGCCATCCTCCTCCACCTCGGGTGCATCGGGGAACATGGAAACAGGGACCAGTTCGATGCCCAGTTCCGTCAGGGCTTCCTGCAGTTCCCGAACCTTTCCGGCATTCCGGGTCGCCAGAACAAGACGCCTCATGCCTTCAGGGACTTTTTCTGGGCCTCCAGAACCTGCCCCACACCTTTCCGGGCCAGTTCCAGCATGCTAGCCAGCATGGCGTCGTCGAAGGGCTCGTGCTCAGCCGTTCCCTGGATCTCAACGAACCGACCCGATTCGGTCATGACCACGTTGAAATCCACTTCAGCGCTCGAATCCTCCTCGTAGCAGAGGTCGAGGAGCGGCTTCCCACCCACGATGCCCACGCTCACGGCAGCCACCGCCTCCTTCAAGGGATACGTCTTCACGATCCCCTTCTCCGTCAATGTCTTCACCGCATCCACCACGGCGACGTAAGCACCGTTGATGGCGCAGGTCCTCGTTCCCCCGTCCGCCTGCAGGACGTCGCAATCCAGCAGGATCTGCCGCTCGCCCAGGATCTCGGGCAAGAGAACGGAACGCAATGAACGACCGATGAGGCGCTGGATCTCCATGCTCCGTCCCGCCTGCCGACCCTTGACGGACTCCCGCGGAGTCCGTTCCTTCGTGCTTCGGGGCAGCATCGCGTATTCGGCCGTGATCCACCCCTTCCCGGTCCCCTTGAGGAATCGCGGCACCTCCTCGAGAACCGTGGCGGTGCACAGGACCCTCGTATCACCCATGGAGGCCAGCACGGCTCCCTCGGCAAAGCGGGTGAAGGAACGCTCGAACCGGATCTCCCTCGTCTCCTGGGATGGCACATCCCCCTCCAATCGGTCTTGAAATAAAAAAAACCCATCCGGCGTATCGAAAATCGCCGGAGAGGTTATGGGATCCTGAACATCCGTCAGTTATCCTTGATCAGTCCATGCTCCACGAAGATCTTGAGATAATCCCTCGAAAGGCACCAGTCCCTGTAATGCTTGTTCATCCAGTCGAAGGCTGCATCGTTCATGCCGATGTCGCGACCGGCCTTTTCGCTTTCGATCCACTTGTGGCGGAAGATCTCCTCGAGAACTTCCTGGTTCCAGCGGATCAGGACTTCGGCATCGCATTCCGGATCGTCAACCACGACAACCTCTTCAACAGCTTCTCTTTGTTGAATGATACCGGGGGTTGTCCCCCTTGTCAAACCGTCGGTTTTCCTCGCGCCAAGCGTCGCAATCCGGGTTTCACCGATGGGCCCTTCCCTGCCCATGACGACGGAAAGCAATGATCGACAAGACCATACTCACCAGCGAAAGAACACCCAAGACGCCCGCCAGCACCACGCCACCGGCCGTCATCCGGCCCATGCGCTTGCTCATCCGCTCCTGCTCCTGTCGGACCTCGGCGACCTTCGCAGTGGATGACTTGTCCAGGAGCCCTGCGATGACCTGCACTCTCTGTTCGAAGAGGGTCATGAGATGCTGGGCGCTCTCCTGTCGTTTGGATTCCCGAAGCCGCCGGACATCCTCTCTCAACGCACTCAGTTCTTCCCAAACCTTTGAATCGTCGTAAGCGATCGTCTCGGGGGATGGCGCGGGCGAGGGAGGGACATCCGAAGCAGGCACGGAAATCCAAACCTCTGATTTGCGGACCCTCTCCTTTTCCGCCACAAGGACAGTCAAAAGATCCTGGGCTTTGCTTTCGGCGGGATCCAATTGCAAGGACTGGGCCGCCAAAACGATGGCCTGGTCATATTGCCCCAAGAGGTAGGAATCCAGGCTTTGTCGGTAAAGGCGCTCCGATTCCTCGGACCCCGCGGCCCGGGTTGTAACGCCAGCAAGAGCCAGGAGAAGGACTATGCACCAGAGCTTTCCCATCATCGAGGCGACTCCTCATCCCCCGCGAATCCGCGCTTGAAGGCATCATGCAACTTGCGCAGGAGGTCTTTGATCTCGTGGTTGTTCGGATCGATGGTCTCGGCGGTTCGGGCGGCATAGAGAGCCGCCGGAAGTCTCTTTTCCACGAACTGCTGGACGCCCATATCGTAATAATGCTTTGCTTCCTCCGTCATGGGACGTGGAGTCACGGTCAACTCGCGAGAACGCGCGCTTTCCTTTCCGTCCACCACGACCGATACGCAAATCTGGTACTGGGCGCCGTTCCGGGCGCCGCGAAGGAGGCATTCCTCCGAGGTCAACAATTCCTGGCGGGCCCGTTGGTATTCACCGGCGCCCCGTTGCCGATAATAGACCCAATAACCCTCAGGCGTGACCTTTTCAGGCGGTTTCCAGGTCAGATGAATCCTTCCATCCCCGACGAGCGCTTGAAGCCGATAGGGGCGCACCTTCGCATCGCCGTATTCTGCCTCCCGCCCGAATTTCCAACCCAGAGCGATGCGATGACTGCTACCCAAGTCCTTGGGATGATCCATGAAAGCGTAATCCACATCCCAATGCGTCCCCTGGAACGAAATGCCCGCCGTGATCATTCCGGGAAGGGTGGAGTACCCGATGTATCCCGTGCGAAAGCCCAGATGGTGATCAAAGAGCCAATGCTCCAGTCCTCCACGAAAGCGGAACTGGTTCTCATCGCCCACGACGGTTTCCTGGGCGAAAGGGATGGTGAGCGCCACCTGAGTATCCGGGCTGAAGGAGTAGGAAATGCCGGGTTCGATGATGCGTGGAACGACCTGTTCCGTGCCGTTCTTGAAACGAACAGTGGTCGACAGGTCGGTGATCGCGAGACCGACCCGCATCTCTCGGCTATTCGATAGCGGCTTCCTGTAAAGCAGGCCCAGATCGACGCCCATTCCTTTGGCGACCCCGCCGGGTACTCGCAGATTGGCGTAGAGGTAGTGGACATTCACGCCCATGGAGAACAGGCGATCCTTGCTAAGGGGGATGGCCGCCCCCACCATGTAGTCATCCTCGCGGGGCCCGTCAATTTCCGGGTAGAAATGGTTCGAGATCCCGATGGAAAGATGGATGTCCTCCTGCGTGGGCACATGCACCAGGATGCAGGTGTTGCGCGTCTTGTCGTTGTAGAGGGAGCCGTACATCCCGGACATCTCGACGTCAGGGAGACGCACTATTCCGGCGGGATTCCAATAGGATGCATCCGGGTCGTCGGCCACCGGAACGAATGCTCCTCCCATTCCCATGGCACGAGCACCCAGTCCCAATCCACCACCCCTCGCGAAGGAAGCATCCACCGGGCCCGCAAAGGAGAAAGCCGTCAGCAGGGTGAAAGCCACGCATCCGGCCCGGAAAACCTCTCCGATGGATCCGCTCATGCAGTTTTTCATCGGATCACCATGGTCTTGAGCATGCCCTTGAGGGTCTCTCCATTCGAGTTCGCAGCCTCCAGGAGCGCGATGTAGACGCCGGAAGCGACGGGCCTTCCGCTCGGCGTCATCAGGTCCCAATTCGCCTTTCCATTCTCCACGGCCAGAACGCGCACCAACTCGGAGCTGATTGAATAGATCCTTATTCTAGCGGGTGATGGGGGGGCCTGACCAGACACGGAAACGATGAATTGCATTTCGCCCGGAATCCGGGCCGGGTTCGGGGAGCACGAGAAGGCGAGCGCAACCGACGGGTCCTTCCCGACAACGGTGATGTTCTGCGAGAGGGTAACGTCTTCCCCCTCCGGTGAACGGTAGCGAACGACAACATGGTAAACGCCGCTCGGCAGGATCCGACCGTCCCCGCCCCGGACATCCCAGGATGTCATGGACGACTCGCCAAGGGCGATCAGGACCTCTCCCCCGCTCCCAGAGCCGTCCGGCTTGTAATCGGAGACGGAAAGGATCATTCCCGCGGACGGCAATTCCGAAAGATAGATGATCAATTCACGAACCAGCTCGCCGCGCGAGTCATAGATTCGCACCACCTGGCTGTACGGCGCTGCGGAAGTGGGCGTCGTGGATGGAACTCCGGTCGAAGTGGACGTCGGTGTCTGGGTCACCGTATCCGTCACGGTCCAGGTCGGCGTCTCGGTAACCGTCCAAGTCGCCGTTGACGTATGGGTATCGGTGGCGGTTGTTGTCGGAGTCTCTGTTTCGGTCAATGTGGCGGTCGATGTAACGGTCGGCGTATCGGTAGGCGTGTCAGTAGGCGTA
>CAZGWJ010000116.1:0-7151 GCA_964529445.1 uncultured bacterium
TGCCGACGCTCAGGAAACGACCGATGGTTCTCACCTCGTCGCCCGAGGTCACGACGGGTTTCTCGGCGTCGGCGCCCCCTGGCCGGCATTGGGGAAGGTCGATATTCGCCATCAGGCCGTTGCACAAGCACTTGCGCCCCACCGTGTCCTCGGTTCGCCCCTCGCTTCGCACATACCGTTCCACGGCGTCCGCCGAACAGCGGTAGCCCAGAGACCCGTCGGAGGTCTTGTAGGGAATGCGCAGGTATCCGAGGTTGCAGACCCTCGGACGGGCCTCGTAAATGTCCTTTTCCGAATTGGTCCCTTCCAGAGAGACCACCTTGAACGGGAAACCCGTCGGGGAGGCCAGCGGGTCCGTGAAGACGTCCACCGTCCCATCGAGGGCTTTCCGGATCACTCGCTCCCGAATCCAGGGGGCAAGACCGGATTCGCGCGCGTAGGCGAAAGCCGTTCCCACCTGGACGCCGGCGGCTCCGCTTTCCAGGGCTTCCTTCACCTTGGGAGCGTCCCCGTAGGAACCGGCCAACCAGAAAGGTAGGCCCAGTTCCTTGATCTTCTCCAGGTCCACTTCATCCCGTTCGCCGTAAAGCGGCTCTCCCCGCTCGTTGACGATCCCCTTGGTCCGTGGCGGTGCATTGTGCCCGCCGGCCGTCGGCCCCTCGATGACGAACCCGTCCACGCGACCGTTGGATTTCCGGACGAGGGTCGTTGCCAGGGTGTTCGAGGCCACGATGGCCAGGAATTTCGGCCGTTTGAGTTCCGGGAGCGTCCCGGGGAAGACACGGCGGGGGTCGAAAACGACCTCGAAACCCTCCCCGTTATCGGCTGCTTCCACGTGGGCGGTCTGGCGGACCTCCAGGTGCTGCGTCAGTCGGTCGATGATCCCCGGGATGGCCCGGGGAATGCCGGCACCCATCAGGACGTAATCGACACCCGCCAGCATGGCCCCGTAGAGGGCGGACAGGGTGTGCATCTGGATCTTCTCGAGGTAGTTGATGCCGACAAGGCCCGGGTGGCCCTCTTTGGCCAGGTTGACCTCGACGAAATTGGCGGCAACGTTCAGGGCAAGCAGGTCCGGGGAGGGGTCCAGCGTAAACATCGGGATGTTGCGATAGGGTTCGCCGGGTGCCCGGCCTTCTGGGCGGAAGTAACGGTCAACGATATCCTTAGCGATCACGGAGGAGGGAAAACGGGCGAGGGCCCGGCGCATGACGCCGCCCGGGTCGCCGTCCTGAAGTCGTCTGGCCAGGATGACGTCCAGAGCCGTTCCGGAGACGACACCCAACTGGCCCAAACGGGAGACGGTCCGGGCTAGGCGCCAATGGGAGACGCCGGCTCCCATGCCGCCCTGGATGATGACAGGATCTTTCAAAAGGTTCCTAATTACGGATGACAGGTCTGCGGACGCCAGGGAGGCACGTTCGAGGACGGTTGGTTCGACCGGGGGAGTATAGCACGGGTGCTCAGGGATGGCCCGCCCGGCCACCCATATTCTTCGGGTTTCCGGGCGGGGAAGACCTGGTTATTCCAGCACGAAAAGGTTGGCGGACAGGGGTTCCAGGGTGGCGGAGAGGGTTCCGTCCTTCACTTCACCGCCCTTCAGGGCTTTGATCTCCGGGGAGCCCGCGTCGAAACCGTAAGTCGAATATATCGTGTAGGGGCCGCCGTTCTTGACAACGAGGAGGACCTTGCCCTTCTCCTTCAATCCCTTGTGAATCACCAGGATTCGAAGTTTATCCGGGTTCTTGCCGTCCTTTGCGGCGTAGACGCTCAACCGCTCCACGTCGTCCGCGGCGGCCGAAAGGGCCTGGTCCCCGAAGGAGGACCCCTTCCCGTCGTAGTCGCGGAAGATGCGGAATGCGGCCTTGTTGTAGGGCTTCATGTCGCCCCAGTAGTTGGCCGCGAAGACGCCTTCGCGGCCGAAAAGACCCAGGACGTCGGCCTGGGCCAGGCCTCCCGAGACGTGATCCCCGGCTCCGTAGTCGTACTCGGTGAAGCCCATCTTCGTGCCGGGGTAGTACTTGTCGATGTTCTCCTTGATCCACGGGATAAGGCGGATCGGCTTGCCGCCCGTGGAATGCTGGGTGATCCAGGATTCCTCCACGTAGTTCGGGTCCCAAAGGGAGCGGGGGGCCTGTATACGGGCCTCGATGGATTCCTCCGAGGTGTCGCCCTCGGTGATGCGCTTACCGCCACCCCGGGCCTCTGGATACCAGTGCAGGTCAAGAACATGGAGTAGGCGCTTCTTGTGGCGTCTCTCCAGCGATCGCATCTGGTCGAGATAGAAACCCACGAAGGATCCGAATTGGGCATTGATCTCCTTGAATTCCGGGGCCTCCTGGAGGGTCCGGAAGGCCTGCCATCCGTAGAGTACGGGCCCGAAGAGAATGGCGCCGGGATCGGTCAGAAGCACGTTGGCCGCACAGGCCTCGGTCTTGTTCACCAGTTCGTAGTAGCCGGTCTTCTTCGGGTGGATGCGCGGGTGGGTGGAGGGCCAGATCGCCGGCTCGTTGTCGAGGCAGTAGAAGCGCACGCCGCCCTTGTCGGCGGCCCCGAAGCGCTTCCCCAGGAAGAAAACGAATTCGTCCATGTGGACGGCGTTGTCCTTGGCGTTGGGAACCTCGGACTTGGCTCCCTTCTTGCGGAAGAGCACCTGCTTCCAGCGCTTCGAGGGGGCGGTTTCCGATTCCTTCACCTCGCCGTCCTGGTCGGCCGAGACGAATCCGGCCAATTGGAGGGTCACGATGGATTCCAACCCCTCCGCCTTGTTCCGGTCGACGAACTGGGTGACGAGGGAACCCGGCTTCTCACAGGCGGAAAAACGCAGGCCGCCCGTGCAAAGCCAGTTGTCGGAGAAGTGCTTCCAGTCATTCCCGGCGTTGGAGGCGTTGGTTTCCCAGTTGTAACCCGTGAGGCGGTTGCCGCCGAGCCGCTTGATCGTGGCTCCAGTGCCTTCCGTGTCGCATACGTTGGTGCCGTACACCCAGGGGCTGATGGACCCCAGGACCTGATCCTCCAGGACGAGGATGTTCAGGTCGGCGGCTGGAGCCGGGTGGAACATCATGGACATAAGAAGAATGCCCAACCAACGGCAGAGGGTGCGTCGGGGGGAGGATAGGTTCATCGGGCAACGGTTATGGGGATTCATGGGCTGGACCTCCAAAAGACGGCGATTGGTTCAGGAGCGATCCTTCTCGAACACGTAGGAAAAAGACCTCTTGGCGTGATCATTCTCGTTCCTGGAACGGCTTGGGCAAACGAAAATCCGGCTTTTTGCGGTGAGGTTTTCACGGGACGGGGCGTCCGGTGATCCCTTGAAACCGCCCCATCCGGTATCCGTTTGGACGGCCGAGAGGCGCGGGAGAGGTCAAAAAACGGGAAGACAAGACGGAATCCGATGGTATCGAACCTCAAAAGGTGTCGGGGTCCCTGGATGGAACTCGCGAAAGGAAGGATCGAAGGTTCCTGTTTTTTTACCGGTTGAACATTTCCCGATCGAGGGAATTGGGATATCCTAATAAACGCTTTGTTTTAGGTGCTGTCAACGTTTTCAGAGAAACCTCCTGTTCCGGAACTGCATGCGTGGGGGCGAGAAGATGCTGGCCTTCCTGCTCACGGATATCGACGAGGACCTGAAGCGGACCGAACCCCGTCCCGAGGGGTTCGACATCGCCGCCTACGAATACCATTCCCTCGTCGAGAAGATCCTCCTCCAGTTCGGGGGTGACGGGATCCGGCACGAGGACACGAGGGTCTTCGGGGTCCTCGAGACCGAGGATGCCCTGCGTTGCGCCCTCGAGCTGGTCCGCCAGTTCGCCCCGGTTCCCCCAGGTCTTCCCGCGATCGCCCCCTCCTCCACCCCGGAGCGGGCTCGAACGTTCGACCTCTCGCCCTACCTCCGGGTCGCGGTCCATGCCGGCGAGGTCTATCACGTCGGCGAGGAGTTCTTCGGCATCGAGATCGAGCGCTCGTTCAAGCTGCTGGATGCCTCGCGGGGAGGGCACATCCTCCTCTCGGAAGAAGCCGCTCGCTGCCTGAAACCCCCTCCCGGCACGCGCCTGCGGAGTCTCGGTGTCCATCTCCTCAAGGATCTCTGCGAACCCCAGGAGGTCTTCGCCCTGACGGCCGTGGACATGGCCTTCGGCGACCTGAAGCTCCCGCGATCCCTCTCCTCCTATCGCCATAACCTCGAGCCCCAGAACGCTCCCTTTTTCGGGCGCGCGCGGGAGTTGAAGGAGATCGGGGCCGTCCTGAAGGACCCGGACAACCG
This sequence comes from uncultured bacterium, assembly GCA_964529445.1. Taxonomy (GTDB): domain Bacteria; phylum Oederibacteriota; class Muellerivitia; order Muellerivitales; family Muellerivitaceae; genus CAZGWJ01. The sequence goes on from CAZGWJ010000116.1 coordinate 4,271, forward strand.
TCTCGTCAACCTCCTGGCGCCCGGCGGATTCGGCAAAAGCCGATTGGCCATGCAGGCGGCGGCCGACCATATCGACGACTTCCCCGACGGCGTGTTCTGCGTGGGTTTGGGATCGGTCCGCACCGATGAGCGGCTTCTCTTCAACCTCGCCGAGGGGCTCAAGCTCGTGTTCTACGGTTCCGGTGATCCCAAGCAACAGGTGCTCGATTACCTGCGGGAAAAGTCGATGCTGATCGTGCTGGATAATTTCGAGCAGATCGCGGGAGGGCCGCAGTTGGTCCAGGAAATGCTCCAGGCGGCCCCTCGACTGCAGATCCTCGTGACTTCCCGTCAGCGCCTGCGCATCCCCGAGGAGAAGGTGGTCGAGGTGAAGGGCCTGGACGTGCCGCGGGACCTGATGGAGGGCGGGCTCGAGAAATTCGCGGCCATCCAGCTCTTCGTGATGGCCGCGCGGCGCGCCGAACCCAAGTTCGAACCGTCGGCCGCCGACCTGATCCGCGTCTACGGCATCTGCCGCCTGCTCAACGGTATGCCGCTCGGAATCGAGTTGGCCGCGGCCCGGGTGAAGGATCACACCCTGTCGGAGATCCACCGCCAGATCGAGACCAACCAGGAGGCCCTTGCCACGGGCCCTTCCTACATCCCGGAACGGCACCGCTCCCTGAAGGCGGTCTTCGATTATTCGTGGAGCCTCCTGTCCGACGCGCACCAGCGCCAGTTGATGGCCCTCTCGGTGTTCCGCACGGCCTTCACGCCGGACGCGGCCCTCCACGTGGCCCATACCAAGCCCTCCGACCTGGAGTATCTCACCGACCAGTCCCTTCTCGTGGAGCGGGAGGGTCGGTACCAGTTCCATGAGATCGTGCAGTACTACTCGAAGGGAAAATTGTTCGATCACACGAGGGAGCGGAGGTCGGCTGAAGAAGCGCATGCCCGATATTTCGCGGATTTCATGCAGGCGCGCATCCGGCCCAATACTGCCCGCAACCAGAAACATTCCCTGGATGAGATCGCCGGTGTCATCGAGGATGTGCAGGCGGCGTGGAATTGGGCGTTGGAGAACGCGGCCTCCGACGAGGTCGAGAAGGCCTCGGACGGCTTGCGCCTCTTCTACGAGGTGCGGGGATTCTACCGGGAGGGACGGATCGCGTATCAGAAGGCCGCCGAACAGTTGAGCCAGAAGGGGGTGTGGCCGAGGGACTTGAAGCTCTATTCGCGGGTCCTCTTCTCGGCCGGATACTTCTCCCAGAAGATGGCGATGGAGGACGAAGCCACCCGGTTCTTCATGCAATCCCTGGATGCCGCGAAACTTCATGCCCGCATGGACGCCGAGAAGGGGTATGCGTCCCTGGGATTGGCCCTCGTGGCAGAGGATCGCGGGGACTACAAGATCGCCTATGGCCACCTGAACGTGGCCCTCTCCTTGTTCGAGAGATCCCGCGAAAAGCCGGGCGAGGCCTGGGCCCTCAACACCCTTTCGCGCGTGACGGCCCTCATCGGTGACATGAAGGCCAGCGAGTCCCTCGCCCGGAAGGGCCTGGCTTTGTATACCAAGCTCAACGACACGAGGGGAGTGGCCTGGGCCCATATCCTGCTGGGCGACGTGTCCATGCGCCAGAATCGCTACCAGGACGCCAAGATCCATTACCAGAAGGGCTTGGCGGGCTATGTCGAGTTCGGCGACCGGGGCGGCATCGCCTGGTCCTTCGTCAACCTGGGCAACATCTCCATGACGATGGGCGAGTACAACGGCGCCCACCAGTTGTATCGGGAAGCGCAGATCATCAACCGGGAACTGGGAGACCGGCGGGGACTCGCCTGGACGCTCTCCCTGCTGGGCAAGGTGGCCATCGCTTCCGGGGACTACGACGAGGCACAACGCCAGGTCCAGGAGGGCCTGAGCATGTACCGGGCGGTTGGGGACAAGCAGGGTCTCGAATGGGTTCTGGGGCTTTTGGGGGACATCGCTTGTTTCAGGAGCGATCCGGATACCGCCGAGAAATATTACGAGGAGGCCGAGGCCGCCTATCCGGATACCTCGAGCGATCCCATGAAGGGGTGGAGGCATTTCCATCGTGGGATCATCCTCCAATTGAGGGGCGAGTTGGCGGAAGCCACGCGCTGGATGGAGAAAAGCGTCGAGGTCTTCCAGCGGACGGACGACCATCACGGATTCGCCGCATCCATGAGCCAACTGGGCAAGATCCATATCGACAACCGACAGTATCAGTTGGCCGAGAAATGCCTGAAGAAGGCCTTCTACATGATGGTCAAGGCCCGACACCTGCACCGGGCCCTCGACTACATGATGTCGCTGGCCCGCATCCTGGCCGTCAAGGGCGAGAGGGACCTGGTGTATCGCATCATGACCTTCGCGTACGGGCATCCCTCCATCTGGCAGGTGGACCGGGAGCGGTACCGCGATTTCTACGCCTGGGTGCAGGACAACACCCCGGAGGACGTGGTCCTGAAGGTGCTGGAACGTTCGGATCGGCTCAATCTGGAGGAACTGGCCGGGGAGATCCTGGATGCCCCGGGGTTGGCGGTCGCGGATGTCGCAACGGAGCAGAACCGGGGCGTGCGACGATCCCGCGGCAGCAAACGGCACCCGCTCCCGGGCAAGGCGCGGAAACGCCCGGCGCGTCCTCGGCGCCCGAAGAAAAGGAATGCCAGGAAGGGGAAGCGCCGGGTCGGATAGCGGCGGTCGTGGTTTGTCCTGGACACCTCGACGGCGGCCCGGCGCGGACCACTCATTCTTCGTTGCGGGTATCCCATTGACGGAGGGGTGTGTCCAGCAGGTTGACCTGCGTTATGATGGGTGCATGAGGAAGGATAAACCCCTCTCGATCCGGTGGTTCGCGGTCTTCGCGGCGCTCTTCTG
>CAZGWJ010000117.1:0-7106 GCA_964529445.1 uncultured bacterium
GCAGACGAGAACGTTCACGCCCTCCTGGACGTTCACACCGACGTACACGGGCACGGTGCCCTTCACGGCCACCGCGACCTACACGGGGACATACACCTTCACGCCGACGCCTACCGAGACGGGGACCTGGACGCCGATCCTCACAGGGACGTCGACAGAGACGGCGGTCCCGGGTGGTTGCGAGAACGTGGAGGTCTCGGCACCCTACCCGAATCCCGCGGGAGTGCCGCCGGCGAGGGTGGACCTGGTGTCGGCCTGCCCCAAGACGGTTTCCTGGAAGGTCTATACGACGAACTATCGTTGCGTGGCGGCCGGGATCGTGCGGGTGACGGGGAAGAGCACGGTGGCCTGGGACTTGCGGGATCTGAAGGGAAAACCCGTGGCCAACGGGTTGTACTATTGGGTGTTCACATCCGACGAACGGACGACCCTTCGAAAGACGATGGTCCTGAGATAGGGAAGAGAGACCGCACGGGAAACGATCCGGTCATCCCGGGCTTCTGCGGCTTAATAGGGCCGTATTCTTGGAAGGTTAAACCTTAACAGCGCAAAAATCGTTTTTCGGTTGAGAGGCTCCCGAAGCGGTTGTATATATTGAAGGCTCGATACGATCAACGCCCACTCCTCCCCCGTGTCGAATATCAACCTGTGGAGACTGGACACGATGAACCAACCCGCCGCCGACCGCAGACGTTTTCCCCGAGTGAAATGCAACCTCTCGGTGAAGATCCGTCGCATGGAGGATCCTTCGGCCACTTTGTCCATGGACACACGTCGGGAATTGCCCATGACCGCCGTGAATCTCAGCCAGGGAGGGTTGTGTCTGTACTCCGAACAAGCCATCGGCAGTAACGATCTGTACCGCATTTCCATCGATATCCCCGGTCTGGATGTGAAGGTGACGGCGTTCGGCGAGGTCATCTGGTCGGATGAGCAGCGAGGCGGGGTTCATTTCCTGGCGATCCACGAGGACCAGGAGAACCATCTCAAGGATTTTGTCAGCAACAATATCAGTTCCTTTGCCTGATTGGATATCGCACAAACGCTGTCGTGTCCTTTCTGTCGGGTTTACCGTTTCAATGAATGCATATAAATGGAGAGGGTCCACGAGACACCGGAGCGGGCCCTCGACCGGGTCGTTGCGGGGGGCTATAGTGAAGGCGCCTCTATTCCATCCCGGCGGGTGGCCGAAGTGACGGATTCCCCGAGTTCATCCCGTTCCAGCACCGTCGTGCTTTCGATCGAAGGAATGTCCTGCGCTTCCTGCGCCAGCCGGATCGAAAAGGCCCTTCGCCGGACGGCGGGTGTGAAGGAAGCCCACGTCAATTTCGCCTCCCAGAAGGCCTACATCGAACCGACGGGTTCCCCTCCGGTCATCCCGGATTGGATCGCCGCCATCGAGAAGGCGGGGTACCAGGCGAAACCCTGCCTGACGGATCCGGCCAGGCGTCCCTCCCAGATCCACCATGCCGAGCGGGTCCGTTACGGTTGGCGTACCGTGGTGGGCTCGATCCTGACGCTCCCTTTCGCCGTCTCCCACCTGTTCCCGGGATCCATGGCGCTCCACGATCCCTTTTTCGTTCCGCTCCTTCTCGCGGCCCCGGTCTATTTCCTGGTGGGATGGCCTTTCCATCGGATGGCCTGGAAATCCCTCCGGCGGGGTGAGGCCACCATGGACACGCTCGTCTCCATGGGATCGAGCGCCGCGTTCTTCTCCTCGTTCCTGACGGGAGCGGTCCCCCACGCCGCCCTGGGTTTCGATGCCTCCAGTTTCATCATCACCTTCGTGGTGATCGGTCGAGCCATCGAGGCCAGGACCAAGGGAGAGGCGGGAAAGGCCCTCGAGGCCCTCATGGACCTGAAACCGCGCATGGCGCATGTGATCAAGGTCCGCGAGCAGGTGGACGTGCCGGTCGAGGATGTTGTGGAGAACGATCTTCTGTATGTCCGGCCCGGCGAAACGGTCCCCGTGGACGGGGAGGTGACCGAGGGGCGCAGCCGGGTGGATGAGTCGCTTCTCACGGGGGAATCGGCGCATGTGGAGAAGCGGGCCGGCTCGAAGGTTTTCGGGGGCACGATCAACGGATCCGGGGCCCTGACGATCCGGTCCCGGGCCGTGGGCGTTCAGATGCTCCTGAACCAGATGATCCGGCTGGTGGAGGAGGCCCAGGGTACGAAGGCACCTACCCAGAGGATGGCGGACCGGGTGTCAGCCTGGTTCGTTCCCGCAGTATTGGCCCTGTCGGCGCTTACCTTCGCGATCGGGGTCCTTGTGGCAGGGGTCTCGCCCTTGGATGCGCTTGCGAGGGCCGTGGCCGTGCTGGTCATTGCCTGTCCCTGTGCGCTGGGATTGGCCACGCCCATGGCTTTCATGGCGGGCACCGGGGTGGCGGCCCGCAAAGGCATCCTCATCCGCCGCCAGGAGGTGCTTGAGAAGGCCGAGAGGATCACTTGCGCGGTCTTCGACAAGACGGGCACGTTGACGGAAGGGCGGCCGCGGCTCTCCGACATCCTCCTGTTGGGCGATTTCACCGAGATGAAGGTTCTTCGGTTCGCGGCGGCCTTGGAGATCGGCACCAACCACCCGCTGGGCCGCGCCATCCTGAAGGAGGCGCTGATCCTCGATTTCGTCATTCCCGTGGCCCAGGAGCTGCTCGAGGTGCCGGGTGCCGGCGTGAAGGGGCGGGTCGAGGGGCATGAGGTGGCCATCGGGACCAAGGCGTTCGTGGAATCCCAGGAAGGCGTCGTGTCGAACGAGCAGGTCCGTGCCAACACGGAGGCGTACCGCCAGGCGGGTCAGGCGGTCTCCATCATGGCGGTGGACGGGAAGGTTGCCGCCGTCCTCGCGATGGAGGATCCCCTGAGGGCCGAAGCGCGTGGACTCGTCTCGAACCTGAAGGACATGGGACTCCAGGTCCACCTCCTGACGGGTGACAACGAGGTGACGGCCCTTCGCGTGGGCGAGCGGGTGGGTGCCGACGTCGTCCAGGCCAACATGGACCCGGCCAAGAAGATGGATTACATCCGCTCCCTCCAGTCCCAGGGTCATCGGGTGGCCATGGTCGGGGATGGCATCAACGACGCGGCGGCCCTGGCGGCCGCTGATCTCGGAATTGCCATGGGGACCGGGACCGACGTGGCCCGGGAAGCGGGCGATATGGTCCTCGTCCATGAGGGCTTGAACCGCGTGATCGAAGCCCTTCGGGTCTCCCGCAAGACCCTTTCCATCATCCGGCAGAACCTGTTCTGGGCCTTCGGCTACAACCTGGTGGCCCTGCCTTTCGCCGTCGCGACCCAGGTGCCTCCCGCCCTGGCGGCCGCCCTCATGTCCCTTTCCTCCATCACGGTCGTCCTGAATTCGCTGAGACTCTACCTCCTGAAATGAAGCCGAGCGGGCCTGGAAAGGGTTTCAGGCCGGGGTCGTGAGTGCCGACGGGGCCTTCCCCGTGTTTGCGGGCGTTGACGCCTCCTCTCCGCTTCATTATCCTTGGGCCGTTCCGGAACCCATTCCGACCTGAAAGGCAGTCCACCATGAAGACCTCCCGCTTGCTCGTCCTGTTGCTGGCCGCCCTCCTGGGGACTTCCTGCGGGACGGCGAAACGCGATGATTCCGTCATCCGAATCGGGGAGTACGGATCGCTCACCGGCAGCGAGGCCACCTTCGGCATCTCCACCCACGAGGGCATCCTGTTGGCGGTGGACGAGGCCAATCGGGCGGGCGGCGTGAACGGCAAGCCGGTCACCGTCATCACGATGGACAACCAGGGCAAGCTGGAGGAATGCGCCATCGCGGTCACCAAGCTCATCCAGCAGGACCGGGTCCACGCGGTGCTGGGTGAGGTGGCCTCGACCCGGTCCCTGCAGGGCGCTCCCATCTGTCAGCGCAACAGGGTTCCCATGCTCAGTCCCGCGTCCACCAACCCGAAGGTCACCCAGGTGGGCGATTACATCTTCCGCGCCTGCTTCATCGATCCCTTCCAGGGCCGCGTCATGGCCGACTTCGCCATCCGGGACCTGAAGGCCAAGACGGCCGCCGTGTTCCGCGACCAGAAGAGCGACTATTCCATCGGCCTGTCGGACGTCTTCACGAAGCGGTTCCGGGAACTGGGCGGCACGGTGGTGACGGACGTGAGCTACGTCTCCGGCGACGTGGACTTCAAGTCGCAGCTGACCGTCATCCGCGAGAAGAAACCCGATTGCGTGTACCTGCCGGGCTACTACACCGAGGTCGGCCTCGTGCTGCGCCAGGCCCGCGAGCTCGGCATGAGGATGCCCTTCATGGGCGGGGACGGATGGGATTCGCCCGAGCTCTTCAAGATCGCCGGGAAGGCCGCCGAGAACGGGTATCATTCCAACCACTACACGCCGGAGTCGAAGGACCCGAAGGTCGTGGAGTTCGTGGCCAAATACCGGGCCCGCTGGGGCAAGACGCCTGACGCCCTGGCGACCCTGGGCTACGATGCCGCCCTCCTGCTGATGGATGCCCTGAAGCGGGCGAAGAGCCTGGATGGGCCGGACATCCGGGATGCCCTGGCCTCCACGAAGGATTTCCCCGGCGTGACGGGGAGGATCTCGATGGACGCGGACCGCAATGCCGAGAAGAGCGCGGTCGTGCTCAAGACCTCCGCGGACCGGGCCACCTACCTGACGACCGTCAACCCGTAGACGGTGCTTGCCCCTTCTCCCCTGAAGTGAAAAATGAGGTCGAGCGTCCAGGCGGATCCCGCGTGGGGTCCGCCTTTTTCGTTGTAGAGGGCCGTCCCGGCGGCCTCGAAGGGGCGTTAACACCCTCCCGGCATCCTGCTAGAATCGGGCCATCCTCTGGGAGGTCCGATTGAGCGAATTCAACCAGCTCGTGGTCAACGGCTTGGCCCTGGGATCCATCTACGCCCTCATCGCCCTGGGCTACACCATGGTGTACGGCATCCTCCGCCTCATCAATTTCGCCCACGGCGAGATCTTCATGGTGGGCACCTTCGTGGGTCTCTTCACGGCCCGGGCCCTCGGGATCGACGCGGATCCCACCCTGGCGGGTTTCCTGGTGGTCCTGCTCGCCGCCATGGCCGCCGCCGCCCTGATGGGATTCGTCATCGAGCGCCTGGCCTACCGGCCTCTCCGGAACGCGCCCCGCCTGAACCTCCTCATCACGGCGGTCGGGATTTCGCTCCTTCTTCAGAACCTCATGCAGGTGATCTTCGGGGCCACGCCGCGCGTGTTCCCCGAGATCATGCCTCAGACGGCCCTGGTCGATTCGCCCACCTTGTCGCTCACGAACCAGCAGGCCGCGGTCCTTCTGGTCTCCCTCGGGCTCATGGTGGGTCTCGAGTGGGTCATCATGCACACGAAACTGGGGCGCGCCATGCGTGCCGTCTCCCACTCGCACGAGACGGCGTCCCTCGTGGGGATCCCGGTGGACCGCGTCATCGCATTCACCTTCATGTTGGGGTCGGCCCTGGCGGCCGCCGCCGGCATCCTTGTGGGCGTCTGCTATCCGCGGGTGGATCCCATGATGGGGATGATGCCCGGCATCAAGGCCTTCGTGGCGGCCGTGCTGGGCGGCATCGGCTCGGTGCGGGGGGCCGTGGCGGGCGCCCTGATCATGGGGGTGGCCGAGTCGCTCGTCGTGGGATGGGGGGCCTCCACCTTCCGGGATGCGCTGGCTTTCGCGATCCTGATCCTCATCCTCTTATTGAGGCCGGCCGGCCTGTTCGGACGATACGAACCCGAGAAAGTATGAGGTTTGACCACGAAGACACGAAGGCACCAAGGAAGGCACCATGTCTGAAGGAACACGGTGGGCCGGAATAAGGAGGCCCCTGACGCATTCTTCGTGTCTTCGCGCCTTCGTGGTGAGGGTTGTATGAATTCGAACCGGAAAATGATCCTCCTGCTTCTCGGTGCCGCCTCCGTGGCGCAGGGGCTGGCGTACGCCCTGCCGGCCTACTTCACCGCGATCCTGATGTTCGCGGGCATCAACGCCATCCTGGCCGTTTCCCTCAATGTGGTGAACGGGCTTTCGGGACAGTTCTCCATCGGCCACGCCGGGTTCATGGCCGTGGGCGCCTACGCTTCGGCCGCCGTGAGCGTTTACCTGCTGCCCTCCTGGCAGGGAAATCCCTGGGGCGGGCAGGCCGCGCTCCTGGTGGCCCTGGCGGTCGGCGCCCTGGCCAGCGGGCTCGTGGGTTGGCTTGTGGGGCTTCCCGCCCTGCGCTTGAGGGGGGACTACCTGGCCATCGCCACGCTGGGAGTGGGAGAGATCATCCGGGTCGTCATCCTCAATGTCGATGCCGTGGGCGGGGCCCGCGGGTTCACGGGGATCCCCCCGACCTCCTCGGCCTTCCTGATCTACGGGTTCCTGGCCTTCTGCGTCGCGGCCACCCACCGGCTCATGCTTTCCACGCACGGAAGGGCCCTTCTTTCCGTCCGAGAGGACGAGACGGCGGCCGGGGCCCTGGGCGTGAACACCACCGAATACAAGGTGCGGGCTTTCGTGCTTTCCGCCGGGGCGGCCGGGGTGGCCGGGGGCCTGTTCGCCCATTACCTGACGGTCATCAACCCGTCCTCCTTCACGTTCATGCGTTCGGTGGAGGTGGTGGTCATGGTCGTCCTGGGGGGGATGGGGTCCATCTCGGGTTCGGTCGTGGCGGCGCTCCTTTTGACCGTGTTGCCGGAGGTCCTGCGCCCCCTGCAGGCCTACACCGGGGGCGTGGACCTGCGCATGGTGATCTACTCCTTCCTGTTGATCCTCATGATGCTGTTGAGGCCCCAGGGCCTCTTCGGCCGCAAGGAACTCTGGCAACTCTGGAAAAGAAAGGGAAAAGGGGACCGCGGAGACGCAGAGCCACAGAGGAAGAATTGATGGGATGATGTAATGACAAGAATGATTTTCTCTGCGTGGCGCGAAGCGCCTTGGCGTACTTGGCGGTGAAAGGCTTGTTGTGGGTTCAGTGACTAAAAACATCGTGCTGGACGTCGAAAACGTCACCCTCGCCTTCGGCGGTCTGGTGGCCGTCTCCGACTTCTCGCTCGCCCTGCGCGAGGGGGAGGTGGCCGGCCTCATCGGGCCCAACGGGGCGGGGAAGACCACGGTCTTCAACGTGCTCTCG
>CAZGWJ010000118.1:0-7000 GCA_964529445.1 uncultured bacterium
TTCGCGGGAAGGCGCATGTCCGCTGGGAGCTCACCATGCCGGCTGACCGGGTCTCCTTCAAGGTTTATACCAGCAGTTTTCGGCTGGTGTGTTGCCAGATCTTCACACGCAAGGAACATCCTGCCCGGGTCGGGACGGCACCCGTGGAACTGGAGTGGGAGGTCGCCGACGACCGGGGCAAGCCCTTGACGCCAGGTACCTATTTCTTCTACCTAATCGCCAAGGCCGGCAAGCAATCCTGGGAGGCCAGGGACCAGGCTGTCGTCCCTTGAATGCTGGTAGGTTTGTGATATCCTCTTTCAACTTATTTCGGCCTTTCACCACGAAGACGTGAAGGCGCGAAGAACAAAATCCGTTTTTTAAGGAACAAGCGAGCGTTTCCCGAACGGAAGGCTCCGATCCCCGATTCGCCGATTCCCAAAATGTGAATCGATGAATTCGAACAAAGGTGAGACCATGGGCAAGAAGAAAGTCGCCGTCGTCGGCGCCACGGGCGTCGCGGGCCAGCAGTTCCTGGCTTCCCTCGCCAACCATCCGGTTTTCGAGGTGGCGAAGCTGGCCGCTTCCCAGCGCAGTGCGGGCAAGACCTACCAGGCCGCCTTGACGGACCCCTCCGGGGCGTTCCGCTGGTACTGCTCGGAACCCCTCGCTCCCGAGTTCGCGAAGATGATGGTCGAGGACGCGGCCCAAATGGATGCTTCGAAGGTGGACCTGGTCTTCACGGCCGTCGAATCCGATGCCGCCAAGGAACTGGAACCCAAGTACGCCGTCACGACCCCGGTCGTTTCCACGGCCTCCGCGTTCCGCTACGAGCCGGACGTGCCCATCTTCATCCCGGGCGTCAACATGGACCAGCATCCCCTCATCCAGGTCCAGAAGAAGAAGCGCGGCTGGAAGGGTTTCGTGACCCCGGTCCCCAACTGCACGACCACCGGCTTCGTGATGACTCTGAAGCCCCTGTTCGACGCCTTCGGCATCGAGCGCGTCATGATGACCTCCATGCAGGCTTGTTCCGGAGCAGGTCGTTCACCCGGCGTCGTGGCATTGGACATCATCGACAACGTGATCCCCTACATCGCCAAGGAGGAGGAGAAGGTCCAGACCGAGACCCAGAAGATCCTGGGGACCCTCTCGGGCGAGACCATCACCCCGGCGCCTTTCCCAGTGTCAGCCACCTGTACGAGGGTTCCCGTGATGGAATCACACTTCGAGAGCGTTTTTGTCTCCCTGAAGAAATCCGCTTCGGCGGATGATGCCAAGAAAGTCATGCGCGAATACGGGAAGGATTTCGTGGCCCTGAAGCTACCCTCGTGTCCCTCGCGACTCATCGACGTGACGGACGACCCCTATCGTCCCCAGCCGCGGCTGGACCGCGACAAGGAGGACGGGATGGTCACTTCCGTTGGTCGCGTCCGGGCGGACAACGCCTGGGCCAACGGTCTCAAGTACGTCCTGGTCTCGCACAATACCAAGATGGGCGCGGCCAAGGGCGGCATGCTGGTGGCCGAGTACCTTGTTCACAAGGGCCTCATTTAACCCATCTCCCTTGATCCCTCCCCCGCAAGCGGGGGAGGGAAAACCTGGGTTTCTCTCGCCCGTCAGTCCCCGTTCGGGGTCTCGACAAGGGCGGACAACTTCGCGTTACGCCTTGTCCGGGTTTGTAATAAAATAACCGCTCGATTTCGAATTATCCGTTAGCAGGGAGACCATGGCCCTCGTCACGCCCTTCGCCCTATTCCTCTTCGTCTTATTCTTCTACCTGCGCACGCATTGCGCTTCCTTCAACATCAACGACTCGGGAGAGACCATCCTGGTCTGCTATCGGATGACCGTGGGCCATTCCCCCGGGTATCCCCTTCACGCCCTGTGGGGCCGGCTGAACTGCCTTTGGGAACTGGGCCAGCCCATGCTCCGGGTGACCATGGCCTCGATGATCATGGGCGCCCTCTCGGTTGTCCTCGCATACCTCATTCTTCGCCATCTTTTCGCCAGTCTCTCCTCCTCCCAGGGCGTCCTCAAGCGGGAAGGGCAGGGCGAGGGTCTCCCGTCGTGGACTTGGGAAGCCAGCGCCCTTTTTGGGGCTTTGGTTTTCGCGTTCTCCTACCAGCATTGGTTCCAGGCCGGCGGGTGCAAGGGAGGGATCTACACCCTCAACACCTTCCTTTCCCTTTTCATGATCTATCTGCTCTTCCTCATGAGGGAGAGGGGATGGATGGCGAAATCGCTTCCGCTCATGGGCTACCTGTACGGCCTGGGTCTCGCCCATCATTGGCCCAACCAGGTCGTCCTGACGCCCGTTTACCTGTTCCTCTTCATGGCCGGCCAGAGCCGCATTCCGCCGAGCGAGTACCTGGCGTCGATCTTCAAACCCCTCACCTTCTATGAGAACAGCCGGAAGGTCCTTTCCGCCTTCGGGACGGCCAATCTGGTCCGCTCCGTCGTCTTCGGTTTCGTGGGGGTCTCGGTCTACAGCTTCCTGACCCTGCGGGCGAACCTCAAGCCCCTCGTGAACTGGTGGAATCCCGACAATTACATCCGTCTCTGGGAGACCGTCATCCGGAAGGGATATGCGGGGATCGGCGACAAACGCAGTGCCGAAACGCTTCTTCGCAACTGGAAACGGTTCCTCATGCAGTTCTACAACCAATACGGGGACGTCTTTACCTGGATCGTCTTCCTGTTGGCCGTCTGGGGTCTTTGGTGGCTCCTGCGCCGGCATTGGACCAGTGCCGTGGGTTTCTTCGGAATGGGGTTCTGCCTCTTCGTCAGTATCATGGCCTTCAACAACCCGGCCGAAGGGTATCAATGGACCCTCGACAACTTCTTCACGCCCATCTTCCTATCCATGGCGCTCCTGGCGGCCGCGGGGCTTTTCGGCGTACTGGATTCCCTCCTGAGGAATTCGCCCCGGCCGGGTTGGGGCATCTGGGTCGTCCCGGCCCTGATCCTGGCGTCGGCTCTTCTGCCCCTGCGGTTGAACTGGCAGAGGACCAACCAGGAGCGATACGTCAGCGCCTACGATTACGGCGTGAACATGTTGAGGACCGTGGACCGCAACGCCGTCATCGTCTGCAACGGCGACATCGACATCCTCCCCCTCTGGTATATGCAATACGTGCTGAACAAGCGGCCCGAGACGGCCTGTTTCACCATGCAGTTGATCCCCTATGCCTGGTATTTATTCCCTCTCATGCAGCAGTATCCCTACCTGACGGTGCCGGTCGGCCGCGACGTGCGGCCCGAGACCGTGGTGCAGGACATGATCAACTACCGGGGCGCGGAGCGATCCTTCTACTTCACGAACATCTTCACGGCCCCCTGGATGCGGGAAAAGAACCCCTCCATCCCGGAGGGGTTCATGTGGCGTATCTTCAACTCGAAGGGCCAGAATTTCCCGTTCACCGCCGAGCACGTCAACCTTCTGTGGCGGGGATACCGCCTTCGCTGCCTGGATGCACCCGAACGCGGCTATTGGGACGAGTACACCGACGTCATGAAGGACTCCTACGGCATCGGGCACGATTTCGGCGGGTATTTCGCGAGCGTCAACCCGACGGTGGGCGATGAATTCGCCATTTGGAGTTTCCAGAAAGCACTGAAATACCGGCAGCCCCAGACCAGCGCCCGCATCTACTTCATGCTGGGCGAGGTGTACATGAAGCTCCAGAGGGGGCCGGATGCGGTGGAGATGTTCCGCAAGGTGCTGGAGATCGAACCCCGCAATGCCCAGGCCCTCTCCAAGCTCGGGAGGGCCTATTTCCACTTGATGGACATGGACCTGGCCGAGCAGGCATTCCGCACCGCCCTGGCTTTGAATCCCCAGGAGCCGGAGGCCCTCGAAGGCGTCAGCGTCATCCGGGCCGTCCGGGAGGGGCGTATCCGGTTGGCGCCGCAGCCGCTGACCCGGTGAGGAACCTGCGGCTGACCGTCGAATACGACGGGACGTCGTATTCGGGATGGCAGAGACAGCCGGGCATCCCCACGGTGCAGGGCGAGTTGGAGAAGGCCCTCCACCGGATCTCGGGGCACGCGGTGGACCTGATGGCCGCCGGACGCACTGACGCCGGGGTCCATGCCCTGGGTCAGGTCTGCAACTTCCGCATCAAGACCCGACTGACTCCCCGCGAGATCGCCCGCATCACCAACCAGCTTTTGCCCGGCGACATCCGTGTCGTGAAGGCCGACTGGGTGCCCGACGGGTTCCACTCCACCTATCACGCCGCTTCCAAGATCTACCGCTATGTCATCCGGACCGCCTCCGAGAAAAGCGTCTTCGACCGCCTCTATCACCATTCCTTGAAGAGGGCCAGGCCCCTGAACCTTGCCGCCATGAGGCGCGCGGCGGCCAAGTTCAAGGGGACCCATGATTTCCGTTCGTTCCAGGGCCAGACCCCCTACAAACGCGACCCGATCCGGTCGATCCATGGCATCAAGGTGCTCACGAAGGGTCCGGAAGTGCACCTGGAGGTCCATGGCAAGTCCTTCCTGTACCAGATGGTCCGCATCCTCTCCGGAACCCTCATCTATGTGGGGTTGGGGAAGATCAAGCCCGAGGAGATCCCCGATATCATCGCCGCCAAGGACCGCCGAAAGGCGGGCCCGACCCTGCCGCCGCATGGGTTGTTCCTGGTGAAGGTCTTCTATCCGAAGGACGCGGGTAAGCATCAAAAATCAGCACCCGAAGTTGACGGCCTCGAATAGGGATTTCCAAGATAGCCCCTCTGGAGGGTGAAATCGGCCAGCGGTATGGCGTAAAATCCCCTTCTGTCGTCCCAGACCCCTGCCGGGAGCGTCCTGTGGCCTATTCGTCCCTGAAAGACTTCATCCAGGCCCTCAAAAAAAATGGGGAACTCCTGCGCGTGACCGAGGAACTCGATCCCATCCTCGAGATCCCGGCCTTCGTGGACCGGATGAGCAAGCAACCCGATGGGGGCAAGGCCCTCCTCTTCGAGAAACCGAAGGGAAGCGCTTACCCCGTCCTTGCCAACGCCTTCGGTTCCCGCAAACGCATGTCCCTCGCCCTCGGGGTGGACGACCTGGAAGAACACGCGACCCGCGTCCGTGAACTCATTGAGCTAAAACCCCCCAAAGGATTGAAGGAGCAGATCCAGTTCCTGCCGAAGCTGATGGAGATGTCCCAGTTTGCTCCCAAGACCGTCTCGAAGGCCCCCTGTCAGGAGGTCGTCGAGAAGGAACCGGATCTCTCCCAACTTCCTGTCCTCAAATGCTGGCCCGGCGATGGTGGACGATTCATCACCCTCCCCGTGGTCCATACGATCGACCCCAAGACCGGCATCCCGAACGCCGGGATGTACCGGCTCCAGATCTTCGACAAGAAGACCACGGCCATGCACTGGCATCCCCACCACGACGGGGCGCAGAACTACGAGGGAGCCAAGGGAACGGGGAAGCGCTTCGAAGTGGCCGTCACCCTAGGCGGTGATCCTTGCGTGACCTACGCCGCCACCGCACCCCTGCCGAGGGGCATCGACGAGATGCTCTTTGCCGGGTTCCTGCGCAAGAAACCCGTCGAGCTGGTGAAGTGCAAGACGGTGGAACTCTCCGTTCCCGCCGATGCGGATTTCGTCCTGGAAGGTTATGTGGAGTTGGGCGAGCAGAGGATGGAAGGCCCCTTTGGCGACCACCGTGGGTTCTATTCGCTCCCCGAGATGTTCCCGGTCTTCCACGTGACCTGCATGACCCGCCGCGAGGACCCGGTCTATCCCACCACCGTGGTGGGGCCTCCCCCCATGGAGGACGCATGGATCGGGAAGGCCTCGGAACGCATCTTCCTGCCCGTCCTGCAGAAGCTCCTGCCGGAGATCGTGGACTGGAACATGCCGGTCGAAGGTCTCTTCCATAACCTGGCCATCGTCTCCATCGACAAGAAATTCCCGGGTCATGCCCGCAAGGTCATGTTCGCCCTCTGGGGACTGGGCCAGATGATGCTCAACAAGGTCCTCCTCGTGGTGGACCGCGACGTGGACGTCCAGGATCCGGCCCAGGTCCTCTGGAAGGCCGGGTGCCACCTGGACCCGAAACGCGACACCGTGATCGTGGAGGGGCCTCTCGACATCCTCGACTTCTCCTCTTCGCAACGCGCCTGGGGCGGCAAGATGGGCCTCGACGCGACCCGGAAGTTCAAGGAGGAGGGGGGGCGCGAGCAACCCGACGAGCTCGAGATGGAACCGCGCGTCGTTGATAAGATCACCCCACTGCTGAAGAAATACGGACTTACCGACTAGGACAACACCCAATACACAGCCAACGCGAAGCCGCGAAGTCGTGAAGAAAAGCGTTAATGGGAGACGGCACAGATTGAATGGGCTGTTATTTGTGAGTCATTGAAACCAAGGAAAACTTCGCCGTTCTTCGCGGCTTCGCGTTGGCTGTGAATTTTTCGTAGGGGGTTTTGTGTGAGCGGGGAAGTGCAGAACATGTTCTCGCGCATCGCCCCCACCTACGACCGGGCGAACCGTATCCTCTCCCTCGACCGGGACCGCGCCTGGCGCGAGGCCTCCGTCGCCCTTCTCGCCCATGACGGTTTCGTTCCCGCCCGGGTCCTGGACCTCTGCGCCGGGACCGGCGATTTCACCCTGGCTCTCAAGTCCCGCTTCCCGGATTGCAAGGTGACCCTTGCGGATTTCGCCAGGCCCATGCTCGACCTGGCCCGCAGGAAGATGGAGGGGCTCCCCGGCCTGACCTTCAGGGTGGCCGACGCCATGAAGATGCCCTTTCCAGGGAAGTCTTATGACGGCCTCGTTTGCGGGTTCGGCTTGCGGAATCTGGACGACCCCGCCCGGGGCCTGAAAGGGATGGCCCGGGTCTTGAAACCGGGGGGCAGGGTCTGCATTCTGGAGTTCTTCCGGCCCCGTGGGCCGGTCACCCGGATGGTCTTCCGACTGGGCGTGGGGGGGATGGTGCCGTTCTTGGGAGGGAAGGTTTCCGGCGATCCGGCGGCCTACCGGTACCTGGCCGACAGCGCCTCCCGATTCCTCTC
>CAZGWJ010000119.1:0-6693 GCA_964529445.1 uncultured bacterium
TGTCCGCGTGGGCGAAAGCGTCTCGGTGAAGGTGGCCGAAGGCGATGCCGTGCCCGTGCTGGTGTTCGTCGGCGAAGAGGTCACCGTCGGCGAAAGGGTCCAGGTGGACGTTGAGGTGGGCGTATCGCTGGCGGTCGGCGTCCGAGTGGGCGTGAAGGTCCGGGTGGGCGTCCAGGAGAAGGTGGGCGTGCTGGTATAGGTGGGAGTCCGGGTATGGGTGGCGGTCACGCTGTGCGTCGCGGTGGGGGTCCGGGTGACGGTCGAGGTCAGCGTGAAGGTCGGAGTTCCCGTCCGGGTCGACGTCGCCGTGGCGGTCCAGGAGGCCGTATTCGTGCGCGTGGGGCTGGATGTCACCGTCGGAGAGAAGGTGCTCGTGGAGGTGGCCGAGGGGGAGGAAGTCCCCGTGAAAGTCGGCGTCGGGCTCCGAGTCCAGGTGGGGCTCGGAGTGAGGGTGGAGGTGTTCGTGCGGGTGAACGTCGACGTGGCCGTTACCGTGAAGGTGAACGTAGGCGTCCGGGTGAGGGTGCTCGTCGAGGTCGGGGAGAGGGTGTTCGTGAAGGTAGCCGAAGGCGATGAGGTCCCCGTGAAGGTCGGCGTCGGGCTTCGAGTCCATGTGGGGCTCGGAGTGAGGGTGGAGGTGTTCGTGCGGGTGAACGTCGACGTGGCCGTTACCGTGAAGGTAGGCGTGGGGGTCCGGGTGTGGGTGTTCGTCACGGTCGGGGTTGCCGTGGAAGTACGGGTTGGCGTCGCCGTGACCGTCCAGGAGGCCGTATTCGTGCGCGTGGGGCTGGACGTCACGGTCGGGGAGAATGTGTTCGTGAAGGTGGCCGAGGGCGACGCCGTCCCCGTATAGGTGGAAGTCGGGCTTCTCGTCCACGTCGGTGTCGGGGTGAGGGTGGAAGTGTTCGTCCGAGTGGACGTGGCCGTCCCCGTGAAGGTGTGGGTGCTGGTCCTTGTAAAGGTCAGCGTGATGGTCAGCGTGGGCGTCGGGCTCCGGGTGGAGGTCGGCGTCACCGTCGGGCTCGGTGTGCTCGTGCGGGTCGAAGTCGGCGTCGCCGAGAAGGTCGCCGTGCTCGTCCTCGTAAAGGTCAGGGTGATGGTCGGCGTGGGCGTCGGGCTTCGGGTGGAGGTCAGCGTCACCGTCGGGCTGAGCGTGTTCGTCCGCGTCGAAGTCGGCGTCCCCGTGAAAGTCGTGGTATTCGTCCGCGTGAAAGTGGCCGTGACGGTCAGCGTAGGCGTCGGGCTCCGGGTGGCGGTGGGGGTCCCCGTCGGGCTCAGTGTGTTCGTGCGGGTCGAAGTCGGCGTACCCGTGAAGGTGCTCGTGTTCGTTCTCGTGAAGGTCAAGGTGATGGTCGGCGTAGGCGTCGGACTCCGCGTGGGGGTCGGCGTCATCGTCGGGCTGAGCGTGTTCGTGCGGGTCGAAGTGGGCGTCCCCGTGAAGGTGGATGTGTTCGTGCGCGTGAGGGTCGGTGTTGCCGTACCCGTGAAAGTGGCGGTATTCGTCCTCGTGAAAGTAGGGGTGGCGGTCAGCGTGGGCGTGGGACTTCGGGTGAGGGTATTGGTGCTTGTCGGGGACTGCGTGTTGGTCCGGGTGAAAGTCGGAGTCCCCGTGAAGGTGAAGGTGTTCGTGCGCGTGTTCGTCGCCGTGGGGGTCGGCGTGTTGGTGGCCGCGCATTGCTGGGTCACCGAGATGCTGTTGCTGGTGACGGGACCCCCGGAAGGCCAGACAACCGACCCGTAATCGGTCCTCACCTGGCATTGGTCGGCCCCATCGAACGAGTAGTTGTTGAAGAGGATGGTGACCGGGAGGCAGGCGCCGCCCGGCAGGTTGTTCAGGACGATCGTGGGCGGCATCTGCGACAGGATGCGCACCGAGACCGGAGACCCCGTCACCGTCACGACATAATCGCTGTAGGGCCCGTTGTAGCTCCAATCCCCCCAGTTGGTGAGGACATCCCGCAGGGTCACCGAGTTGGCCGTGGGCGCCCCCGCCACGTTGCATGTGTTGAAGATGTAGGTCAAAGGCCCCGTGGTGTAGTTGGAGGTGGGATTGGTGATGCTCTTGGACAGCGTGATGGACACGGGTCTCGGGGTGTTGGTGCGCGTGGGGGTTGCCGTCGGGGAACCTGGTGTGGGGGTGGGAGCCGGCGGCCCGCAGGGGGAGGTCAAAAGGGATGTCAGGGTCATCAAGGACATCAGGCGCCAGGAATCCAGGTAATAGTTCTGCTGGGCCAGGTTCTTGACATCGGTATAGGCCGAGTTCAGCCAGGACTGGTGCGCCGAGCTCACCATGGCGGCCGTGGCGGCCGTCCCCACGAAACAGGCGTTGTGGTTGTTGGAGTACTTCGTACCAGAGGAATAGTTGTATCCGTCGCCCATCGTCGATGGGTTCGGATCGGTGGACTTGAAGTTGTTCACGATCTTGTTGCACATGTTCTGGGACGTGGTGTTCCCGTACCAGAGGTAGTCGGTGGCCAGGCGCCAGGGCGTGCGGCAGGCGTCGTACTGGTAGTTCTGGCGGCTCCAGGTGCCGTCGTTCGCCTTGACCCAGTCGGGCGGGAGGGCGTAGTTGTTGTACCAATACATGTTCTGCGGGTTGTAACACTTGTCGCGCACCGAGGTCCACGTGCGCCCGCTGTAGGACTGCCCAAAGGTGGCGAAGCACGTGAAATATCCGGTGGCCATGTAGGAAGGGCTGGTCTCCGAGTTGCAACCGCCCCAGGCGTCACCGGGCTTGAGCCCGCAGGAATCGGTCTCCCACTGCAGGATCTTCAAAATGTAATTCTGCGCGGCGGTCCCGAAACCGTTCCCCGGCCAGCGCTGTTCGGCGCGCAGGAGGCCGAGTGCTATGTCGATGTCCCCGTCGGTAGCCCCGTTCTGCTGGTTGACGCCGGAACAGGAGGTATCCCAATGCATCATGCCGTTGCTGTTGACCCGGGCCTGGACGAAATTCCACAGTTTGTTCATGAGGGCCGGTCCCGTGGAATCCGGTTCCAGGTAGGCCGTGAAGATCATGCCGTATCCCTGGCCTTCGGAATAGGTCCCGTTCGATCCCTGGTTGTTGGCCACCCGGGTCAAGGTCGAACTGCAGTCGACGTAGTACCGGGTCTTGTAGTCGGAATACTTGGCATCGATGCCGGCATCACTGCGGCTGGCGCCCGAGGGGGTGATCCCGTAGGAATAGGCCTGCGCCTCGGTGAGCAACGCCAGGAAAGGCAGGAAGAATATCGTTATCAGGGCTATTCGGAAAAAAAGACCTATCCCCGCCCGCAAAGATGATTTTCGCGGTTCATGTTCTCGCTGATTAACCGACATCGGAAAAGTTCTCAAAACGACCTCATAAAGATTTCAATCCGCATGAACTTCTACATCAAAAATACCACTGTTTTCAAGCGAAAGCGGCCAATTCGTGCGTTCTCCCGCCCCTTCAATTCAAGGGATTTCCAGCCTCCCGCGGGCTTTTTCAGGATTTCAGGTCCTGGCCAACCGGAGTGACCTCGGTGGGAGGGGGCGTGGCCTTCTCAAGAACCCGGGTCTCGACCCCGCGTCGCTTCATCTCGACATGCAACTGGTGGCGAAGGACGGGCATGCGCTGTGCCAGGTCCCTCAATTCCCGGCCTGGCAGGACGAGGCAGGAAACATCGTAGACGGCCTTGGCCGATGCGTTCCGCTTGTCGGCGTAGCCCATGGCCATGTTCTCGCCGAAGAAATTGCCGGCCTTCATGCTGGTCGAGAAAACCACCTTGCCCGACTCGTTCTTGCGGAAGATCTCGACCGTCCCCGAGGAGATGATGTAGAAATCATCGGTCTTACTTCCCTGCCGCACGATGAGTTCACCCTTCCGGAAGGACTGGTTCTTGGCGCGCAGGGAGATCTCGTGCCGGGCGGTGGGGTCGAGGTCCCGGAAAATGGCCACCGAGGAGATGAGGGGCCGACGTTTCCAAAGACTCGTGAAGCTTTCCCGCAGGTTGTTGGTCTCCAGGAACTCCAGGAAGAGGTCCCCCCTCAGCTTGAACAGGATGACCGGGGTCCGGCTCACCACCGACGCGTTCGAGTCCCCCGTATTGATGAAGGATCGTTCCCCGAAGAAATCCCCGCTCTCGAGGGTGGCCGTCAGGACGTCCTCGTTCTTTCCCCCGCCCATGACGTCCAGCGTGCCATTGAGCACGAAATAGAAGGCGTCGCCCCCTTCCCCGGCCTTCACCACCTCGTGATGGATGGGGAATTCCATCACCTGTCCCTGGGCCAGCAGGACGTTAATCCAGGCGGGGTCGCGCACCTCGAACAGCTTCAGGGCCCGCAGGGTGCTCGTGTAGACGGATTGGGGGAACTGCCGCAGGGGGAGGTAGGTGCGTCCCCAGCCGGGCCGGGCCACCTGATACCGGGCGTCCACCTTCGAGGGATTCACGTGGTAGAAGAGGAACTCCGTCTTCGGGTATCTCTCGATGCAGGGATCCCAATCGGACGGTTCCCCGTGGATCATTCCCCCGCCCGCGTCGAGCATGGCTAAGGCCTCGTCCCCCCGGACCAGGTTCCTCATGCGTTCGGCATGGGGCGCCGCGACGGAACCTTCCGACACGAGGTTCGACAAGGCCTTAAAATGGCAGGTATCGCTCGAATGCAGGACGACATGGGGTTTTCCCTCCTCGTCCAGCACCGTCACGCGGAACCCCATCGTGGGGATGGGATGCACGGTATAGAAGAACTCCCAGGTGGCCCCGTACATCTGGTAGGTCTTCCCGGGAACGACCTCGACGAACTTGATGAGCGATTTCACCATCTCGACGGACTCGCCCAGGATGCGGGCGGCCTTCAACACGGCGCTCTCGTAGATCTCCCGGGTCGAGATGAGGGTGAGGGCGTGCTCGGAGATGAGCAGTTCCGAGAGGGAGGAATGGTCATCGTGCACGTGGGTCTGGATGACAGCCGTCAACTGGTCCTTGGCGGCCCCCACCTGCTTGAGGTACCGACGGATGCCGGCCGGCACGTCCACCAAAAACCCGTTGCCGTTCACCCACATCACCATGCCGGTCGTGGGGCCCTCGGGATCGAAGCCGGAATAACAGCCCAGGATCTTCACGCGTAGTTTCTCGGGCTTCTCGACCTCGCCGGAAAGATCCACGAGGGGAGGCAACTGCTCCCCCTCGAAGTTCAGGTCGATCTCCTGCTTCCGGTCCGCACCGGTGACCTCGAACCGGTTGCCTCCCAGTCGGCGGACCTTCACCTCGTCGGTCCCCGCGAAGAGGGGCGTCCCCTCCTTGACCTCCCGATCGGACAAATGCACGAACTCGAAGAAATCCTCGACCTGGAGGACCTTGTTGCCCTTCTTGATGGCCATGCCGTCGGACATCCTCACCAGCATGTCCGCACGTCCCTTGCCGATGCCCCAATGCTTCATCTCCTCCCGGGTCGGTCCCAAGAGGGTGACCCGGAGGATGTCAACGAGGCGGCGGCACATGGACTTGGTGCCCAGGATCCGGAACTTCTTTCCGCCCTGGAATCCCTGCTCGACGAAGAGGAACCAGTAGCCGAGGAATTCGAGGGCCATCTGGGAGATGCCGTCCTTGTGCGGAATGTCCGGAAGGACGACGACGTGGGGAACCTTCATCTTGGCGCGCAGGAGGGCCTTGAGGACTTCAGGAGGGCATCCCAGGAGGGCGGATTCCTGGGGACCTTGGATATGGTGGCAACCGGGGGCGACGGGGGTGATATCCATGCCACGACTCCCTTGCGTTCCATACGGCGGCCCCTTGCGGGGCGTCTCAGGACGCCAGAAGGATCTTGCCGGTCCTGGGGCTTACTGCGCTGGGTTTCGGCCCCGGTGTTCCGGACAGGGTTATGGTATAAGCGACCCGACAGCGGGTCAACGGGGACAACGGAAAACGGACTAAAAACGCCGTTTAATAAAGGGAAACAGCTTTCTCACCGCGAAGAACGAAGGGGCCATTATCCCCAAGACTCGAAGAACATTCATTCGTCGTCGATACGACACGGATCCACCACGAAGACACGAAGTCATCCGCCCTTGGCGAGACCTCGCCATGCACTTCGTGGCGGGCGAAGAACGAAACGACCATCACCCTCAAGGCTCTAAGAACATCCATTCGCCGTCGATACGACACGGATCCACCACGAAGGCACGAAGACATCCGCCCTTGGCGAGACCTCGCCATGCAA
This sequence comes from uncultured bacterium, assembly GCA_964529445.1. GTDB lineage: Bacteria > Oederibacteriota > Muellerivitia > Muellerivitales > Muellerivitaceae > CAZGWJ01. The sequence continues at coordinate 6,178 of CAZGWJ010000119.1, forward strand.
TTCGTGGCGGGCGAAGAACGGCGTTCACCACAGATGGAGGGGATGGACACGGATAAAGCGCGGCCTTCTTCACCCACCCCACACATACAAAAAAAGGCCCCGGCGGATCCCCCGGGGCCTTGGTCGTTTCGGTCACCTTGCCGTAACTTCTCACTCCTGACTTCTAACTCCTCACTCGCGCATGACCAAAGTGCTTCCCTTCGTTCTCAATGGAGAACGAGCACCTTGGCGCTTGTTCTTGACGGAACATGAGCGACCCAAATACAAAAGGCGCCTTGTGGGCGCCTTTGGGACGGTGCTTGTGCTTCGGGATTGACGCCCTCATCAGGTCGTTATCAGGATGATCAAACTTCGTGTCTTCGCCCGCCGCCGCCCCGCCTCAGCGGCGAGGTCTCGCCAAAGGCGGATGCCTTCGTGGTGGATCCGGTCAGTGCAGTACGAGGATTTTCGCGATGCGCGTCGTGTGCGGCATCATGGCCTGGATCACGTAGACCCCCGCCGCCACCGTCTCCCCGT
>CAZGWJ010000120.1:0-6681 GCA_964529445.1 uncultured bacterium
TGGCGGCCCTGCCGGGTGTTCCCTTCGAGATGAAACCGATGTTCGAAGCGGTGGTGAGGCCCCACTTGAAGTCCCTCCGCCCGGACGGCCGGGTCGTCAAGTCGAGGGTGTATCGCACGACCGGCATGCCGGAATCCCACCTGAACGAGGTCATCCGGGACGTTTTCGAGGGGTCAACGAACCCCGCGGTGGCCGTCACGGCCCATCCGGAGGGGGTTGACATCCGCTTGACCGCCCGGGGCGAGGATGAGGCCAAGGCCGACCAGCTCCTGGAAACCCTGGGGAAGACCGTGATGACCCGTCTTCCGAACCACGTATACGGCCTGAACGACGACGGCATGGAAGCCATCGTGGGCCGCCTCCTGAAGATGAGGAACCTGACCCTGGCCACGGCCGAGTCCTGCACGGGCGGCCTCATCGCCCGCCGGATCACGAGCGTGCCCGGGAGCTCGGTGTATTTCCTCCGGGGCTATGTGACCTACTCCGACGCCTCCAAGACCGACCTTCTCCAGGTGGAGGAAACGTTGTTGCGGTCGAGGGGTGCCGTGAGCGCCGAGGTGGCCAAGGTGATGGCCCTCCATTGCCGCGTGAATGCCGGGACGAGTCTGGGTCTCGCCACCACGGGGATCGCGGGTCCCGGGGGTGGTTCGGCGTCGAAGCCGGTGGGCCTGGTTTTCACGGCTCTTGCGGACGAGTCGGGTGTGCAGGTTTTCGAGCAGAGATTCTCCGGCGACCGGGATGCCGTCCAGCGAAAGACCGCCCAGGCCGCCTTGGAGCTGTTGAGGCGCTACTGCCTGAGCCTGCCCCTGGCGGATTAGCAGGATATCGGAAGGGTCTCCCAAACCGGGGCCTATTTCATTGCTTGTGCGAATCGTCCCGGAGGGGATCGAATGAGACTGTTCGCGGGGATTCCGATCCCTCCCGAACTGCGTCACCGGGTCGCGCAGATCCTGGGCAAGTGCGCCCGTTCGGGAGCCGATGTCCGCTGGGTGCGGCCCGCGAACCTCCATCTCACGGTCCGGTTCCTCGGTGAGGTGGGGGAAGAGGCGCTGGAGCGCCTGAAACAGTCCCTCGACCGGGCCGCCCGGGAGAGCGGGCCCTTCACCCTGGAACTGGGCGGCTATGGGGCCTTCCCGAAGATCGAGCGCCCGCGGGTTCTCTTCGTGCCCGTTCGAAGGGGGACGGAGGACTTGATCCGGCTGGCCGGGGCCGTCGACCGGGCCTTGCGTGAAACGGGGTTCCAGGACCGGGAAGAGGCATTCCAACCCCACCTCACACTGGGCCGCGTCCGGTCCCGCCGGCCCACGGATGACGCCGTGAGGGAACTGCACCAGGTGGCACCCGAATCCCTGGGACGGATGAAAGTCGGATCCCTCGCCCTCTTCGAGAGCGTGCTGTCCGGGAAGGCGGCCGAGTACCGGGTGCTGGAGGAGTTCATCCTGGGGGAGGACCTGTTATAATCCCGCCCGTCAAGTCGGACAACGGGGTGGAGGGGCCATGTCAACGGAAGGGAAGGGAACCGGGGCTTTCGATCCGGACCAGGAGGGTTGGGAGGACCAGCTGGAGATGCTGGAGAACGCCCAGCGGCTTTTCGTGGAGCGGAACTTCAAGTGGCTTATCGACCATGTGACGACGTATTTCCCGGAGGACACGCTGGCCGTCGAGGACATGGTGACCGACGTGCATTTCATCCACACCGTGGCCGAAGCCGGAAAACCCGTCGGTGTGCTGGTGTACCGTTTCCGCAAGGCGCGCGACCGTGCTGCCGCCTACGGGGAACTGGCCCGGGAGATGGCGACGGAACTGGGCGTTCCGGAAGTGCTGTTCGTGGACACCGAGACTTCCCGTTTTGCGGCGCCGGCCGCCCTGCCGGAGGATGCCGTTTTCGTCGAGTTGCCGGAGGAAGCCCTGGCGGGCCGGATCCGGGAGTTGAGGGAGGAGTTGCGCCGGCGGGCCAGGACGAGGGCCCTTCGGGACAGTCTTTCGCAGTGAACCGAACGATCAAGGAGTCATCGAGATGAGGAACATCGCAAGGTTGTTGCTGGTCCTGGCGCTGGTCGCGGCGGCTTCGCCGACCCTGGCCCGCGGGAAGGCGGGATCCCCCATCGTGAAGGGGGGCAATTTCGGATTGGGCCTCATCATCGGCGGGCCCGGCGATTGGGGTGCCACCGGCAAGGTGTGGCTTTCCCGGGCCACGGCTTTCCAGGCGGTGCTCAACCTGGACGATGCGCTCATCCTCCAGGGGGATTTCCTCTGGCACCACTACGACATCATCCAGCCCAGCCGCGGCGCCTGGCCTATCTACCTGGGCATCGGCGGAGCCATCCTGGCCGAGGGCGATGGTGGCGTGGCCGTCCGGGGCCCGGTGGGGATGGATTACATCTTCGACGACGTTCCCGTGGACCTCTTCGTGGAACTGGCGCCTTACCTTTGGTTCTTCGACGGGGACACCGACCTGAGACTGCGCGCCGGCATCGGCGCCCGGTACTTCTTCTAGCGATCCGTCCCCTGGACCGCATGAACCCGACCGCCCGGATGATGTACGCATCGCCGGAGGGCGATGCGGACGTCCTCTATGCGACGCGTTTTCCCGCGCCGGACCCGGTGCTTTGGTTCCGGGTGCGCGGCCGGGACCACCTCCTGCTCTCCGACCTCGAATACGGTCGCGGGTTGAGGGTGTCCCGCGTCGACCGGGTCCACCGTTTCAGCGAGTGGGGCCGCCGCGCGGGCGTCGCGGGACCCCTTTCGATCGCGGAGGGGTCGGCGCTGTTCCTGAAGTCGCACGGGGTGCGACGGGTCGAGGTTCCCGCCTCCTTCCCGCTGATCCTTGCGCGGAACCTTTCCCAAAAAGGTATCCGGGTCGATCCCGTTCCCGATCCCTTTTTCCCGGAACGTTCCCGCAAGCGGCCCTTCGAGGTGGCGGCCATCCGCCGCGCCCTCCGTGCCACCGAGGCCGCGATCCGCAGGGTCGAGGACGTCTTGCGGCGATCCCGCGTCCGGAACGGAGTCCTTCGGGACGGGGGTCGGCTTGTGACCAGCGAATCCCTGCGGGCCCTCCTGAAGGTGACCCTGGCGGCCCAGGGTTTGACGGCCCGGCATACCATCACGGCTTGCGGGCGAGACGCCTGCGACCCCCATTCGCAGGGGCACGGACCGGTTCGATCGGGCCAGGCGATCGTCCTGGATGTCTTTCCCCGGAGCGACGCCGACGGTTATTGGGCCGATATCACCCGCACTTTCGTGAAGGGGCGACCGACTCCGGCCCTGGTGAGGCAATACGAGGCCGTGAGGGCGGCCCAGGAGGCGGCCCTGGGCCGCCTGAGGGCTGGACGCTTGGCCTGTGACGTGCATCAGGCCGCCGTGGAGGCCTTCGAGTCGCGCGGGTTCTTCAACTCGACGGTTCGGGGCGCTCCCCGGGGCTTCATCCACGGCTTGGGTCACGGGGTGGGTCTCGAGATCCACGAAGCTCCGCGCCTCAACGCCTCCTCGAAGCACCGCATGGCGGCCGGGGAAGTGGTGACGATTGAGCCGGGATTCTATGATCCGGGCGTCGGCGGCGTGCGCCTGGAAGATATGGTGCTGGTCACGGCCAAGGGCTGCGAGAACCTGACGAGGTATCCCAAGCGATTCGTCATTCCTTGACGAGGGAACCGGCCGGGTCTTCAGGGCGGGGCTGGGCGACCGGAATGACCGGTTCCCGTTATATCGGTGCACTACGGTCCAAGACGTTTCAAAGAATGGATGTTACGATCTTAAAATCGTGTTTTAGACAGGCTTGGATACTGAACGTCAGAAAAGCCCCCTCTCCCTTTGCACTGGCCCTAAAGGGGCCAGTGCGAACAACCCTCGGACATGAACTTGTGGTTCCTGTCCGGTTCGTCCCTCTCCCGTGTGTGCATCCTCCGAACGGGGTGCTGGCGGGAGAGGCCTGTCATGAAGCGTGCTTCGCTCTGCTTCATGGGCAAGCATTCGAGCGGGATTTTCGCCATGAATGCTGGGTGAGGGGATAGTTGGGTAGTGAACTTTGCGGTTATCTTGGACAAGACGGATATCGGTTCTCAGAACAATACGTAGGACAGGACCAGCAGGACCCCCCCGACGATCATCATGCCGGGGTTCATGGTCTTTTTCCCCCTCAAGAGGAAGAAGAGCCCGAGCGTTCCCAGGACGAGTGATAGAACGAGGCTCATCCGATACCTTTCGATCTCTTGATGCCCGTACTCCAGGGCCTACTTGCTGGGCTTGATCTCCAGCCAGTCCGTACTTTCCTTGATTCCCAGCAGGATCTTCTGCGCGATGGGTGCCGCGATGTCGGACGGCGCCGAGGCCACCAGCCGAGGCGCGAGTATCGTCCGCGCAGGTTCCCGGGCCGTCCGTGCGACCGTCAGGGAGCAGGAGGTAAAGACGGAACCGGGAACCTGCGCCTTCCCTGTGGGAAGGCGTCTATTTACTGGGCTTGATCTCCAGCCAGTCCGTGCTTTCCTTGATGCCCAGCAGGATCTTCTGCGCGATGGGTGCCGCGATGTCCTTCCCGCTCCCCCCGTGCTCGGCCAGGACGGCCATGGCGATACGCGGGTTCTCCACGGGCGCGAAACAGATGAACCAGGCGTGGAAGTTGGGGTTCCGGCTCCCCGAGGTCCCGGTCTTCCCGGCCGTCTTGAGGCCCGGCACGCGGGCCTTGACGCCGATGCCCCGCTCCACGTCGTTGAGCATGGTGGTGGTCAGGTAGCGGGCGGTCTGGCGGCTGATGGACTTCTTCAATACGGTGGGCTTGGTCTCCTCGAGGGATTTCCCGTTGATGGTGGTGAGCTTCAGGGTCAGGAAGGGGGACATGAGGACGCCGTCGTTGGCGATGACGGCGGCGATCATCGCCCCGCCGAGGGGCGTGATCAGGAAGTCCTTGCCCAGGCCGGTCGAGGTCTCGGCCAGTTCGTAGCGGGACAGTCCCAGTTTGGGGCTGGTGCTCTGGACGACGGGGATCGGGAGGGTCCGGATGGCGGTGTTGAACCCGAACCGATTGTTGAATTCGAGGAGCGTCTCGGTCCCGAGCGCCTCGCCCAGGCGGGCGTAGGCCACGTTGCAGGAACGGTCGAAAGCGTCGTCGAGACTGCGGATGGTCTTGTGCCTCTGCCAGCACATGAAATGCCGGCCCTCGATGAACAGGTTCCCGCGGCATTGGAGGGGGAAGATCCTGTCGAAGTCGAGGTTCTTCTCCACGGCGGCCGCCGAGGTGATGATCTTGATGATGGAGCCCGGTTCGTAGAGGGACTCGAAGGCGCGGTTCTTCAAGGGGCGGTTAGGGTTCGAAACGTAATCCCACCATCCCTTGCGGATGTTCTCCGGCGTGAACGTCGGCTGGGACACGCAGGCGAGGATCTCGCCCGTACGGGGATCGAGGACCACGACGGAACCCTTGTGCCAGCCCATGGCCTTGCTGACGATGCGCTGGACGCGGGCGTCGAGGGTCAGGTACAGCTTGTTGCCCGGGAAGTAGGAACGGTAGACCTTCTCGAGTCCCGTGGAGCCCCGGTTGGTCTTGGGGTCGGTCGTTTCATCCACGTATCCGATGAGATGCGCGAACTCCTTCCCCTGGGGATATCCCTTCTCGCCGTTCTTGGTCCATTCCAGGGCCAGGGGCTGGCCGTTGCGGTCGAAGATGTAGTACATCGATCCCCGGTCGCGTTCCTCCCGGGCCTGCTCCAGCAGGACCAGGCCGCGGCGGTTCTTGGGCTCCAGGGTCAGGGCCGTTTCGTACTCCTTCAGGCCCTTGGCCACCTGTCCCAGGGCCCGATAGGCGGTGCCGAGGGCGAGGTGCGCATCCGCGTTCTTCGGCTGGATCTCGAGGGCATGCGTCAATTCCAGTTCGGCCTCCGGGTAGCGGCCCTCGTCCAGGAAGGCCTGGCCCGTCTTGACGTGGCTGAAACGTCGGTTGTACTTGAGGTCCATCTTGGAGGCCTGGGCGTAGTACTCGCGCGTCTTCTCGAGGTTGCCGGCCTTGAGCTCGACGAGTCCCAGTCCGTCCATCGCGGTGGCGTTGCCGGGGGACCGGTCCAGGACCTTGTTGAATTCGCGGCGGGCGAGTTCCAATTCCCCCTGCTTCCAATGCTTGAGTCCCTTGAGGAGGTTGAAGCTGTTCATCAGGTAGGTCTTGACGCTGATGGCTCCGGCCGCGACGAGGATCACGAGGATGATGATGCGCACGGAGGGGGTCTTCATCCGGCCGCGCCGCGAGGAGGCGATCGGCTTGTAGCGGGAGTAGGGGTTGATGAGGGTCATGGAGCGGAGGTTCCTCTTCGGGCGTGATCGGGACTTCGACCCGATTGTAAGTGATTGGACGCGCGAGGGACAAACAGGTTCGCCCCGGTTTTGCGGATTCACGACCTTTTAGGGGGGACTTGGCATGTTGGAAAAAAGACAGGAAAAGTCAGATTATTCGATTGAAAGCACTTTCAGCGCTTGCAACCTCGCCAAGAACATTATCCCTATGGAAAGGTTAAACATACCGTTTTATCGTTCAAGAAAGCCGGGTATTTCAAGGTGTAATTCGGGAATGGAAATTGCAATATTTTAAGGAGGAAAGCGCTTTTCCCGGGGTGGAACGGGGGCGCATAGATACAATGAGCCCGTCATATTCGATTCGATCGATGCTGGAACATGGAACCGAGGCGCCCTGATGAAAAC
>CAZGWJ010000121.1:0-6610 GCA_964529445.1 uncultured bacterium
ATCTGGTTGCAGGGGAGATCCCGGGCGTGGAATTGGAGACCGTCCCGGACGATCCGGACAAGAGGAATTACAACGTCGGTTTCGACAAGATCAGGAAGGCCCTTGGCTTCGTGACCCGACACGATGCCCGATCCGGGATCCGCGAGATCCGGAGGGCCTTGGAGGACGGGACCCTTCGGCACCCGGAAGACCCCCGCTACTACAACATGAAAATCATGGTGCCCCACGTCAAGGCGCCCGCCGTGGAGGGTGGGGAACCCACTCGGCGCGATTTCCTGCCCTTCGCCCTCCCGCTCCTCGGACGCGAGGAGGAGGAGGAGGTTGTCGCGACCTTGCGATCCGGTTGGATCACGACAGGCGCGAAGGCGAAGAGATTCGAGGAAAAGCTGGCCGGGATGGTCGGCGCGAAGCATTGCCTGGCCGTCAATTCGTGTACCGCCGCGTTGCATCTTTGCCTGAAAGTCCTGGGGATTGGCCCCGGAGACGAGGTCATCACCACACCGCTTACCTTCGCTGCAACGGCCAACGTCATCGAGCATGTGGGAGCCCGACCGGTCTTCGTGGACGTGGACCCCCTGGACTGGAATCTCGACGTGGGGAAAGCGGAAAAGGCATTTACTCCCAGGACCCGTGCCATCGTACCGGTGCATCTGGCCGGTTATCCGTGCGACCTGAAGGCCATTCACGCGCTGGCCCGAAAAAAGGGAATCCCGGTGATCGAGGACGCCGCCCATGCCTTGGGGTCGGAATACCAGGGGCGTCCGATCGGCGCCTTGAGCGATTTCACCTGTTTCAGCTTCTACCCCATCAAGAACGCCACCACCATCGAGGGTGGCACGATCACGACCAACAACGGGAAGTGGATGGATCGCCTTCGCCGCCTGGCCTTGCACGGACTCAGTCGGGACGCCTGGAAGCGATACAGCACCTCGGGCAGTCCGCACGCCTGGGTTGATGAGCCCGGTTTTAAGTACAACATGACCGATATTCAGGCCGCCGTCGGACTGCATCAGTTGGATCGGTTGGAATCCTTCAATCGCCGCCGAGCGCAGATCGCGAAGATCTACGATGACGCCTTCTCGGGGATGGCCGGTTTCGAGCGGCCGGATTACACGGCCAAGGGACGCCGCACGAACCACCATCTTTACCTGGTCCGCCTGAGGACCGAGGACCTTCGGATCGACCGCGACCGGATGCTCGAAGTGCTGAAAGAGGAAGGGATCGGGACGGGCATCCACTACCTTCCTCTGCATATCCATCCCTACTACCGCAAGAAATACGGGCTCAAGGAAGAGGGATATCCCCGGGCGACCGACTTGGGGAAACGGATCTTTTCCCTGCCCCTATACCCCAAGATGACGGATCGGGACGTTCAGGACGTGATCCGCGCTTTCCAGAAGGCTCTGCTTTACTACAGCCGCAAGGCCAAGTGACCGTCAAACCGCGGGAGCACGAGACGAATGGCTTCGCCGCAACCCAAAACCCTGGTCATTCTGCAATCCAATTACATTCCCTGGAAGGGATATATCGATCTGATTCGCCTGGCCGACGAGTTCATCCTTTATGACGATGTCCAGTACACCAAGAACGATTGGCGGAACCGCAATTTGATCAAGACTAAAGAGGGGCTCCATTGGCTGACGATCCCCGTCTTGACCAAAGGCAGGATGCACCAGAGGATCAATGAGGCGCAGGTTTCGGACTCGATCTGGCCCGACAAGCATTGGCGAGCCATCGAGTACGCGTACGCCAAGGCTCCACACTTCGAGAGGTACCGTGAACCGGTAATGCGTCTGTACCATGATTGCAGGGACGAAAAGCACCTGAGCCGGATCAACCACATGTTCTTGACGGCCGTCTGTGGTTGGATGGGGATTACGACACGGATCGCATGGTCCATGGATTACGACCTCGCCGAGGGCAAGACGGAGCGGCTTGTGGCTTTGTGCAGGACCGTGGGCGCCCAACGGTATATCTCGGGTCCGGCCGCCAAGGACTATATCGTTCCGGAGCTATTTAACGAGGCCGGCATCGAACTGGAATACATGGACTATTCCGGATATCCTGAATATCCTCAACTGTACGGTCCCTTCGAACACAAGGTGAGCGTCCTGGACCTCTTGTTCATGACCGGTCCCGACGCCCCGAAGTACCTGGAGAGGAGCCCGAGATGAGACTCTCCGTTGTCGCGCCGGTTTTCAAGACGGCAAGCTATCTGGAGGAACTCCATGCCCGCCTGACAAAAGCGGTTTCCATCGCGCGGGGTTCCTGCGAGTTCATTTTCGTGATCGACGGATCACCTGATGATGCACTGGAAGTCCTTCTCCGATTGAGAAAGAAGGATCCCCGCGTCAAGATTGTGGATTTATCCAGAAACTTCGGTCATCACCACACCATCATGGTGGGCCTCTCCCATGCTACGGGGGAAAGAGTCTTCCTTATCGACTCCGACCTCGAGGAAGCCCCGGAATGGTTGGGGGAATTCGACGCGATCCTGCGCCGGAAGAGTTGCGATGTCGTTTATGGGGTTCAGGACCGCCGCAAGGGAGGGTGGTTCGAGCGTTTGAGCGGTTGGGCGTTTTACGGGATATTCAATCTTTTATCGGATGTGAAGGTTCCCCGGAACTTCACGACGGCCCGCCTGATGACCCGGCGTTATGTTGATGCGCTTCTCCGTTTCGACGAGCGGGAGGTTTTCCTCGGCGGGCTTTTCATGGCTGCGGGGTTTGCCCAGGAATCCTGCGTGGTTGTCAAGAGATCCCGCGGGATCACGACCTACAACCTCGCGAGGAAGATCGCACTTTCCATCAACGCGTTGACCTCCTTCAGCGAAAAGATACTCGTTTATATATTCTATACAGGATTGGGGATCACCGGCCTTGCGTTGCTCTACGTTGTCTTCATCCTGGCTTTCCGACTGTTCGGGGGTGTGCCCATCGGTGGCTGGCCGTCATTGATCGTTTCGGTCTGGTTCCTCGGGGGGTTGACCATCCTGTTTTTGGGCATGATCGGCATCTATCTCTCGAAGATATTCCAGGAAACCAAGCAGAGACCCTATGCCATCATTCGCGGTTCGTGGGGTCTGGGCCCCCAGCGGCGGGGTCCCCGATGATCACGGTGCCTTGCCGACCGCGATGCAACTGGCGCCGAACGGCAGACGCCTCTTTTTGATCAGGGACAGTTCAATATTCCCGAGGGCGTCCCATGCCCACCGGATGGGTCCCCTTGCCATGCGGTGCTCCCTCTGAACCTTTCCAAGATGGTTTTTGTTACGGAACCCGAGGTGATGGGGAACAACGCGGGAAAGGAAAATGAATGGGATGAGCGGCGCGAAAAAGTGGCCTGAATACTCGACCGAATAACCTGCGTTAATAAGCGTCCGTGACAGGGCGCTCGCCGTGTAACGGCGGAAGTGCTTCGCATAGACATCTTCATCGGACCAGAGAAAAGGATGGGCGGGAACGGTTAAGTATAGGCGTCCCCCTGGTTTTAGGAGCGGCCTGAGGTGTTCGAGGAAAACACCGTCGTTGGGAAGGTGCTCTAGGACGTCGAACATGCCCGCGGCCGAGATCGAACCCGGTTTGAAGCCCGCCTCCTCCAAGGTCGATCTCAGGACTGGACGCAAGCCGCGCCGATAGGCGTTTTCGGCACCGACGGGATGAGGTTCCAAGGGTACGGACTTGAAACCGGAAGCGGCAAGACCTGCGGAAACGTATCCGTTGCCGGCTCCGATATCGAGGAGAGGGCCACCCGGCGGGAATCGCTTTAGAATAGTGGAGAGAACCCCGTTTCGGTGGGCGAACCAGAAGGACTTGTCTTCGATCTCGAAGCATGCTTGGTAGCTGTCCTCGGGATAAGAGAGAACTTCCGTGCTGTTGGACGACCAGAAACCATCCTTGACGAGATGAAGGTGCTGCGACCAATCTTCGTTGTTCAAGGCTTATTCCCCGTATCGAAAAAGTGCCCATTGGACCTGTGGCTATTATAATGGCAAAGTCTGGGGAGGAAGGATGCATGAGCGCTAGGATCGTATTCCTGTGTTCCGGTGGCGGCGGGAACCTGAGGTTCCTTCACGCCTGCATGGAGCGCGGTTGGTTGTCTGGAGCAGAATTGTCGGGCGTCCTAGCCGACCGGGACTGCGGCGCCTTGCGTTACGCTTCTTCCCAGGGGCTTCCTAATGCTTTGGTCCCATATCACCGGGAAGACCGCGACGCCTTACGGGCGCGATTGGACGGACTGAAACCGGACTGGGTGATCACGACCATTCATAAGATCCTTGATCCGGTCTTGGTTTCGGCCTACCGGGGAAGACTGATCAACAGTCACTATTCGCTGCTTCCGCTATTTCCGGGTTTGATCGGGGACGAAACGGTACGCCGGGCACTTCAGTCCGGTTGCCGGTTCGTCGGGACCACCATCCATCTCGTCGAGGAGGCGGTGGATGCCGGCCCCATCCTCGCCCAAAGCGTGGTGCGCGTATCGGAGGGGGAAGCGTTCCCGGCCTTAATGGAGAGGGTTTTCCGCTCCGCCTGCCTCAACCTGCTCAATGTCTTCTTGGATCCGGCTCGTACCTCGCTGCGCTGGAGCGGTCCATCCGCGCGGTCGCAGGATAATTGGGATGAAGCCTTCTTTTCACCGGCCCTTCGCTTTCCGCCCGATGCGTTCGACGAGGCTTTCTGGGAAACGCTCCGATGAAGGCCCGTAACAGGACCCTGATCCTCGTCCCCACCTACAACGAGCGGCAGAACATCGAGCGCGTTTATAAACGCATCTTCAAGCACGCTCAAGGCTGTGATCTCCTGTTTATCGACGACAACTCACCCGATGGAACGGGCGAGATCGCCGATCGCCTGGCCCGACGGGACCGGCGCGTGAAGGTCCTGCACCGGCCCCAGAAAGGCGGTCTCGGAACGGCCTATATCGACGGGTTGAAGGTTGGGTTGAAGGGGATCTACCGTCACATCATCGCCATGGATGCCGACCTTCAGCACGATCCCTCCAGCATCCCCCACATGCTCGACCTCATGAAGGATTACGACCTGGTCATCGGTTCGAGGTACGTGACGGGAGGCGTGATGGCGAACTGGGGGAAGGGAAGGGTTTTCATAAGCGCCTTGGCGAACTATTTCGCCCGTTGGTTGTTGGGTCTTTCGCCGAGGGATTGCACGGGCGGATACAAGTGCTATAAGAGCGAATTGCTGCGGAAGATCGATCTGGACTCCATCTATTCGAAGGGATACGTCTTCCAGGTCGAGATCCTATACCGACTCCAGAGGGCAGGGGCCCGCGTGGCGGAGGTGCCCATCATCTTCCAGATCCGGCATTACGGTGCCAGTAAATTGAACGTTGGTGAGTTGGTTCATTTCGCGTGGACAATCATTCGCCTGCGAATATCAGCTTTGATCGGCCGTTGACATACAGGGGTTACGCGGGCGGGCGGATGCCCTGGGTCTTCAGGTCGGCGTTCACCATGAGGCGCACGAGGCCGCGGAAATCGACGCGGGGCCTCCATCCTAGTTGACTTCGTGCCCGGGTAGCGTCCCCGATCAGGAGGTCCACTTCGGCGGGACGGAAGAACCTCGGGTCGGTCACCACGTATTTCGACCAGTCAAGGCCGACGTAGGAGAAGGCCTCTTCCACGAACTCGCGGATGGAATGGGTTTCTCCCGTGGCCACGACATAATCGCCCGGTTTCTCCTGCTGGAGCATGAGCCACATGGCTTCCACGTAGTCCTTCGCGTATCCCCAGTCCCGCTTGGCGTCCAGGTTGCCGAGCGCCAGGGCGGCCTGCTTGTTGGCCATGATTCGGGCAAGTCCCTGGGTGATCTTGCGGGTCACGAAGGTTTCGCCCCTCCGGGGCGATTCGTGGTTGAAGAGGATGCCGTTGCAGTTAAACATTCCGTAGGTCTCCCGATAGTTGACCACGGCCCAATAACCCAGCACCTTCGAGACCCCGTAGGGACTGCGGGGGTGGAAGGGTGTGGTCTCTTTCTGGGGGACCTCTCGGACCTTGCCGAACATCTCGGAGGAGGAGGCCTGGTAGAAACGGGTATCCTGGGTGAGGCCAGCGTTGCGAACCGCCTCCAGTAGGCGGATGACGCCCAATCCGGTCACGTCGGAGGTGTATTCCGGCTCGTCGAAGGAGTTGTGGACGTGGGACTGGGCACCCAGGTTGTAGATCTCGTCGGGCTGGATCTCCAGCATGAGGTTTGTCAGCCGGGAAGCGTCGGACAGGTCCCCGTAATGCAGGATCAGCCGGTCGGCGGAGGCCCCGGTCTCCGCCAGGAGATGGTCGATGCGGGTGGTGTTGAAGGTCGAGGTACGGCGTATGAGCCCGTGGACCTCGTAACCCTTCTCGAGCAGCAGTTCGGTCAGATAGCTGCCGTCCTGGCCGGTGACGCCGGTGATGAGGGCGCGCTTCCGGACGGAAGCCTCCGCCCAGAGGGCGTCCGCTTGGGAACCGTTGGATTGGAAGGAGAAGCCGCCAGGGGGTGTGGATCCGTTCAAGGTCAGGTGTCCGTTGTTGGGTTGGTGGGGCCCGTCGGGCCATCCTGTTCCGCAGGGTGGTTTTTGTACTCCCCAGCGGCCCTGGGGACGATTGTCTCGGTGA
>CAZGWJ010000122.1:0-6603 GCA_964529445.1 uncultured bacterium
GGCGTATTCGTCCGCGTGAAGGTGGGTGACTGAGTGTTCGTCGGAGTCGGCGTCCGCGTCAGGGTGGGCGAGGGCGTGTTCGTGTTGGTCGGGGTATTCGTGCGCGTCGGGGTCGGTGTCGGCGTCACCGTGGGCGTGTTGGTGCGTGTGAAGGTAGGTGTGGCCACGGTCGGCGTGTTGGTCCTCGTCGGCGAGTTGGTGTTCGTCGGGGTGTTGGTCCGGGTGTAGGTGTTCGTCGGGGTATTGGTGCGCGTGTAGGTGTTCGTCGGGGTGTTCGTGCGCGTGAAGGTCGGGGTCGCCACCGTCGGCGTATAGGTGCGGGTGGGGCTGTTCGTGGGAGTGAAGGTCCGCGTGGGGCTGTTCGTGGGGGTGTTCGTCCTTGTGGGAGAGGGCGAAGGCGTGGGCGTATTCGACCGCGTGAAAGTGTTGGTGGGTGTGGGCGTTCGGGTCGGGGTCCGGGTGAAGGTGGGCGTGGGGATGCACAACATGGTGACACCCACGGTGTTCGAGTTGGCCGTGCCGCCGCTCCAGCGGACGGACGAGGTGTTCGTGCGCCTTACGCAGTTCTCGGTGTTCGGATCCTGATAGTAGTCCGTCATGGAGATGGGGACGTCCACGCAGGTGTTGCCCGGGAATCCCGAGGGCCAGATGATCTGCACGGTCTGGCCGTTCACGCTGTAATTGGGCCCCACACCGCCGTTGCTGGTATAAGGGCCCAGGTAACCGAAAGCCGCGTCGATGGTATCCGTCACCGTGACCGCGCCGGTCGAATAGCCACCGGTATTGCAGACCCGCAGGTTGAAGGGGATGGGGGTGTTGCTGGTGAGCCCCGACGTGGCGCCCGTGGCGGATTTCGTGATGGTGAAGCTGGGGTTCGGGGGAGGGCTGATGCAGTTGACCCCCATCCCGTTGAAACTCTGCCGGAAGAAAAGGCACCAATCGGAGTTGGAGGCGCCGCCATAGCCGCGCGGAAGCATCCGCTGCCCGGTCACGGGATTGAAAAGTTGCTTTCCGTAAAAGGCCCCCGTGCTGAGCGAGGGGGCGCTACCCCAGCCGGATGGAACGAAGGCGGGGGCGTACCAGTTCCCCCCGGAACCCGGCGGCACGCTGGATCCGCTGCAACCGCTCGACATGTTGTACATCGAGAGACCGCCCGAATCGCTCGTGGTGTAGCAATGCTGGCCGCTCGTGCAGGTCACATCGAGCACCCATGTGGCCCAAACCTCGCAACAGTTGGTGTTCTGCGTCTTGACGGCGATGTAGTTGGTACCCGTGGTGAGAAGCGAAGTCGAGACGTTGGCGCAACCGACGGGCGTGGTGGAATCCCAATTGATGTAATTGAAACTGCCGATCTGGGTGCCGTTGATCCAGATGGTGGTCACGTCATCGACGGCCGCGCAGATCCGGGCACTGCTGGGGGTACAGGCCAGGGCGCTCGACGGGGGCATCAGGACAGGAAATAGGAACGCAAGAGCGATAAAACTGAAACAAGCCCATAACGGTATCCCCCTTCTCAGAGGGGGCCTATTGCTCGACACCGAACCAGTCATCCCATGCTCCGCTGATATAACGTTATGAGTTCCGGGAATGATTGCAGTCATCCCGGTCTAATAGAACTTGGGCGTCGTGGATATCGAATGGCAATATCACGGGGTGTTGTTAGGTATTATATCCCCGTTAATTCTATAATTGCTAGATTTAACCGGTTTGACTTTAACGCTTCAACATCCGATGCAATCGGTTCATCTCACCATCCCAAAAAAACAACTTTCACCGTTGTTCCGTTCCCTCTCGGCGTAGAGTCTATCCACGGACCATGGAAGACCGAAACCCCTCCCCATACGCCAAGCTCCTTTCGGCGGGAGTTCCCTGCCTGCTCTTCCTCGTATCCCTCCAATACCTCCTCTCCGGGATGAACCCGACTTTCTACATGGACGACAGCCCCGAGACCGTCTCCGCCTGTTTCCATTGGGGGATCGCCCACCCACCGGGCTATCCTCTCCTTTCAACCCTGGGTCGGCTCTTTATCCTGCTTCCCATCGGCCACATTCCCATCCGGGTGAACTTCATGGTGGCCGTTTTCGCCGCCGCAACCGTCGCGATCCTCTACGTCCTGGTGCGCCAGGCCTTCCGGACACCGACATTCCCCGCCCTCCTCCTTGTCCTGGCCTGGATCGCCGGAGGCGCATCGTACACGAACGCGCTGAGCGCCAAGGGCGGGATCTACCACCTGGGATCCCTGCTCCTGGCCCTGACGCTCTGGGCCGTCGTGAGGCGCCGGCTGGATGCCGCCCTGTTCTTCATGGGTCTCTCCCTGTCGAACCATTGGATGTCGGCCCTGGCAAGCCTGCCCGGAATCCTCTGGCTCTCCTGGCCGACCGCCCGCAATGATCGACGCCGATGGAGAGCCTGGGCACCCGGCTTGGCGGCATGGCTGTCAGCCCTTTCCCTGCTCCTGGTACTGTCCCTCCGTGCGCTTTTCCATCCCTCCCCGAACTACGGCGACCCCTCCTCCTGGACCCGCCTCCTGCCCCACCTCCTCCTCGAGCAATTCCGGGGCATCCGGACATTGGATGTGTGGAGGGAAGGTTGGCCCCAGGCCGGTGCCTGGTTCACCGCCGTTCTTCGCGATCTGCCGGTGGCCCTGCCGCTGGCCCTGGCAGGCCTCGTCCTCGGATGGCGCGCGGACCGTCACCGCGCCATCGGCATCGGGCTGGTCTGGGCCATCCCGACCGCCGTCGTCAACTACGGTTTTCCCCTCTCCGGGCGGCGTTTCGAGTTCAACTTCGCGACCCAACTCTTCCCCACCTGCCTTCCCGTCCTTCTGTTCGCGGCCTGGGCCTTGACGGCATGGATTTCCAGCCGGCCCGAGAATCGCGCATTCCGATCCCGGTTCCTGATCATCCCCCTCCTGTCGGTCGGCCTCCTGGCGGGGTCATGGTTCACAAGCGCATCCCAAGCCACCTACACCTTTGTTTACGATTTCGGCTTGAACGCTTTCCAAGCGGTGCCTCGCGGGGGCGCCCTCTTCGCCCGGGGGGACGCGGTGGACTTCGGTCTCTGGTACCTGCAATGGGTGGACGGCAGGCGCCCGGACGTCGTGGTGACCACCGTCGAGAACCTGCCGACCCCTTGGTACCGAGAGCGCCTCCGGCGCGACCATCCAGGTTTGGAACCCCCCGAGCCGGAGGGCAATCTGCCTTCAAACCCCTTTCCGGGGCTCGTTCGCCCATGGGCCCAGGCGCTCCGCGCAAGGGGCCTCTTCTTCACCTATAACCAATTGCAGATCGACGGTCTGGGCGATGCGTCCCTCGCTCCCCGGGGCCTCCTCCAGCAGGCGCACCTGCCGCCGGAGATCCCCGCTTTCCGGATCGGTTCGGCGGGTCGATTCTGGGACTCGATGCGCTTGAGAAGAATCATGGATCCCGAAGCCGACAACTTGACCCGTCGTTACCTGCTCAAGGATTACGCCGTGGCCCGCAGCCTCCTGGGAATGCGGCGATACGCGGAGGCCCAGTCGAGGATCGGTCGTGGAAAAGCCCCGAAGGAAGCCGGGGTGTGGCTTCTGGAAGCCCACCGGGATTTCGCCTGGGCGCACCAGGTGGCGCCCGACGAAAAGGGGTATGCCTTCAACGCGGGATTGGCCCTTTCGAACGCCGGGGAATGGTCCGCCGCCGTGCCCTGGTTCGAGAAAGCCGCCCGGATCGACCCCGCGTATCCGGAGGCCTATTACAACGCGGCCCTCGCGGCGCTGAAAGCGGAGGATTTCCAGAAAGCGGGCATGCACCTGGAAGCCGTCCTGCGCTTGAGGCCGAACCTTCAGGACGCGAAGAACCAGTTGGCTGAACTCATGAAGAAGGGCCGCTACCGCATCCGATAATCCGGTGCGGGCCACCCGGAACCGCCGGGCAGGAAGGGTGGATCATGTGCCGGCAATCATGGATCGACGGCCCGGCGATCCATCGGTCCCACCTTCCACTCCCTACGGCCGTACCGCTATTCCCACTCGATGGTTCCCGGCGGCTTCTGGGTGATGTCATACACCACCCGGTTGATACCCTTCACCTCGTTGATGATACGGGTCGAGATGCGACCCAGCACGTCATAGGGGAGTTTCACCCAATCGGCGGTCATGGCGTCGGTGGATTCCACCGCTCGGATGGCGCACACGTGATCGTAGGTGCGCTCGTCGCCCATGACCCCCACGGTCTGGAGGGGGGTCAGGACCGCGAAGGACTGCCAGATGGAATAGTACAATCCCGCCTTCTTGATCTCCTCCGCCACGATGGCATCAGCCTTCCTCAGGATTTCGAGCCGATCCTTGGATACGGGTCCCAGGCACCGGACGGCCAGCCCCGGACCCGGGAAGGGTTGTCGCCACAACATCTCCCGCGGTATGCCCAGTTTCGCGCCCAGGGCCCTCACCTCGTCCTTGAAGAGTTCCCGCAAGGGCTCGACGAGCTTGAATTTCATGTCCTCGGGCAGGCCGCCGACGTTATGGTGGCTCTTGATGACCGCCGAGGGGCCCTTCACGGACACGCTCTCGATGACGTCCGGATAAAGGGTGCCCTGGGCGAGGAATTCGAAATCGCCCTGTTCGGCCTGCAAGCGACGCGCAGCGGATTCGAAGACCCGGATGAAGGTGCGCCCGATGATCTTGCGTTTGCGTTCGGGTTCGGCGACGCCCGCGAGACCCTTCAGGAACTCCTTCTCGGAATCCACGTAGGTGAGGGGCACCTTGAGGTTCTTGCGGAAAGCCGCCACGACCTGGGACGCCTCGTCGAGACGAAGGACGCCGTTGTTCACGAAAACGCAGGACAACTGCTTCCCCACCGCCCGGTGGATGAGGACGGCCGCCACGGTGGAATCGACACCACCCGATACGCCACAAAGGACCCGGCCGTTCCCCACCGTCGCGCGGATCTCCTCCACGGCCTGCTTCGCGTAGGATTCCATGGTCCACGTGGGACGACAGCCGCACACGCGCTTGGCGAAATTCTCGAGGATCCGAGTGCCCTGCCGGGTATGGACGACCTCGGGATGGAACTGGACGCCCCAGATGCCGCGCGCCTCGTTCACGATAGCCGCGTTGGTACAATTGGGGGTCGTGGCGATCACCTTGAACCCGGAAGGCACCCTCTCCACGTGATCGCCGTGGCTCATCCAGACATCCAATGCGGATCGCACACCGGCGAAGATCCCTTTCCGGGAACGGACCTTCAGTCGGGACATCCCGTACTCGCGGCGGGAAGCCCGCCGGACCTTCCCGCCCAGGAGGAAGGAGGTCAACTGGATGCCGTAGCAGATGCCGAGGATGGGGACCCCGAGTTCGAAGATGCCGCGGTCCACGCGGGGGGCGCCCGGAGAATAGACGCTGGAAGGCCCTCCCGAGAAGATGATCCCCTTGGGCGACTTGGCGCGGATCGCTTCGAGGGGTGCGTTATAGGGAAGGATCTCGCAATATACGCGGCACTCGCGGACACGGCGGGCGATGAGCTGGCTGTATTGGGCGCCGAAATCCAGGACGATGATCGTATCGTGTTTCATAAGGACCGGTTCCTCCACCACCAAGTCACCAAGACACCAAGAAAAGCATGGGCAGAACGGAAAAACAGGGCCGAATCCCGGAACCGCACTGCCGGGATCAGGCCGTCAATGAACAGGGCCCTTCGCGACTGGGTGTCTTGGTGGTGAATGCTTCGTCTGTCTATTCGAAGTCGCCGTAGAAGCCCTTGAGGAGGAAAGGCCTCAATTTGAACTCGATGTTGCCCCCCTCGGCCTTCTGGGCGTCGGCCGAAATCTTCTCGGACGCCTCCAGGGCCTTCCGGTCCTCGTATTCGGTGTAGATGAGGTAGGTGTCGTCGTTGTTCATGGCGCGCTTGAAGTAGACCCGAATGCACCCGGGCACCTTCTTTTCCCGGGTCACGTAATCGCTGAGGATGTCGAGGAACTCCTTCTCGGTCCCCTTGCGGATGGTCAAAACAGCGACGGATACGATCATCGTTGCCTCCTCGCCATGCCGGTCCGAGCCCCGACTGCCGCCCTTTTTGGTCGCCCGATTCCCGCCTCCCCCGCGTTGCGAAGAAGGACGTCACTCCGCGTCGATATAGTAGTTCGGCGCTTCCTTCGTGATGATGACATCGTGGGGATGGCTTTCCTTGTGGCCCGCCAACGTGTTGCGGACCATCTTCGCCTGGGTCCGCATCCGGGCCAGGTCGGCGCATCCGCAATACCCCATGCTGGCCCGCAACCCGCCCACGAGCTGAAACACCAGCTCGGACAGCTGGCCCCGGTAGGGGACGCGCGCCTCGATGCCCTCGGGGACCAGCTTCTTCGCGTCCGTATTATCCTGGAAATACCGGTCGGCCGATTTCTGCAGGGCCGCCATCGACCCCATGCCGTGGTACACCTTGAACATCCGGCCCTGGAGATTGATGACCTCTCCCGGGGATTCCTCGCACCCCGCGAAAAGATTGCCCAACATGACGGCCGTGGCTCCTGCCGCCAGCGCCTTGGCGATGTCCCCGGAATACTTGATCCCGCCGTCCGCGATGAGACCGACCTTCGCCGCATGGGCGGCCTTGGCGCAATCCGATAGGGCGG
>CAZGWJ010000123.1:0-6564 GCA_964529445.1 uncultured bacterium
CGAGTTAGCGGCGTTCACGATGGCGTCCACCGCGAGTTCCGTGATGTCTCCCTTGATGACTTCCAGCACTCCCATGATCCACCTCCAGGCCGCTTCGCGGCCCACCAGCGGCCTTCGGCCGCCACCCGTACGGCTATTCAACCACCGATCGACGGGGATGGATCCGCCATCGGCGAGATCTCGCCATCGAGAATCCGCGATGGCGGACACCGATAAAACAAGGCATCAGCAATTAGCCACAGATGGATTGGATGAACTCAGATATGACAATGCAAAGGCGATTGACCACCGATGACGATCGTCCAAATCACCGTCTCCTCATTCATCAATCCTAATGGCTCATTCGCCCTTCGCGCCTTGGGTCAGGGCGCGGAGGACGCCGAGACAGCGGTCCGACACCACCTTCAGGCCCGCCTTCTCCATCCGTTTCTCGGATTCCGGATTCGTGATGCCGGTCTGGAGCCACACGCAGAGGGGCCTGCGTTCTGCCGGAAGGGCCAGGACCTCGTCCGCTAGAGCCGGAATGGCGTCGGCGTTGCGGAACACGTCCAGGATGTCGGCCCGCTCGGGCACCTCGGCGAGCGTCGCATAGGCCCTCTCTCCGAGGGAGGACGCGATCTTCGGGTTCACGGGGATGACCCGGCATCCGCGGGCCTTCAGCTGGGCCGGGACCTGGTAGGCCGCCCGGTGGGACTTGCGCTCGTCCACCTGCCCTACGACCACCACGACCCGCGCATCGCGGGCGATCACCAGGCTCTCGTCATCGGTCACGTTCGCCATGTCATCCTCAATCGTAGGTCGGTGATATGCCCATCAACAACTGGTGGGGCGCCGAACGAAGACGCCGGGTCCTGTCGGGCCCCTCGATCCTACCCGGAACCGCGTACAGGAACCAGGTGTCCCCCACCCGGTGGGTGGGCGGTGTGCGATGCAGCCAACTCCCGGTGATGACGCGCGTGAACGGGAACGTGTAGGGAGCCCATTGGAGGAACGAGGCGTTCACGGCGTACACTTGACCGGACTGGGGGCCCTCCAGATCCTTCTCCGTGAAAAGCGCCCAATGGACCCCGTACAAGGCCGGGTCCACGCCCCCAAAATAAGCCAACTTCACCCAAGGTACCTGATGTTCCTTCATCCAGTGTTCCAGACGCCGATGATCCTGTCCCAGGTCAAGGTTCGTGTCCCCCAAAAGCCGGATCTTCGCGCTTTTCGGCACAAGATCGTTGAAATAGCTCAAGTGCGCCGGATAGCAGGCTACCACGCTCGCGACTTGCCAAACCAGGAGTCCCGCCGCTGCCCACCGCCACCCACGCCGTCTCAGGACGGATCCCGTCTCCCAAAGCATGGCGACGGCATGCCCTGCGGCTATGAAAAGAAATGGATAAGCGGGCAACAAGTACCGAACCCCGTGGTTCTGCACCCGGAGGATCGCAATCAGGAATACGAGGGGCGTGAGCATGACCCACGTGGGCAGAGACCCCCGGCGACGAAAGAACGGCAGAGAGGCGAGAAGAAGAAGGATCAAGAACGGGATCGGGCTCTTTAGGAGGAATGCCGTCGGGAAGTAGACCCACCGCTTCTGCAATCCGACTTCGCCCATGAAAAAGGTGGGGTGTCCCCGGTCCGCTACATCGAGCAATTCCGTGAGGCTCGCGAGGAAATGATGGTAAGGCGTCCGGAACGGCACTTGGAGGATGCTGGGCGGAAGGAAGACCAAACCGGTCGAAAACAGGAACCCCGCGATCAGGATTCCCCACCGGATCAAAACAGGCCGCCAGGATTTCCGGAAGGCCTCCCGGCGCCCCCACAGGTCGAGAAGAGGAAGCAGCGGCAGGAGGGCCAACCCGGAGAATTTCGCGCAAGCCGCCAGGCCCGCGAGGATCCCGGCCGAAAACGCCCAACCCGGGCTCTCATCCCGCGAAAACTCCCACACCAGAACCGTAGCAAACACCAGGAAGGTAACGGGTACATCCGCCATGGCATACCCCGAAAAGGCGAGCAATGTCGGCTCGAAGGTCCAGAGGGTCATCGCTCCCAGTGCTGCGACCGGAGACCGGCGTCGGAGATGGAGAAACAGCAGAAGTCCGATGCCAAGCCCACAGAGCCAGGTCATGGCCCTCGGCCCCATCGTCATGGCTAAAAGATCCCGGTTATCCTCGAAATAGAACCGGATCGGGCGGCGAAGCAGGTCCGAACCGTCTGCCGGAGGGGTCAGCCCCCGGAAGAGGAGCGGCAAAGCCTGCCAGGCCGTCGCTAGGGGTGGATGCCCGTTGAATCGGGATTCCCCCCGGATGAGGTAGGCGTAGCCGTTGGTGACCTCATAGGGCTCGTCGTTGGTGAGGGAATCCGACCAGAACCGGAGAACGACCTGTGCCGAGAAAAGGAAGGCGAAAAGGACGAACCATTTCAATGGCAAGGGGCCGCCATCTCGTTTTGTTCTTCGGGTCATGTCCACCTCGGGAACGGAAGTGACGAACCGCGTCCCCTCCGAGGGTTCATTCCTGCATCAGTGCCGCGACGAGTACCAGGTTCGCGTTGTAATAGATGTCCGGTTCGTTCACGACCCACCAGCCAACCGTCCATTGGTTCTCAGGAACGAACCCGCCATCCCATAGGTCCGACTGGGCCTGGTGCCACATCGCATGGGCGGGTGCTCCCGATCGCAGGGGTTCCGGATTGTCCCAGAGGAGGGCCTTGGCCGGCGCGCCGGGAGAGAGGAAACCCGCGTCCTTGCTGTTGGGTCCACCCACCAGGTACCCGGGCGGGGGAGGCTTCCTTCCCCATTCGCAATGGAACATGGCCGTGGGGGATCTTCCCACGCCGGTCACCATCGAGTAACCGTTGGGGTTGCGCCCCAGGATCCAATGCCACTGGTCCCGGGCGGCCTCAAGCGCCCAGGCATGCCCTTCCGGATCCAACCCGGCGGCGATTTTGAGGATATGCGCCTTCTCCAACAGGTTCGAGTTGTGTCCCCAGTAATAATCGGTCGGGAGCGAGGCACAGCGGTAACCGTCCTTCTCCAGGACCCGCTCCTTGAGGAGGTCCGCTGTCTCGAGCAGACGGTTTTTCGCGGCCTCGCGAACCTCCGCGGGAGCGTCCTTGTTCCACGCCATGCTCATCAAGGCCCAGCGGGAGAGGTTGGTCCAGGCCCCCGTGAGCACGGCGTTGGGCAGGACATCATCGCTGGACATGAGGTTCTTGAACTTCTCGAGGGCGGTCTCGTAGCCGAAGGTCCGGTACATCTCGGCGGCCGCCACCATTCGGGCACCGGTCTCCCGCGGATATTCCTTCCCGTCGTCCCAGAGGGGTTGGGAACTGCCGTGACCGTCCACCGTGATGCGATCCGGGTGCGCAACGAGCCATTTCCATGACTTCTGGGCGGCCACCCAGCACCGCCCCGCGAAGGGGGCATCCCTTCTTTTCAGGACCCGCGCGGCCCGCGCGAAAGCCGCGCAGGCCTTGGCGGTCGATGCCGTCCCGACCTCAGCGACCCAACGGTCGTTGCGGTCGGCGTCCGCGGGTCCGTCGGGGGACCATTGCATCAAGGCGTCCCGATGGCGCACCCCACCGTCCTCTTCCTGCATGCTCAGCAACCATTCCAGCCCCCATTCCGCCTCGTCCAGAAGGTCCGGCAGGCCGTTGCCCGATTCAGGGATGTTGAGGTCATCCCCAACGGTGTAGCAGGTTTCGAAAGCCATGAGCAGAGCCTGGCAGGTGGGAGCCGTCGAGGGCACGTACATCTCGAAATTACCCGCGTCGTGCCATCCCTTGCGCATGAAAATCCGTTTCTTCTTGTCGGGATAATCCTTGAGATCCCATCCCACGCCACCATGGTCATGACAGGCCGAATTCCGGGTGTAGGATTCCCCTGCATGGGAAGCATGGGGTTCCCGGAGGGATGTACGGCAACGCTGGAAGAAGAAACACTTGATTGCGAGGTCGAGAACCCTCCGATAGAGGTCCCACTTCACCTCGAACCAGTCGGACTTCGCGCCTCCCGCGACCACCTGGTACCGGCCGGTGAGGGTGAGTCCCGTGAAGTCCGCCTGCCAGACGCGGTCCTTCGAAGCGGGGTCCTCCCCGAAGGCGAAGAGGTCGCCATTCGCGAACCGGTAGGCGACCTTCCCCGCCTCGTCCTTCACAACGGCGCCTTTCGGATCCACATTGAAGAGGGCGATCTTGCGCCAAGAGGGGACATAGCCGACCGTGTTAACCTTGACGGCCGGGACATTCTTGCCGGGCATGGCCGGCGCCGGTTTGGGTTCACCAGCAATAAGCGGAGGGACACAGAACAGCAGGAGAAGAAGCGTTCGGATCGTCCTCATGGCATTAGGATAGCAAAAAACGAACCGTCTGTTCCCATCCCTCGCCCCGGGAGATAAGGGGTAGGATCCGGGCGCTCCACAGGATAAAAAAGCCCCCGCGCCGTGGAGAGTGCGCGAGGGCCGCCCCGGGGAAAGGACGAAATCTTCAGAAGAGCGAGGAAATCGAGCCCGTGCCGGTTCCCTTCAGGAGGTTCGAGGTGTAAGCCGACATCTGGCGCTGGAGATCGAACAAGGAGTCGATGTGGGAGTCGTTCAATACGCGCTGGACATCATGGGTCCAGGCCGGAAGGGACGTGAAAGAGGAAAGCCCCCCTAACATCCCGAAGCCCGGATTCTTGGTCGAATACTTGTCCGAGAATATGTTGAAAAGAACGGTCTGCTGCTGAAGCTTCGACTGGGCTGCCACCAGGGACAATCGCGCATCGGTGGACGGTAATGCGTTCGAGCGCGAGGCGGAAAGCAGACCCTCGAACGTGGAGGTGAAATCACCTCCGGTGCCGCCCATGAGCTGGGCCATCGCCAGGGATGCCTTGGTCGAAGGATTTGAGGGGAAAAGCGAAGCGGGCATCAAGGGGTCCATGGTTTCCTCCTCCCCTACCTAACGGCCAACCCCTCGGTTCCTTGAACGAAAGGTCTTCTTTCCCCGTCCGGCCCCCAGAAGTAGCGGAAATAGGGGGCCGACGGCAGAAGGGGTGACGGCACCTCCGGAGCCGGTGAACCCGGGATCTCGAAGTAATACCAGCTGTCCCCCACACGTCCCGTGAGCTTTTCCCGGCAGACCCAACCGCGAGCGATGGAAAGGGTCTCCGGGAAGAACGCGGGCGCCATCTGGAGGAAACTGACGTTGACGACATAGACGGTTCCGGGACGAGGACCCGCAAGGTCCCCTTCGCTCCACGGTTCCCACTCCAACCCGTAGTAATGCGGATCGATGGCACCGAAATAGGCGAGCTTCACGCGGCCCCATCCCCTTTCCCTCGCCACTCGCACGAGCCGCTTGTGGTCCTGCCCCCAATCCAGGTTGCTGTCGGCCAAGAGATGCGCCTTCCGGTCGCGCGGAACAAGGTCGTTGAAGTACCCGAGATGGCCCGGGAAGGCCGCCGCCACAGAGATCGCGTGCCAGGCCAGGAGAAGGATCCCAGCTACCCGGAGAACAGGCCGCCGAGGATGCTGACGCATCATCCACCCGACCGCTATCGCCGCGAGAAGGACCAAGAACGGGATGGCGGGCAGGAGATACCGCACGCCCAGATTCTGGACCCGCAGGAGTGAAGCGAACAGCAGGAGCGGAGTCAAACCGATCATGCGATCGACGCTGACCCGGCGCGTGACGATCAGGCACAGACCCATTAGGACCAGGAGGAGCGAAGGCACCGTGCTCTTGAGCATCCAGGCGTCCGGAAAGTAGGTCCAACGCGGATCGGAACTCATGAGACCGCGATAGAAGGCCGGATAACCGTGCGTGGAGAACTCGAAGACCTGGCGGAAAGCACCCCATGCGATCGACCAGGGGTTCGGATGGTCATCCAGGAGGATCGTGCCGGGAAGATAGAGCATCCCGAACCAGGCGAGGAATCCCGCCATCAGGATCCCCGTTTCCCGGAATCGCGAGCGCCCCCTCCCTCTCGCGAAAAGAAAGTCCAACGCGAGGAGCGGGATCAGGATCATAGCGTACCATTTCGTCGAGACCGCGATCCCCAGGAAGACTCCGACACCTGCGGTGAGCCAAAAGCCCCCCCGGGATCGGGCTTCCCGGGACAGGAGAAGCGTCGCCAGCACGAAGAACCCGGCCATCAGGTCGTTCTTGGCCACACCCGCGTGAGCCAAGACCGTGGGCTCGAAGGCCCAAAGCACTAGGACGGCCCTGGCCGTTCCCGGATCCCCCCTCGTGAAACGGAAAAGGAGATAACCCATGCCCAGGGCCAGGAGAAGGACCATGAAACGAGGCGCAACGGTTAGTGAAGAGAGCTTCGTTCGATTGTCCACGAAATAGAAACGATGGGCACGGTTCTCCATGTCCTTCTCGGCGTAGGCCGAACCGTCGATCCCCATCGCGAGCAGCGGCAGGGCCCGCCATGCCATCGAGAAGGGGGTATGGTTCGCATGGAGGGTCACATCGCCGCGGGTCAGGTAGAAATACCCGTCGGCGACCTCCGACAACTCGTCGTTCACGAGGGAGTCGGTCCAGAAGCGGGGCACGACCTGGAGGCAGAAGAGCGCCGCGAAGACCGCGAACCAC
>CAZGWJ010000124.1:0-3715 GCA_964529445.1 uncultured bacterium
CTGGTGGGGGATTACCTCAAGCGCCGCCGGGCCCTTCCGGCCCTCGCCCTCCATACGAACACGTCCACCCTCACCGCCCTGGCCAACGACTACGGTTTCCTGGAGGCCTACGCGCACCAGGTCGAGGGCCTGCTCGTTCCCGGGGATGTGGCCGTGGGCCTTTCGACCTCGGGGCGTTCGCCCAACGTGTTGAAGGCCCTGCAGGCGGCGAAGAAGCTGGGATGCTCGACCATCGGGCTTCTGGGCAAGGACGGCGGCGACATCGCCCCGGCCGTCGACGTGGCGGTCGTAGTGCCATCCTCCTCCACGGCCCGGGTCCAGGAATGCCACATCCTCATCGGCCACATCTTCTGCGAACTCGTCGAATCCGCGATGTTCAAGTGAACCCCGTGAATCCAGCCCCCTACGTTCCCGACCGGCACCTTCTCATCCCCCTCGTGCGGAGTCTCAAGGGCAGGAGCGTGGCGGTCATCGGCGACGTCATGCTGGACGTGTACCTGCACGGCAAGGTGGGTCGCATCTCCCCGGAGGCCCCCATCCCGGTCGTGGAGATCGACGAGAAGGACCGTCTCATGCCGGGCGGCGCCGCCAACGTGGCCTGCAACATCGCGGCCCTCGGCGGGAAGGCCTCCCTGGTGGGCGTCGTGGGCAACGACGCCGCCGGGCGCGCCATTGTGCGGCAGTTGAAGAGGGGTGGGGTGGACACCACCGGCCTCGTGATCGTGAAGGACCGTCCCACCACCGAGAAAACCCGCGTGATCGCCCATACCCAGCAGGTCGTGCGCGTGGACCGGGAGGTCAAGGCGCCGTTGTCCTCCTCCGATGCGTCCCGCGTGACGTCCCGGGCCCTGGCGGCCATCCGCAAGGCCGATGCTGTCATCTATGAGGACTACAACAAGGGCGTCCTGACGAGGGACGTCATCCGCAGGACCCTGCGGGTCGCCCGCCAAGGGCGCAAGGTCGTGACCGTGGATCCCAAGTTCAAGAATTTCTTCGCGTTCAAGGGCGTCACGGTGGTGAAACCCAACCTCAAGGAGGTCCGCGAGGCCATGGGGTCCGAACTGGCCGACCGGGAGGATCTCACTTCCCTCGGCGCGAAACTCATGAAGCGGCTCTCCTGCCGCTCCGTCGTGATCACGCTCGGGGAGTCCGGTATGGCGCTCATCGAGAGAAAGCAACCTCTCCGGACCATTCCCACCATGGCCCGCGAGGTGTACGACGTCTCCGGCGCCGGCGACACGGTCATCGCCACGCTGACCCTCGGGCTCGCCGCGGGCGCCGATCTCCTGTCCTCCTGCACCCTGGCCAACTACGCGGCCGGCATCGAGGTGGGCAAGCTGGGCGTGGCCACCGTCACGGCGAGGGAGCTCATCGACCGCCTGATGGACGACGAACGGCGGCCGTGACGCGCCCGTGATCCTGCAACCCCTCTTCTGGCTTTACATCCTCTGCCATTTCCTCATCCTCATCTTCCTCACGAACCGCATCGGCATCCGCCAGCACGAGCATTGGAACGAGGTCCTGTGGACCGTCCTCTTCCTCGTGGCCCAGGCGTTGCCGTCCCTGGGACTCATGGGCGCCTGGGATTTCAGGGCCTCCACCTGGCCCGCCCTTCCCTGGGGCTGGAAGGCCTGGTGTGTCCTCGTGGCCGGATGGGTGCTGTGGATGGCCGGGGAGCACCTTCGCTGGAGGTTTTTCCTGCTCCGACCCTTCCGGAAACGCCTTCTCTTCGACCGCCCCATCCGGCATCCTTTCGCGCCGCCCTGGGGATGGCTATCGCGGGTCGGCATCCGCAACCAGTTCTACGACCTGCACGCGGTGGCCTGGGAGGTCTTCCCGCCGGGGTGGCCCGCGGCGTTCGACGGGCTTTCGATCGTTCACGTCTCCGATTTCCACCACAACCCCTACGCGCGGCGCGAATACCTGGAGATGGTGCGGGCAGTGGTCCGTTCCCTCAAGCCGGACCTCATCGCGATCACCGGGGATCTCATCTCCCACCGGAGGCACATCCCCGAGGTCATGGCCGTCCTGAAGGGGTGGAAGGCACCTCTCGGGGTGTACGCGGTCCTGGGCAACCACGACCATTGGACCGACGGGCAGGCCGTGAAGAAGGGCCTGCGAGGATCCCGGATCCGCCTGCTCGAGAACGAGACGGTCCTGTTCCGCAGGAAGGGAAGGACGCTGGCCTTGACGGGAGTGGACGATATCTGGGTGGGGAAGCGGGAGGACGGGAAGGTGGAGGGCGTGAAGGCCGACGCGCGGATCCTCCTGGCCCACCAGCCCGACCACCTTTACCTGGGCTTGCGGATGAAGGCGAACCTCATGCTCTCGGGACACACGCACGGCGGGCAGATCCGGTTTCCCCTCTTCGGGCCCCTGGTGGTGCCGGCCGACGAGGGACGCCGCCTGGCCTCCGGATTCCAGCGCCGGGAGGACACGCTCCTCTTCGTGAACGACGGGATCGGGGCCTATCCGCCCCTGCGCGTGAAGTGCCCGCCGGAGGTGGTCAAGATCATCCTCCGCGCGGAGGTCCATGGATGAATGCCGCATTTACGGGCGAAACCCCTTCGTTTCTCCTTGCCTGAACTTATCCGTTCCGGGACTGCAGTCGGAGGCCGTGGGTGCCGTTAGGGATAGGACCAGGGGTTTTATCGCCATGTCCTATGCCGCCATGTCCTATGCCGTTCGCCGCGGAGGCGTCGCCCTCCTGTGCCTTTCGTTCGCCACGGCGGCGCTGGCCGCCTCGCCCGTTTCCATCCTCCAGAGCGTCTCCCCCGACCACGTGGCCCCCGGCGACACGGTGACCGTCTGCATCACGGCCTCCTCGCCGCCCGCCCTGCCCCAGGTGGACATCCTCTGGGTCATCGATGCGACCGGTTCGATGGGGGACGATATCGCCGAGATCCGGGGCAAGCTCTTCAACCTGACGGACCAGCTTTCGGGGAAGGGCATCGACTACCGGCAGGGATTGGCGGTCTTTCGGGACGCCCCGGACGTCTCTTTCTGGGGGTGGGCCACCGACGACCTGCAGTTCAAGTATTGGACCCTGATCCTGGATGCCACGGGCGGCGACGACGAACCCGAGAGTGCGTTGGAAGCCCTGGCGCTGGGAGCGGGGCAGTCCTGGAGGGCGGGAGCGTCGAGGGTCATGATCCTGGTCACGGACGCCTCCATGCATACGCTGGAATGCAAGAACGGCCCCTACTCGCTGGCTTCGACGGCCGCGGGACTGGCGGCTTCCGGCATCGTGGTGCATGCCGTCAGCCCGGATTCCATCATCGCGGGTTGCGCGGCCAGGAGCATCCCGCCGGCCACGGGCGGGACCTGGCTGAACATCGCCGGCGGGGACTGGAACGCCATCCTCACGACCCTGGGCGGCAAGGTGGCGGACCTCACGAACGTGGTCATCCGCGACCAGATGCCCTCCATCCTCACGCCCCTCCTGGACACGACGGGCGGGGCCACCCTCGTCGGGGGCTCGCTCCTGTGGTCCTACGAGAATCTTGCGATGGGGATCACGGTCACGCAATGCTACGAGGCCCTCGTGTCCCTGCCCTTCGCGACGCCGGTCGTCAACCGGGTGTCGTTCCGCTGCGATACCGTGACCGAGACCTGGGCCCTCCCGGTGACCCTCTACCCGCGGCCCACCGATACGCCCACGCCGTTCCTCACGGAAACACCCACCGCCTCGGCCACCCCGACGGGCACTCCCACG
>CAZGWJ010000124.1:3815-6205 GCA_964529445.1 uncultured bacterium
GCCGTTCCTCACGGAAACACCCACCGCCTCGGCCACCCCGACGGGCACTCCCACGGACACCGCGACGGACAGCCCGACCGCCACACCGACTTCCACGGCGACGGATACCCCGACGAGGACGGCCACGCCGACATCCACCCGGACGGCGACCTTCTCGTCGACCCCCTCCGCGACGCCTTCAGGGACGGCGACGTTCACGCCGACCCAAACCGACACGCCTTCCCCGACGCCTACCGACAGCGCCACGCCGACGCCGCTCCTCACGGAAACGCCCACCCCCTCGGCCACACCGACCTGTACGGATTCCTCCACCCCCACGCCGACCTTCACGATCACGCAGACCCCCACGGTCACGGACACCCCGGAGTGCGCCTTCCATGTCTGGCCGAACCCGTACCAACCCTCGCGGGCGGTGGACGGGACCCTGAAGGCGGGTTGCCTGCCCGGGATGGCCCGCGCCTTCGTCTTCACCGTCTCGGGCGAACGGGTGGCCGAGATGACGGTCGTGGGGCGCCGCGCGACCTGGGATGGGCGCAATGAGCGGGGTGTTCCCGTGTCGGGCGGGACGTATTACGTCCTCATCCGGGACGTGAGCGGCGTGTTGGAACGCGCCAAGGTGATCGTGCTCCGCTGATCCCGTTCCCGGGAGCCGGGTTCCTTGCCAGCCCCCGGCGGCTCCGATATAATTCCTCATCCCAAGTGCGGCGGGCCGCGTTGGATCGCTTCCTCGAACCGGAAAAACTGGCGCCTCTTCTCGACGGCTACCGCCGGGAAGGCCGGAAGGTCGTCTTCACCAACGGCGTTTTCGACCTCCTGCACGCCGGCCATGTCACCTACCTGAAGGCCGCCCGCTCGATGGGGGATCTCCTCGTCGTGGCGCTCAATGCCGACGAATCCGTCCGCCGCATCAAGGGTCCCCTGAAACCCCTCATCCCCCTTGCCGAACGCGCCGAGATGCTCCTGGCCCTCACCTGCGTGGATTTCGCCACTTCCTTTCCCGAGGACGACCCCTACAACGTCATCCGATCGTTGAGGCCCGACCTGCTGGTCAAGGGCGCCGACTGGGCCCCGGACCGGGTCATCGGTCGCGACCTGGTGGAGTCATGGGGAGGGCGGGTCGTGAACGTGGACCTGGTGCCGGGGAGGTCCACCACGAATATCATCGAGACGGTCCGGCGACGCTACGGCCGGTAGCATTCAGGTGAACGGGTAGGAGATCGCATCATGGGTTCAAAAGTCGTCGGAGTCATACCGTCCCGATACGGGGCCGCCCGTTTCCCGGGAAAACCGCTGGCTCTCATCGCGGGCGTGCCCATGATCGTGCGGGTGGTGCGCCAGGCCCTGAAGGCCCGCCGGCTCGACGAGGTCTGGGTAGCCACCGACGACGAGCGCATCGCCTGGACCGCCGAGGAGGCCGGCGCGAAGGCCGTGATGACCCCCGCCTCCTGCCGTTCCGGGACCGACCGCATCGCCTGGGCGGTGAGGGGAAAACCCGTTGGCATCGTGGTGAACATCCAGGGCGACGAACCCGTCATCGCCCCTGCGGCCATCGACGCGGCCGTGGAGGTCCTCCAGAAGGACCGGAAAGTCCTCATGTCCACCGTGGTCATTCCCCTGGC
Organism: uncultured bacterium; assembly: GCA_964529445.1. Classification (GTDB taxonomy): domain Bacteria; phylum Oederibacteriota; class Muellerivitia; order Muellerivitales; family Muellerivitaceae; genus CAZGWJ01. The sequence goes on from CAZGWJ010000124.1 coordinate 5,435, forward strand.
CGACCGGCTCGAATGGAAGGACCCGAACGTCGTGAAGGCGGTATTGGCCCGAAACGGCGACGTCCTGTACTTCTCGCGGGCCGCCATTCCCCATCCGAGGGACGGGGGGACGCCGGAGGCCTTCAAGCACATGGGTCTCTACGGGTACCGTCCCAAGTGGCTCCAGCGGATGGCGCGGCTTCCGGCCACTCCCCTGGAGGAAGCGGAGAAACTCGAGCAGTTAAGGGCCATGGAGAACGGCGTGGTCATCCGAGCCGCGGTGAGAAGGGTCGAATCCATCGCCGTGGATGTCCCGGCGGACATCCGGAAGGTCGAACGGTACCTGAAACGGGGTTGAACCTTCCCTGCGCCCGTTCCGGGACGGGGGATTCCTGTTAGAATGAGCGTGTATCCCTTCACCTCCCCTGAAAGGGCAGGAGCGAACCATGCTGGACGTCCGTGAGATGGGCAAGAGCGGGAAGTTCTTCGTCATCGCCGGTCCCTGCGTCATCGAGGGGTCCGATTTCCTCCTTTCCGTCGCCCGCCGCCTGAAGGAGATCCTGGCCGATTTCGGGGTCCCCTTCGTGTTCAAGTCCTCGTATGACAAGGCCAACCGCACTTCCGGCGCGAGTTTCAGGGGTCCCGGCCTCGAACGGGGATTGAAAGACCTGGCCCGGGTGCGGCAGGAACTCGATATCCCCGTGTTGACCGATGTCCACAGCGTGCCCGAGGCCGAGGCGGCCGGAAAGGTGGTGGACGTCCTTCAGATCCCCGCTTTCCTGGCCCGACAGA
>CAZGWJ010000125.1:0-5969 GCA_964529445.1 uncultured bacterium
CGAGGAGCGCGGGCTTTGAGACTGTTTTGCGGTAGGTCGTCGTTCCCTCCACCATTTCTTTGTTCCGACAATCGCGCCACGAGCCGTTCGCGCCGGGAAGGCCGCCCCGAGGAGGGCCGCTGGAAGGGCAGGAACGGCTTGTCGCATTTGGGACCCTGTCCGCGTGTGGGCGTTGTGACAGCCCCGTTCGAAAACATCCGAAAAAGGATTCATCGTGTTCCGAAAAGAGATCCAGGTCCTGGACTGTACCATCCGCGACGGCGGTCTGATCAACAACTACCAGTTCTCCGAGGACTTCGTGAAGGCGGTGTACGCCGCCATCTGCGACGCGGGTGTGGACATCATCGAGCTGGGCAAGAAGCTCGTGGAAAGCCCGGAATACCCCCGCTCCAAGTACGGCCCCTGGAACTATTGCGACGAGGACGTCCTGAAGCGGGTCGTGGGAAGCTACCGGGGGTCCTACCGGCCCAAGATCGCCGTGATGTTCGACATCGGCCGTATCGACCTGGAAGGGCTGGCCGTGAAGAAGGACAGTCCCGTGGACATGATCCGGACGGCCTGCTACGTCCCGCAGATTGACAAGGGCCTGGACGCCGTCAAGCGATCCAAGGACAAGGGGTACGAGACGTCCCTCAACATCATGGCCGTCTCGGCGGCCATCGAGACGGACCTCATCGAGGCCCTGGAGGGCGTTGCCAAGGTCCCGGAGGTGGATTGGCTCTACCTGGTGGACAGTTACGGCGCCTTCTACTCCGAGCAGATCACCTACTACCTGAACCTCTACAAGAAGTACGTCCCGGTCGGGAAGCTGGGTTTCCACGGGCACAACAACATCCAGTTGGCCTACGCCAACACCCAGCAGTGCATCATCGAGGGCGTGAACATCCTGGACGCCACCATCAACGGGATGGGACGGGGAGCCGGAAACTGCCCCCTGGAACTCCTGCTGGGATTCCTCAAGAACCCGAAATTCGATGTCCGTCCCATCTACCGGGTCATCCAGGAGCATTTCGTCCCCTTGCGGAGGGAGATCGAGTGGGGCTACAACGACATCTACGGGATTTCGGGGCTCCTCAACCAGCATCCCCGCGAAGGCATGAAATGGCGGGGCGACAAGACGAAACAGGAGAAGTGCCATGACTTCTACGAATACTGCACCCGTCAGGACCTGGGTGCCATTGAATAGGGACTGATCGATCGGAACGACCTGAAAGGATTCCATCGTCCATGCGCACCATCGCCTTGCTGTTCGCCTCGAACCTCTTCATGACCTACGCTTGGTACGGACACCTCAAGGACATGAGGAGCAAGCCCCTGGCCTTGGCCATCCTGGCCAGCTGGGGCATCGCCTTTTTCGAATATGTCCTCCAGGTGCCGGCGAACCGTATCGGCTACGGCACCTTCGACCTGGCCCAGTTGAAGATCATCCAGGAAGTCATCACCATGACCGTGTTCGCGGGTTTCGTGATCATCTACATGAAACAGAAGCTGACCGTGGACTACCTCCTGGCCTCCATCCTGCTGACCCTGGCGGTGTATCTTGTCTTCGCCAAGCCATTCACCTCGAAAGTGTGACAGCTCCGGGTCCGATGGCCGCGGCGCCGCCCGCCCGGCCGGAACCGTTTGCGGTTTGTGCTCGGGTAAACGAATGGATCCCTACGTTCCCCGCATGTACGAGTTCCGGGGTCGGCACTTCGACCTGCTTCGTTGCCGCGATTGCGGGAACGTCCAGGTCGATCCCCTCCTGCGGGGATGGGTCCTGAACGGGATCTATTCACTGCCCGATTATTTCCTCCACGACTACGATTCCGGCGTGACCGCCTCCTCGTACCTCGACAACCGCCGGTCCATCCTGGAGCGATACCGCTACGCCGCCGATCTTTTCCGGGACCGCCATCCGGAGGGCGGCCGCTTTCTCGAAGTGGGATGCGCCCACGGCTTCTTCCTCGAACGAATGCGGGAACTCGGCTGGAAGGTCACGGGGGTGGAGATCGCACCGGCAGCCGTCCGCTCTTCCCGGGGGCGGGGATTGGATGTCCGGCAGGGCGATCTCTTCAAGGCGCGGTTCGGGAAGGAAAGCTTCGATGCCATCCTCCTGGGGGATGTCCTGGAGCACGTGCCGGATCCCATCCGCCTGTTGCGCGAAGCGGGCCGCATCCTCCGGCCGGGAGGTACCTTGATCGTCAAGTGCCCGCGTTTCGTCAATTCCTGGGGCTTCCGGCTCATCTACCGGGCGGCCCTTCTCGCCCGCCCCCTGCCCATCGGCCGGATCCGGCTTTTGGGCTTGATGAAGGTCCCCTGGCACCGCGATCGGCCCGGGAGGCCCTATCATCTCTTCGAGTACAACCGTCACACGATGCGCCGTGCGCTGGAGACCGCCGGGCTGGAGGTGGCCGGGATGAGGACCCAGGTCATCCGGATCACCTTCGTGGAACAGCTGACCCGTCGGCCGTTCCTGCGCGCCTTGTGGTGGTCCTTCTTCACCCTGATGAGGTCCGTCTGCATCGCCTTGGATCTTCCGTTCGGCAGTGTTGTGGCCGTGGCTGTCAAGCGATAGGGGGCGGCATGGTTTCCGAGGCGAAGAAGAGGCGCATGGAGAGGGATTTCCAGGACTTGAAGGCCAAGAGCCTGGAGGCACCCCGGGGACCGCACGATTTCGTCCTGGTGCTCGATCGCCTCGAACCGGATTTCAATCCGGGGAAGATCTTCCGGAGCGCCGACGCCTTCGGATGCCGGGAGATCCACCTGGTCGGCATGCCGTTCTTCGATCCCGGGCCCTCCATGGGGTCCTTCAAGCATGTCCGCTCCGTCTTCCACGATGATTTCCAATCGGCCTGTGCGTCCCTGCAGGAGGATGGGTACCGCATCTACGCTTTCATGCCGGACGCGGGCGACTCCCTTTTCGAGGAGGATTTCCCGGATCGGACCGCCTTCGTCCTGGGCAACGAGGCCCGGGGGATCTCCTTCGATCCGGCCGATCATCCGGGCGTGAAGCCGATGCGAATTCCCCAGTACGGGAACCCCCAGAGTCTGAACGTCTCGGTGGCGGCCTCCATCGCCATGTACGAGTGGGTGCGCCAGAGGGCCGTCGATCCCGGTCCCCAGGGGAAAAGGGGGAGGCGATGATGCCGGGATCCCCTCGGACAGGCCGGGATCCCCGCGGGGACAGGAAGGCCCCGGCATGAGCGAAACGCCATCCAGCCAGCTCCTGCCCCTCGGGGCGCCTGCTCCCGAGATCGGGCTTCCGGACGTCGTCACGGGGAAGACCGTCTGGTTGTCCACCTTTTCGGACAGCGCGCTTCTTCTCGTCGTCTTCCTTTGCAACCACTGCCCCTACGTCAAGCACGTCCGCGTCGAGTTGGCGCGGATCGCCCTGGACTACCGGACCGCCGGACTGGCGATGGTGGGGATCTCGTCGAACGACGTCGAAACCCATCCCCAGGACGATCCGGTGTTCCTGCGCAACATGGCCCGCGATTCGGGATTCGTCTTTCCCCTGTGCTATGACGAGTCCCAGGAGGTGGCCCAAGCCTACCGGGCCGCCTGCACGCCGGATTTCTTCCTTTTCGACCGGGATCGGCGTCTTGTCTACCGCGGACGTCTGGATGCCAGCCGTCCGGGCAACGATGTCCCGGTCACGGGCAAGGACCTCCGTCTCGCCATCCACTCGGCCTTGAAGGGGGAGGCGCCCCCGGTGCAACAGCTCCCGAGTCTCGGTTGCAACATCAAGTGGAAACCCGGCCGCGGACCGGCAACCTTCAAGACATGAGGAGACCATGGATCTGAAGGAACAGAGATCGAACTGGGACCTGTTCGCGGATCAGGATCCCCTCTTCGCGGTCATCTCGTGGCCCGAAAAAAAGGGACGCCGATGGGATGAAAAGGAGTTCTTCGAGAACGGGCGGCGTGAGATCCGGGGTGTCCTGCGGTACGTTTCCGGGCTCCCGGCCCGCCCGAAGCGGGGAAGGGCCATGGATTTCGGTTGCGGCGTCGGCCGGCTCACGCAGGCGCTCGCGGCTTCCTTCGAGCGCGTGACGGGCGTGGATGTCTCCCCGCGGATGCTGGATTTGGCCCGCCGGTTCGCCGGCCGGAGGGCGCGCTGCGAGTTCATCCTCAATGCCCGCCCTGATCTCTCGCTGTTCGGAGCCTCGACCTTCGATTTCGTCTATTCGAACATCACCCTCCAGCACATGCGACGCCGTCTCGCCCTTGCCTACGTCGGTGAGTTCATCCGCGTGCTCAAACCGGGAGGGATCGCGCTCTTCCAGGTGCCGTCCGACCACCGTCCGGCAACGCCTGGAAGCCGTATCCGGTGGACCCTCCGGCGCCTCCTTCCCGGCCCCTTCCTCGCGTCCTACCGCTGGTTCCAGCGGTCGATCCGGGGAAGGCCGGTCGTCGAGATGCATACCATCCCGAAGGGGGAGGTGGTTCAGGCCGTCGAGGCCGCCGGGGGCAGGATCCTCGATATTGTCGCGGACCCGAATGCCGGACCGGAATGGCCCGGTTACCGGTACGCCGTCCTGAAACCCCGCCTCCGAGACGCGTCGTCTTGAGCATTTCGGGGGCCCCCGTTATCATGTCCTTCCAAGATCCTCCGGCGTTCCGTTGCGCCGGTCCCAGGTGATCCCTTGAACCCGAAGGCGCGCAAACACAAGGGCCCTTCCAGCGGCCCCTTGCCCGATACGCGGGACTATTTCCACAACAACCCCCATCCCATGCTGGTCTATGACGCGGACGATCTCGAGATCCTGGACGCCAACAAGGCGGCCCTTTCCCAATACGGGTATGACGAGGGGGATTTCCTCGGTCTCACGATCAGGGACCTTCGCCCGCCCGAGGATATCCCCGTATTGGAAAAGAACATCGCGGACATGCGGAAGGGGGGGGCCGTCCCCCACGCCGTCCCGCAACCCGTCCGTCACCGGCGCAGGGATGGAACGATCTTCTGGGCGGACGTCCGGTCCCATCCCCTGGTTTACGCGGGTCGCGAGGCGCGCCTTGCCACTGTGATCGACGTGACCGAATTGGAGGAGTCGCGACAGGCCTTGATCCAACGGGAGGACAGCCTGCGGTCCCTGTTCAACGAGGCCTCCGACGGGATCGTGACCTTCGGGCGGGACGGGATCGTCCGCTCCGTCAACCGGACGATCCTTGAAATCACCCGCTACAAGGAGCAGGACTTGGTCGGGAAGAACGTGTCGGAACTCATCCATCCGGACGATCTTCGGGACCAACCGGTGCCCTGGGACCGCTTCGAGAGGGGGGAGACGGTGCTCACCCTGCGACGCCTCCGTGACCGTGAGGGGCATTGGGTGTCGTTCGAGATCAGTTCCCGCATGCAGACGGATGGAACAGTGCAGGCCATCCTGCGGAACGTCAATCAGCGGCTGGAGATCGAGAGGGGCATCCGTTGCACAGAATCCCGGTGGCGTTCCGTCATCGAGAGCGGCTCGGAGGGCTACGTCATCGTTGGCCCCGACGGCATCGTACAGGATTTCAACCGCATCGCCGCCCTGGATTACCAGGCCCTGTTCGGCGAAGGCCTTTCCACGGGGGATCCCCTGCCTTCCACCGTCGAATCCTCGATGCCGGAGGCGTTCCTCGGACTGTTCACGGCGGCTCTTGACGGACGCGCCGAGCGGGTCGAGAAACGCCTGTCCCACCTCGAGAAGGGCCCTTCCTGGTACGAATTCACCTTCAGCCCGGTCCGGAACGACAAGCGGGAGGTCGTCGCCGTCTGCATCACCTCCCTCTGCGTGGACGAGCGCCGCGGCGACGAGGACGCCGTGCATCGCCGCATCGAGTTCGAGCAGTTGATGACCAATCTCTCCACGCGATTCATCAACCTCCCTTCCGGCGAGATCGACGACGGGATCCGGCAGGCCCTCCAGACCCTGGCGGAGCACGTGAAGGCCGACGGGTGCTGGGTCCTGATGAAGGACGAGGACCCTGCCTTCGTCAGCGAAACC
>CAZGWJ010000126.1:0-5908 GCA_964529445.1 uncultured bacterium
GGGTTTGACGGCTCGTGACCCGTGAAGGGCGGACGTCTTGGACACCAGTGATGTGCAATCACTCTCGTCCAAAATAAACACAATTTGAACCACGGAGATGCCCGCCCTTGGCGAGGCCTCGCCATCGAACACCTTCGATGGCGGGCGGAGACACGGAGAACTTTGCCCTCTAACAGCGTAAAAAGCAGACATTCCCTCTCCCCTTGCGGGAGAGGGCAGGGTGAGGGGGCTTTTCCGTTGTTCGGTTTTCGTTCCTGTCCTTAACACGGTATTGACAGTCCAAGCACCCTTTCAAGAAAACGTCTTGGACACCAGTGATGTGCAATTAGGAATTGGAAATTGACGCCCTTTTGTATAATGGTTTCGTGACCCGCTCCCTGCTCCCCGTGCTGATTCTTTCGCTTGCGGTCACGCCCCTTTGGGGGCAGACCTGGTGGGGCAACCTCATCTCCGCCAACGACACCTACTCCGACGTCGATACCGGGGATTCCCTTTCCTGCCGGTTCGTCGCTCCCTGGTCGGGGGCCGTCACGGCGGCGGCGTTCCCGGTAACCTCCATCCCCCCCTTTCCCATCAACGACGTTGGGACGGCCTCCCTGCAGGCCGACGACGGGACGGGACTGCCTTCGGGCGTGTCCCTGGCGAGCGTTCCGGCCACCCTCCTTTCGAACTGGAATCGCATCCTTCTTCCCAACGTGACCCTGTCGGCCGGTGCCACCTATCATTTCGTCTACGCCGTGGGGAGCAGTGGCACCGTCCGTTTCAAGTCGAGCGACGTCCACAACCTGCGCTGGATCCCTTCCGCCAACACCGTCAATGCGGCCTGGAACGCCCTGGTCAGCTTTTCGGGGTCCTGGTTCGTCGGCATGAGGGACCCGGCCTTCGTGCTGGAGTTCGCGGACGGGCGTTCCTATGGCAATCCCTATAACGACAACTCCCCCATCCTCAACTTTAGCATCGGGGGCGGGTCGCCCCTGCTGGGGCTCCACGACAACGGCACCCCGGGCGCACCGGGGGACGATGCCTGCGCGGGTCAGGTCTTCCGGACGCCGGGAAGCGGTGTGTGCCGGGCCTACGGGTTCGAGCTGAAGGAATTCATGTCGCAGGCGCCCAACGCACCCCTCGAGTGGACCCTGGAAGAGGCGGTTTCGGGTTTCGACGTGGCGACGGGTTCCGTGATGCCGACCGCGGGCCTCTGGCTTCCGGCGACCTTCGCCTCGCCGGTCACGCTCTGGGCCCAGAGGGACTACCGCCTCTGGTTCAAGTCGGCCCAGCCCCAGGCCGCACCCCATTACCTTTCCTGCGCCTGGCATGCGGGGACCGGCGCCGAATGGAACGACCTGACCTGGCAGGGAACGGCGGGTCGGGCCCAGTCGAGCGCGGATGGGGGGGCGACCTGGACGGATCACCCGGGCGGCGACCTGGCGTTCCGCATGGACATCGACACGTCCCCTCTTCCGGAGGGCCGGAGCGTTCCTCTCCTCTACCTGTCCCGGAACCGCCTGTTGCCGGGGGAGAGCCTGACGCTCCGCATCGAGACGGCCGCGGAGGGTTCCGCGTATCTCGCGATCTACAACAGCGCCGGGGAGCGGGTGAAGGAACTCGTCCGGGAGGATCTTTCCCGCGGGACCACGAGGGACCTGACCTGGGACACGAAGAACGAGCAGGGGGAACTCGTGGCCTCGGGGCTTTACCTGGCCCAACTGGCGTCCCCCGGCGGTTCGGTCGGCGCCCTGTTCATCGTCCTGCGCTGAAAAGGGCAGCTGCATCGAAAAGCCGCGTTTCCCGTGCGGGGACGCGGCTTTCCTGTTTATTGGGAGAGACTGTCGGAAAACCCAACCATCGCCCCAATCGATGCTGCCCCCTCTCCCTTTACACTGGCCCTAAAGGGGCCAGTGCGAACAACCCTCGGACATGAACTTGTGGTTCCTGTCCGGTTCCTCCCTCCGCCGCAGTGGATTCGACGGGCTCACCAAGGGGCGGGGGAGGGATATTTCCTTTGTTTCCCTCGCCCGTTTACGGGAGAGGCTCGTCCTGTAGCGTGCGCAAGGCGCTCTGCTACAGGGGGAGGGAGAGGGGTCTGTTGTGGTTCTTCGTAAGGATCCAAAAGGCTTTTCCGACACTCTCGGGCAGGGAATAAAAGCCCGCCTTGGCCCTCTATTCTCCAGAAGGGAAATGGGGGGGTCTTTGCCATGAGAAAAGTCGCCGCTTTCCTCGGATCGCTCATCCCGATGCTCCTGATCCTGAATGCCTGCACCCGGACCATCACCGGGCCGACGCCGTCACCCGGATCGCTTTCGACGGCGACCTTCACGGCGACCGTCGTTCCTGGGACGGGGACCCCCGTGCCTCCCACCTCCACGAGCACGGAGACTTCGACGCCTCTCCCGCCGACCTGGACCTGGACGGTCATCCCCTCCACCCCGACCGATACGGCCACTCCACCCCCTCCCGTTCCCACATGGACCTGGACGCCCAGTCCTGTCCCTCCGACTCCGACGTGGACTCCGAGTCCGATCCCTCCCACGCCGACCTGGACGCCGAGCCCGGTCCCTCCCACCTGGACAGCGACGGCCATGCCTCCCACTCCGACGGAAACGGTCCAGGTCCCGACGGATACACCGACCTCGACGACACCCTTGCCGCCGACCCATACGTTTACGGTCACGCATACGCGGACGAACACACCCACCTGGACGCCCACGAGTACGGGGGCCTGCGTGCCGACATGGGTCGGAAGTGCTCCGGTGATCCCGGCCTGCACCCCTCTCCCGCCCCACGGCGGGAGCGAAGCGTATTACCTGGAAAACGAGCAGGGCGCGTCCTGCACGGCTTCCTGCATCGCCCCGGTCACGTATTCGGGGGGTGTTGCTCCCTGGTACACGCGCGTCAACATCTTCGGCGAGATCGCGACGACCGGCCCGGGCGGGGACCGCGATGTCTACAGTTTCTACATGACCTATCTCAAACCCTATCGGATCGTGTTGGCCTGCACGAACGGGCAACCCTATGAGCTGATCCTGGGCCCCTGCAACACGCCTCAGACCCTGACCGCTCCCGCCACCGTTTACCTGACGACCGAAGGGGTCGTGACCGTGGCGGTGTCCGGCGGAGCCGGAAGTCCAGGCTCCTACCGGCTGAGCTTCTGGGGCGACCCGCCGCCTACCGCTGTTCCGACCTCGACCCATACTCCCTTGCCGACCGCCACCCGGACGCACACTCCCACGCGGACCCCGACGCCCACGCCGACCTGAGGGAAATTCAGCCGACGGTCCTCCCTTCCCATCGTCCCCTTTTCCGTTATCATGGGCCCATGAGAACCGCACGATTCATCATGGCCCTCGCGCTCCTGCTTCCCCTTTCCGCCTGCGTCATCCGCGACGACGGCATCACCCTCAAGTTCATGACCTGGGCGGACGCCGACCAGATGCGCATCCTCCAGAAGGCCGTGGAGGGTTTCGAGAAGGCCCACCCGGAGGCCAAAGTCCTGGTCGTGCGCGCCCCCTACGGGGAATACATCACCAAGGTCCTCACCCAGTTCGCGGGGAAGCTTTCCCCCGACGTCCTCAGCGTGAACGCCGAACAACTCCCGGCTTTCGCCACCCGCGGCGTCCTCCTCGACCTCTCCCCCCTGGCGGGGAAGGACCCCGGTTTCCGGGCGGGTGATTTCCATCCCGAGGTCCTCTCCCGCTACACCGTGAACGGCCGGCTCCTGGCCGTCCCCGCCGACATCGCCCCCGTGTGCGTGGTTTATTACAACAAGAAGGCCTTCGACGAGGCGGGCCTGCCCTGCCCGAAGGATTCCTGGCGGCGTGCGGATTTCCTTGCGGCGGCCCGGCGGCTCACGAAGCGCGACGCGTCGGGACGCATTGTCCGTTGGGGTTTCCTGGACGATTGGCCGATCTGGGAGGCCTGGGTCTATGCGAATGGCGCCCGCATCGTGGATGACGTGGCCGCTCCCAAGAAATGCCTTCTCGGCGACCCGGCGGCCATCGAGGCCGTGCAGTTCAGGGCCGATCTCATCCACAAGTACCAGGTCATGCCGAGCCCTTCGAGCATCACGGCCATGGGAGGTCTCGGCAACGCGGACCTTTTCATCAACGGGAAGGTCGCCCTGTTTTTCAGCGGCATCTGGAAGACGCCGCGATTCCGGGAGATCAAGGATTTCGAATGGGACATCGCGCCGTTCCCGGCGGGGCCAGCAGGGAAGAGGGGATACCCCATGAGCGGCACGGGGTATGCCGTGGTGTCGAGCGGAAAGCACCAGGAACTCGCCTATGAGCTGTTGAAGTACCTTGCGGGGGAGACCGGACAGCGGCTCATGGCCGCGACGGGGCTCATCCAGCCCGCCTTGCGGACGCTGGGGGATTCTCCCGAGTTCCTGGACGGTCTGCCCCCCGCCAACAAGAGGATGCTCAACGCCGCGGTACGGCATGGCGTGTTCCGGGCCTTCGACCCCCGCGCGGACGAGTGGATGAACCGGATCGGTTCGAAATTGGACCGCGTCTGGAGCGGCGAGAAGAAGGCGTCGGAAGTGTTGCCGGAGGCCGCCCGGGAAGTGAACGACCAGTTCTTCAAGCCGACGAAACCGCCTGTCGATTGGATGGGAGAGAAACGATGAGAGGGATCCTCGCCCTGACGTTGGCCCTCCTGCTGTGGCCCGGTTGCGGCGCCGCCGTGCAGGAATGGGACGGGGTGCCGGAGCCCCGCGTGAGGGTGAAGCTCGTCCCCTCGGGTACCCGCTATGCGCCCGGCCGTCCCCTGCGAGTGGCTTTCGTGATGGATGTGTCGGAAGGGTGGCACACCTATTGGTTGAATCCCGGCACGGCGGGGGAGCCCGCCCGCGTCGAGTGGACCCTTCCCGGGGGTTGGAGGGCCATGGGACTCGAATTCCCCGTCCCGAAGCGCATCCAGGAAGCGGAATGGGTCACCTTCGGATACGAGGGACGCGTGGCCCTGCTCGACACCCTCGTCCCGCCCCTGGACGCGCCCCTGGGTCCCGTCACGTTGAGGGCGGGCATCAGCTGGCTCGTGTGCAAGGGCATATGTCTCGCGGAATCCGCCGCGCTCACCCTGGTCCTGCACCACGCCTCCGGCCGTGTGCTCACGACGAACGCGGATTTCCTGGACTGGGAATCCCGCCTTCCCCGGGGAGGCGACGACCGGGCGAACCATTTCCGGAAGCGGTGGTTCGGGGGGTGGCGACTGACGGTCCGGGCGCCCGAGGGGAGCGCAGAAGCCGAGTTCATTCCCATCAACCGGGAGGGTTTCGACGTATCGAGACCGCTCCGGGCACGGGCGAGGGGCGGGTTCTTCCGCTTTTTGATCCCGAAGGACCACGCGGTCCCGTTCAAGGATGACCATATCGAGGGCCTCGTGGTGCCGGAACCGCCGGGCCAGCCCTTCAAGGTCTCCGTCCCCCTCCAATAAAAGTGGATGGAACGGCAGTTAGTCGTGAGTAGTTAGTAGTTCAGAGTTGCCGACAACGCACACGGGATTTGGTTATCGGTGTTTCCGCATCTGCGCGTTGTCAGGGTGGGTCCGTGCCGTATTTGTGTTCATCCGATCCATCTGTGGCTAGATGGCCGTTCTCCGTGCCTCCGTCTCTCCGTGGTTCAAGCCGATAGAGGATCCCCTCTCCCATCATTCGTCGCGAAAAGAGCGCTCGAATGATTGCCCATGAAGCAGAGCGAAGCACGCTTCATGACAGGCCTCCCCCGCAAGCGGGGGAGGGACGAACCGGACAGGAACCACAAGTTCATGTCCGAGGGTTGTTCGCACTGGCCCCTTTAGGGCCAGTGTAGAGGGAGAGGGGGCCGCGCCTTCATGATGGAGCCATGCTGTATCTGAGTCCATCCCCTCCATCTGTGGCAAAAAGCCGTTCTCTGCGTCTCTGTGCCTCTGAGTT
>CAZGWJ010000127.1:0-5778 GCA_964529445.1 uncultured bacterium
CTGTTTCTCGAGGAGCTTGCGCTTGCGGGTGATGTCGCCGCCATAGCACTTGGCCAGCACGTCCTTTCGCCGGGCGCGCACGGTCTCGCGAGCGATGATCTTTCCCCCGATGGCGGCCTGGATGGGCACCTCGAAAAGCTGCTGCGGAATAAGTTCTTTCAGTTTCTCAGCCATGGCGCGTCCGCGCGCCTGCGCACGATCCTCGTGTGCGATGAAGGAGAGCGCATCCACCGGCTCACCGTTGATGAGCATGTCCACCTTGACCACGTCTCCCTGGCGGTACCCGATGGGATCATAGTCGAGCGAGGCGTAACCCTTCGTGCAGGATTTCAATTTGTCGTAGAAATCCATGACGATCTCGGCCAGCGGAAGCTCGTAATGCACGACCGCGCGGGTGGGATCCAGGAACTTCGTGTCCTTGTGAAGGCCGCGCTTTTCCTGGCATAACGTCATGACGGCCCCGATGTAATCGGCCGGGGTGATGATGCGGGCCTCGATGAACGGCTCCTGGATGGCCTCGATCTGGGTGACGCCCGGGAGCTTGGCGGGATTGTCCACCAGCACCACCTCGCCGTCGGTCTTGACAATGCGGTACACCACGCTGGGAGCCGTGGCGATGAGGTTCAGGTCGTATTCGCGCTCCAGACGCTCCTGGACGATCTCCATGTGGAGCAATCCCAGGAAGCCGCACCGGAACCCGAACGAGAGGGCCGCCGACGTCTCCGGCTCGAAGGAGAGGGCCGCATCGGAGAGTTTCAGCTTCTGGAGCGCTTCCTTGAGACGGTCATAATCCTCGCTCGCCACGGGATAAAGCCCGCAGAAAACCATGGGAAGCACGTCCTTGAAACCCGGCAGGGGGGCGGCGGTCGGGTTCGCGTCATGGGTCACCGTATCGCCCACCCGGGCATCGCGGGCCTCCTTGATGTTGGCCGCCACATAACCCACCTCCCCCGCGGTGAGGGCTTCGATGGGGGCCATCTTGGGCTTGAAGATCCCCACCTCCTCGACCTCGAAGACCTTGCCGGTGGCCATGAAACGGATGCGGTCGTTCTTCGTGACCGTTCCCTCCAGGACGCGCACGAAGATGATGACGCCGCGGTAGACGTCGTACATCGAATCGAACACGAGGCACTTCAGGGGCGCATCCGGGGTCCCCCGTGGCGGCGGCACCCTCTTGACGATCGCTTCCAGGATCTCGGATGTTCCCTTCCCTTCCTTGGCCGAGGCCAGGAGCGCCTCGCTCCCGTCGATGGCCAGGGACTCCTCCATCTGTCGCCTGCAACGGTCCGGATCGGCGGAAGGCAGGTCGATCTTGTTGATGACGGGAACGACCGCAAGGTCCTGGTCGAAAGCCAGGAAGGCGTTGGCCAGGGTCTGGGCCTCGACGCCCTGGGAGGCATCGATCAGAAGAAGGGCGCCCTCGCAGGCCTTGAGACTGCGCGAAACCTCGTAATTGAAGTCCACGTGGCCGGGCGTGTCGATGAGGTTCAACTGGTAGGTTCGCCCGTCATGGGCCTTGTATGCCACTCGTACGGCCTTGGCCTTGATGGTGATGCCCCGCTCCCGTTCCAGGTCCATCTGGTCCATCAGCTGGTCGCGCATCTCGCGCTTCGTGATGGCACCCGTGAACTCGAGCAGACGGTCGGCCAGGGTGGACTTGCCGTGGTCGATGTGTGCGATGATGCAGAAATTTCGGATGTGGTCGAGTGACAAGTCGCATCCAAACCCAAAGGATATTCAAGGTCGATAAGTATAGGCCAGCAAGCCCTGAAAGGAAAGTTCGCCGGGGGCGTGAAGCGGGATCCCGGGAGCCCCCTTTTCGCCCATCTCTCTTCCGGACGTAAAAAAAGCCCGGACGGGTCCCGTCCGGGCTTCGGTTGGGTTCGGGGACCTAGAAGAACTCCACCTCATCGACCCAGAAGTCGATCACGGATGTGCCGAGCATGTTGTTGCGGGACTCGCACCAATCGAGACCGATAAGCTCCTGGAGGTTGGTGCCCGTGAAGGTGGCGGGCGTGATGGGGCTTCCCCATCCCTCCCGCGTGGCGGTGGCGAAGGTCACCGCTTGGGACACCCAGACTCCGGTAGGGGCGGCGGGCATATTGATCCCGAAGTGGTCCCAGCAGTTCGTTTCGCAGACGCCGCCGTTGGAGATGGGCACCGTTTTCGCGATGGTGATCTTGAAGCGCCGCTTGGTGGCCGTGTCGGTGGATCCGATCAGGATGAGGTACTTCAAACCCGTGAAGGAGGAGGCGTCGTAATAGGGCGCCTTGTTGAAACGTCCCTGGAGGGTGACTTCCGGATAGGATCCGTTGGCGGGATCCGTGAGACTCCCCAGAACGTGGGCCGCCATGCCCGTCGGGTTGAGGGCGTCCGCCAGGGTGTTGATCAGGACGTAGCTTGCCGTGTTGACGGTGGACTGTCCGGAAGTTCCGTAATTGGTCCAGGTGCCCGCCGAAGCGCCGCGGAGACTCGTGTTGAAGATGGTGTTGCCGTCCTCAAAATTGTCGATGACGTAATCCGGAACCTTCGCGATGGGTTGGGCCATGCTGGACATGGAGGGAAGCTTGCCCCGACAGCCCCAGGAAGCGGCCAAGAGGACGAGCGATGAAACGGCCAGGATGATGATGTTCCTATACTTCGACATGACGACCTCCTAGAACCTGCTCTTCAGAAGAAACGAACCTCATCCACCGCGAGATCAATGTTCGAAGTGCCCGGAACGTTGTTGCGTTTGCTCTGCCACTCCAGGTTGACCACCCTCTTGAGGTTCTCGCCCGAAAGGGTGGGAGGGTCCACCGGGATGCCCCAGGATTCGCGCGCGAACTCGCTCCAGACGAAGGATTTCAGGACCCATCCGTTGGTGTAGTCCAGTTTTACGGCGAAATTGTTGTAGCAACCGTTGTTCGAGTTGTCGCATTCGCCGCCGTCGGGGACCGGTGTGGTGTTGGACAGGTTGAAGTTGAAATTGTGAAGCAGGACGGTATCGCCGCTATCGGGCAGTTTCAGGTAGAACTTCACGCCCGAGAAGAAGCTCATGTCGTAGTAGGTGGTCCCGCTCTTCAAACCCAGCCGCAACTGGTAGCTGGGATACGACCCGTCCCCCGGGTCGGTCAAGGATCCCAGGATGTGGACGCAACGGTAGTTGGTGCAGCCCGGCTGCCCCGAACAGGGCGAATCGGACTCGTTGAAGAAACCAGCGGAGGCCGGATTGACCGTGAAGCCCGCCACGGGAAAGATGACGTTCTTGAGGCAGGGATTGACGGCCGTCTGCCAGGAAGGCACGGTCGGGGTCGGGATCCCCCGGCAGGAAACCGCCGCGTTCACCCAGGCGCCGCCGGCCTCCAGGTCATGGACCAGGAGGTAATCCTTGGCCGCGACCGGATAGGCGCCGACCGCCGGGGCCTTCTGCTTGCAGGAAAAGGCGAACAGGGCCGCCGCGGCGAAAAGAAGGAACAGGAGGATCCTAGAACCGAATTTCATAAACCAACCTTCCTCCCCCGCTCGTGGCCTTGCCCTCGTTGTAATCGGGCAGGATGGCGATCTCGTAGTCCGGAAGGACCACCTTCAGGGTCTCGCTGTAACCGTCGAGATGAAGCGTCGAATTCTTGTTGATGTCGAACCGCATGGAAGCCTGGACCCGGGTGCGGGTGGTCTCCGCGTTGAGGATCCAGTAGTTCCCCAGGTCGGTGTTGTCGAACAGGTAGCTGTAGCGGGCGTTCAACGTCCCGTTGAGATAGGATTCCCTTCCCTTCGAGGTCATGTTCGCACCCTCGACCGATACCTGCCACCAATCCCGCAAGCCCGCCCTCAGGCCCGCCAGGATCCAGTCCGACTTCAACTCCCCGATCCAGCTTTCGGTCTTTTCCGACCTGAAATTCAGGCCGATCTCCAGGTCGCGCTTCAGGTCGAGCAAGGGGGCCAAATTCACGCTGGGTCCCACGTTGATGTAGGTGAAGTCCCGTACCGCAGCGGGAGAGTTCGAAAGCCCGTCCACCGGCACGAAATCGGTGAAATACTCATCCATCACGAAGTTACCACTTTGCTCGCGTAATTGGTAGAAAGAGGCCCTCATTTTCAGGGCTTCCCCGTCAAGAGCCTTCAAATCGGCCTCCAGACCGCCGCCCTTTCGGTTAGGCGTCGAAAGACCGTAGGGGAAGACATTGTCCATCGTCCGGTCGTAGGAGGCGAAGATGCCGGAGGCCCGGGGCAATTCGGTCATGAATACCATGCCGGTGAAAGCGGACGTGTCAGCCCGATATTGGGCCAGGGGTGAAAAGTAAGCGACCCCGTTGTCCACGAAATTGAACCGCAGCGTGGATTTCCGGTACCGAATGAAGGGGCCACCCAGCCAAGCGTGATCCTCAAGGGTCTTGGCGGCATCGCGCTTGTCATCGTTGTAGATGGAATAGGCCATCTCGTAGGTGGCCCCGACGGTCACATCGGGGGTCACGTCGTAATCGAGGGTCGGCCTCAGACTGCCCACCTGGTAGCGTTGGGCCCAGGTCGTGGTGTCGAAACGGCCGTAAGCGGATGCAGGATCGTCGGTATCCAGGGGTTCATCGAGCATAAGCCCGTAGGCTTCCAACTGGAGGTAGCGACGAGCCCGGAAGGAGGATTTGCCGCCAAAGATCCATCCGGTGTAACGGTGCGGCAGGTAGGCCCCCGTGACATGGCCGCTGTTGATCATGTGGACCAGGCTCGAAACACTCCAGGATTCCAGGATCTCCGACTTGGGCCACATGACCGATGTCCCGATCCGGGCACCCCGGAACGGCAGGTGTTCGTCGCGCTCCAGGTGGTCGGTATAGAGGGCGTAACGGTCACTTCGGTCCATGATCTCCGGGAAGTAACGAAGGTCCAGGAGCCTGCGGTTCCAGAGGGTCAGTGGCGTGTAGGACTCCTCGAAGTCGCCGAACGTGGAATCCATCCAAGCGGGGTGGAACTCGAGAGTCGCGCGATCGATGAAGAAGTCGTCCTGGGAGGTCTGGGGGATGACCCGGCTCTGGACGCGGAAGATGGCGCTCCAGCGGACTTCCTTGGAGACGATGCCATGGGGGTTCAAGTCGAGGAAACTGAACTGCTCCCGGTAATGGCGGGGCCCCGTGACATCCCCGGTCAGGGACTGGGTCTCGGTGAAAGCGCGGCCCAATCCGTTGAGATAGATCGCCGTGGAATTTTTGAAGGCCTGGATCCGCTTCCACAACTTGAACTGCTCGTTCTCGAGTTCCTTGACGCGGGCGGAGGATTTCTCGATGTCCGCCTGGAGGGCCTTCAACTCGTGCTGGTAGGCTTCCTCCAGGGAACCAAGGGCCGCGGTCGCGATCGCTTGGGATTCGACGCCTCCCGAGGGCGCGGCCGAAACAGCCGGAGCCGAAGAAACGCCCTCCTCGCCATCGGGAGGAGGCGGGGGAATGTCCCCGCCCGAGGTGGCCGAGGGTGCCGCCGCGGCGGGCGCGATCTGGGCCGGAACAGCCGGGGAACCCTCCATACCGGGCGGGAGAAGCATCAGGTCGCTTCCCAGATCCGGCGGAGGAAGGAAATCGCCGCCCAAATCCGGCGGGAGATCGGCCTGGGCCAATCGAACGCCAACCCGATAGCGCCCCTCGTAGGCACGACGTGCCCTAAAGATGAGCTGGGCCACCTCGTAACGGGTGAGACGGGCGGCCGACGAACCGCGGGGCACCAGCCCCAGGTCCTCCAGCCGCTTCAACTGGGTGTAGGTCGGATCTGTCGCGGGAACGGCCGTGAAGAGACGATCCGACCCGAAGAGCAGGG
>CAZGWJ010000128.1:0-5674 GCA_964529445.1 uncultured bacterium
GTGCGGCGGAGGATGCGTTGGAAGCCCTCCAGCACCTCGACCAGGGTCACCGGGCGCATCTCCACGACCTGCTTGCGGCTGAAGGTCAGGAGCTGTCTCGAGAGGTCCCGGCCGCGGTAGGCGGCCTTCTCGATCTCTTGCAGGTCCGCGCGACAGGGGTCCTCCACCGGCAGTTTCATCAGGAGCATCTGCACGTAACCCAGGATGGGGGCCAGGAGGTTGTTGAAGTCGTGCGCCACCCCGCCCGCCAGCTGGCCGATGGCCTCCATTTTCTGGGCCTGCTGGAGCCGGTCCTGGAGCGAGACCTCCTCGGTGACGTCGTGGACCACGGCGATGATGTTGATCAGGCGGCCACTAGCATCCCAGACCGGGGAGATGGTGGTCTCTGCCGTGAGGGGCGATCCGTCCCGGCGCCGGGTCGAGAATCGGGCCAGGGAGGACCCCCCGGATTGGAGTCGCTGGACGATGGAGGGAAAGGAGGGGGCGGCCTCTTTCAGGGCCTTGGGGTCGAGCAGGTCCTGGGAAGAGCGCCCCTGGATCTCATGGCGCTTGTATCCCGAGATGCGCTCGAAGGCGGGGTTCACGAACTGGACATGGCCCTCGACATCCATCATCAGGACGCCGTCGCCCACCTGGTTGAAAGCTGTCGCCAGCCGGAGCATTTCCTCCTCGGCCTCCAGCTGGGAGGTGATGTCGCGCATGATGCTGATGCCATGGGTGGGGCGGCCCTGGGGGTCATGGGCCACGGAGATCGAGACCTCGGCGGTGAAGAGAGCGCCGTCCTTTCGCGCGTTCAGGAAGCGGCCGGTCCAGTTCTTCCCGGCCAGCACCTTCTCCGACATGGATCGGAAGACCTCGTCCCTCAAGTCGGGGGGAACGAGGAACATGGGGTCCCTCCCGCGGGTCTCCTCGCGGGAATAACCGGTGATCTTCTCGAAGGCGGGATTCGCGTATTGGATGATCTGCTGGTCGTCAGTGATGAGGACGGCCTCGTCCAACTGCTCCATGGCGGCCGCGAGAAGTCGGATCTCCTCTTCCTGCCTCATCTGCTCCGAGACGTCCCGGATGGAGGAAACCAGGTTCACGACCCGGCCCTCGGGATCCAGGACCGGGGACACGACGGATTCGGAGATGGAGACCGTCCCGTCCTTCCGGCGAAGGGGTTGCAATCCCCTCCAGGACTCGCCCCGGAGGATCCGGGGGATGACGGTCTCGAAAAAGAAGCGCTCCGTGCCCTTCGCATCGGTACCGAGGAAGGAAGGGTTGCGTCCAAGGACTTCCGCGGGCTTGTATCCGGTGATGCGCTCGAAGGCGCGGTTGGCGTAGAGGATCCGGGTCTCCCGATCCAGGACCATGAGCCCGTCGGCTACCTGGTCGATGGCCGTGGCGAGGCGCTGGATCTCGGCCTCGTGTTCCACCTGGGCCGTGACGTCCCGCAGGACGTTCATGGCGCTCACGGGTTTTCCCTCCCGGTCGCGGATCAGTGAAATCGTGGATTCAGCGATGAATTGCGTTCCGTCCTTGCGGACGTTCGCCAGGCGACCCGTCCAGGTCCCGCCGCGGACCTTCACGGCCTCGACCATCTCCTCGATCAGGGCAGGGGCGGTGCCGGGGGGGATGAGGAAGTCCGGTTTTGTACCGAGGACGTCCGCCACGCGGTATCCGGTGATCTTCTCGAAGGCCTGGTTCGCGTAGAGGAGGTTCCGTTCGAAGTCAGTGATGAAGACCGCCTGGTCCACCTGCTGGATGGCGGCGGCCAAGCGTTGCAACTGTTCCTCGGCCTTCAACCGCTCGGTGACATCCTCGACCAGCCCGAGGATGGAGAGGGGCTCGCCCTCGGCATTCCGGAGGACCGATGCCGTCAGGGCCCCCATCAGGACCTCACCGTCTCTGCGCCGGTATCGCTTGATGCGCTGGACGGAAGCGGTCTTCCCGGCGACGGCTTCCCGGACCGCCAGGGCCTCTTCCTCGATGTTCTCCGAAGGGTCGGTGAACTCGTGGACCGGGTGGCCGATGAGTTGATCGGCAGGCCATCCGATCATCTGCTGGAAGGCCGGGTTCGCGTCGAGGATGAGGCCCTTCAGGTCGGTCTTCACGATGCCAAGGGCCGCATGATCCACGATGGCACGGTAATGGGCCTCGCTCTCCCGCAGGGCGCGATCGGAATTCACGCGGTCGGTGATGTCGAGGAAGAGAACAGCCATCTCGCCCGGGCTGGTGGGAAAGGCGTGAATTTCGAAGGCGCCTTTCACCCGGGAATCCTCGTAGATGAACTGGCTGGATTGCCAGGATTCACCCTTCGAGCAGGCGAGCCGGTATCGTTGCGGGATCTCGGTTTTCGCCAAGGGGGGGAAAGCTTCCTCGAGGGTCATACCGATGAATCGGCTGTTGTCCACACCCAGGATCCGGTCGGCGGCCTCGTTGGCGCCGGTGAAGAGCAGGCGGCCGTCCTGCTCCAGCCGGTACATGTGGATGCCCATGGGCGAGGCCTGCACCACGTTCCGGAACCGGTCGCTCGTGCGACGGATGGCCTCCTCCACGGTCTTGAGCGCTGTGATGTCCCGGATGAAGGCCTGGGCTCGTCCCTCTCCCTCGGATGAGACGAGTTTCGTGCTGACGGAGAGGGCGATCCGGGTCCCGTCCTTGCGGGTGATCCCGGTCTCGAAAAGGGCCTGACCCATCAGGGAGAGATCTTTCAGGATCCGCCGGGCCTCCTCCTCGTGGCCGGAGCGGCCCAGGTTCATGGTGAGGAGTTCGGCACGCGTGAAACCGGTGATCCGGGCGGCCTGATCGTTCACGTCGAGGATGCGGCCGGTGAGGTCGTGGATGACGAGCCCGTCGTTGAGGTTCTCGACGACGTTGCGGAATCGTTCGCCGCTCTCGTAATGGTCGCGCGCCTCGGTGCGGGTTGACGTGATGTCCTGGAAGGTCGCCACGATCCCTGCGACCGATCCCGATTCGTCGAGATAGGGCCTTCGGATCACTCGGAACCAGGATTCACGGTCGCCCAGCAGTGCTCCTTCCACGCTCTCGACCGCTTTCCCGGTTCTCAGCACGTGCGCATCCTCGATGAGGGAATGATGGGCCATCTCAGGGGGAAGGATATCCTTTGCATTCCGCCCGATGATCCCGGAGGGATCCAGGCCGAGCGTGGCGGCGAACTCGCGGTTGACGGCGATGAAACGGCCCGAGCGGTCCTTGATGCTGACCATCAAGGGGAGCGTGTCGATCAGGTCCTGGACGACACGCTGGCAGGTCGGGTTCAAATGGAGAAGCGGTGTTCCCTCAGGGCAGGGAGGTCTCGAGCCGGTTGGCGTCGACGAGGTGGCGGGCGATCGGGAGGGAGGACGGGTTCGGGAAACCCGGGAACCCTTCTTCGGCGTCTTCCGCGGCTGGGCTCGACGCTTCGGCATCCGGTCATCCTTTGAGAAAGGTTCTCGGGCGGGGAAGGATCATTACTTCATTTTCTTCCCGTTCATGCCCCTGTTACAACGCGGATGATCGGCGGCCCTGTTTTGTCGAGCAAAATATCCTTTTTAGAGACCCTGCGCTTGGTTATGCTTTCTGGGGATTGAAATCGTGGATTTTGGATAATTAAAAGGTTTTAGTATAATATTTCCACGGGAGAAGGTGAGCATGAGAGCCATTATCGCGGATATCGACGATACCATCTGCCCTTCGACCATGCCGGTTTCGCCCGACATGGCGAGGGAAATCGATCGGATCGTGGCCTCGGGGCGGGAGTTCGCCTTCATCAGCGGGAGTTCGGTGGACCAGATCTCGGGACAGGTGGACGCGACCCTCACGACGCCTCACCACATCCTGGGAGCGACCGGTACGCACTACGTGAAGGTGCGCTACGAGGGCGGGAAGCCCGTGAGGGAGGAAGTCCATCGCGAGGGGTTCTCGGCCACGGACAAGGCGGAGATCCTGAAGGTCGTGGAAGACCTGATCGCGAAGTTCGACATCCGGCCCCTGACGACGAAGGAGGATCAGCTTCAGGACCGGGGATCCCAGATCACGCTGTCCGCCGTTGGTCGTCACGCTCCTGAGACCGCCAAGCGGTCCTACGATCCAGACGGTGCCAAACGCAAGGGCTGGGTCGAGTTCCTCAGATCAAGACTCGGGGATCGGTTCTCCTACCGCATCGGCGGCACGACCTCCGTGGACATCACCGGCAAGGGTTACGACAAGGCATGGGGCATCCGGAAGTTCCTGGAGCACAACCGTATCCCGGCGGGGGAGGTCCTCTTCTTCGGGGACAAATTGGGGCCTGAAGGGAACGACTTCCCGGCGCTGAGCGTTGTGGATTGCGTCGAGGTGAGGGACCCGGGGCACACGCTGGAGATCCTGAGTCAGTTGAGGTTCAAATCCGGCTCTTGAACCATCAAGACACGAAGTGGCAAGCGGAATTGAACACACCAAGCCCGTTATAACGGTGTGTCAGATCGGTAACCTTCTAACTTCTACCTGCTACCTTCTATTTCTTCGTAGCGATGGAGAAGCGGAGGGGAAGTCCAAACTAGGCGTTTCGACGCGCCATCGAGGGAATATCCATGCTCCGGAAGAAGAAAGCCATCCTCCACCGCTATGAAGGCAATCCCGTCCTGACGGGGGATGACTTCCCCTTTGACATCGTCTCTGTGTTCAATTGCGGCGTCCTCAAGGAAGCCAAAGACAAGTACACCATGGTGTGCCGGGCCGAGGACACGGCCATGGACCGGTATATGTGGGTGGCGGATTCCAAGGACGGCATCCATTTCAAGCCGCGCCCCAAGCCCCTCGCCTGGCCCAAGGGGAACAAGGATTTCGACGAGTACGTGGGGGGCGGTTATTCCTATTACGATCCGCGAGTGGTGAAACTGAACGGGAAGATCTACATCACCCACGCGGCCCACACGAAGCACAACTGCGCGCTGGGTCTTTTCGAGATCGACAAGGGGTTCAACAAGTTGAAATGGCTGGACCTCATCAGCGAGCCGGACAACCGCAACGGCGTCCTTTTCCCGGCCAAGGTGGGCGGATACTATTGGCGCCTGGACCGGCCCAACGTGCCGGGCAACTTCGATCTTTGGGTCTCCCGCTCGCCGGACCTCCTGCATTGGGGCCATCACCGCTGCCTCCTGCCCAAGAGCAGGCTTCGCTGGGCTGACGCCAAGATCGGCGGGGGTGCCCCTCCCATCCTGACCAAGAAGGGATGGCTTTGCATCATCCACGCGGTGCGAATCCAATGCACCGACTACGTGTACAGCCTGGGCTGTATGCTGCTCGACCGCAACGATCCCACGAAACTGCTCGGGGTCTCCAAACGCGCCATCCTGGATCCCCAGGAGATCTGGGAGCAGTTGGGCCAGGCGCCCCACGTGGTCTTCACCTGCGGGGCCGTGGCCGAACCCGACGGTTCGATCAAGGTCTACTATGGAGGAGCCGACAAAGTCGTCGGTTTGGCGACCGGGGATATCGACGAACTCGTGTGGAGTTGCACGCACGAGTGACGATCTGATCCCCGGGTTTGGGTGGTGGGCAGTCGATTCATCATCGGTGGGCAGGTTTCAAATATGCGGTTTTCGGGAGGCTTCTGGGCAAGGCGGGCCCGGAAGCCTCCTTCTATATATACAAACCTTCTGTTAGACTCCCTTCCGATGAAAAAGAGCTCCAAAACAAGCTCAAAGGC
>CAZGWJ010000129.1:0-5446 GCA_964529445.1 uncultured bacterium
TGGCTGGATGAGACTGCCCGGGTGAGAAACGAGACTACGGCTGGTTTTGCCACCGATGGACGGGGATGGACACCGATAAGGATGAACAGAGTTTTTCGTGGCTGTGAATGGATGGAAGCCGCGCTTCATCGGTGTGTATCCCATCCATCGGTGGTTCATCAAGCTTTGTTGTTCGCATGTTTGACCGTGGAGGGAGCCGTCCTTGCTGACCGTTGAACGGAACGACCAGAAACCGCTGGTGCGGTTCTACCTGCTCGACATCCTGAAGGGGATGGCCGTGACGCTCCGCCACGCCCTGGTGAACCTGGCCCGGCCCTGGAAGATGCCGGTGGTGTCCTATCCCGAGGAGAAGAAGCCCCTGCCTCCCGCCACGAGGGGGCGACACCGTCTCATGAAGCGCCAGGACGGGAGTCCCCGTTGCACGGCCTGCATGTTGTGCGCAACGAACTGTCCGGCCGACTGCATCCATATCCTCGCGGCGGAATCCCCGGACCCGGCCGTCGAGAAGTTTCCCGAGCGTTTCGACATCGACCTCCTCCGCTGCGTGTTCTGCGGCTATTGCGCCGAGGCCTGCCCGCTCGACGCTATCCGCATGGACGTGCCGGACGTGCTTTGGGCCCGGTACGAGCGCCGGGACTTCGTGTTGGACAAGGAATTCCTGCTGGATCACGATAACGGTGATTTCGTGCCGGGTTATAATCCCCCGAGGCCCGTGGAGCACACCCACGGCCCCCTGGCGAGACCTTGAGATGAAGAGGGAACCACAGAGGCCGCAGAGAACGCAGGGGGAGCCAATGGGTTTGAGGGAAACATGCGGGTTGCGAATCTCTGCGAACCCTGCGACCTCTGCGGTGAAGAGGTGTTTTTGTGCTTGAGTCGGTGATCTTCTACATCCTGGCGGCGGTCCTGGTCGGGCTTGCGCTCGTCACGGTGACTCGCACGAGCCCGATGGCCTCGGCCCTCGCGCTCGTGGGGATCATCCTGGCTTCCGCCTGCCTGTACGGGCTCCTGGCGGCGCCCCTGGTGGCCGTGCTCCAGGTCCTGGTGTACGCGGGCGGCATCATGGTGCTGGTCCTCTTCGTCCTCATGCTCGTCAATCTCCATCCCGACGACCTGAAGCCCCTTGCGGCCCATCGGCCGTTCCTGGCCCTGACGCTGGCGGCCGTTCTGGGCGGGGCGCTCTTGCCGGTCCTCCTGTCCCTGGCCTCGGCGATCGGCCCCTGGCCGGACGCGTTCCCGCTCGTCGACCCGGCCTTCGGCACCGTGAGGGAGGTGGCGGGCCGCCTCTTCTCGGACGCCCTGTTGGCCTTCGAGGCGCTCTCCCTCCTCCTCACGGCGGCGGTCGTGGGCGCCCTGGTCCTCGCCAAGAGGAGGCTGTGATGCCCGATCTCCTCCCCCTGGTTCCCGTGACCCCGGCCCACTACCTCCTCCTTTCGGCCGTGCTGTTCGGGATCGGCGCGGCCGGCGTCCTGGCACGGCGCAACGTCTTCGTGCTTCTGATGTCCGTCGAGATCATGCTGAACGCCGTGAACATCGCCTTCGTGGTTTTCGCCCGCCTGCGGGGCGACGGGACCGGCCACGTGGCCGTCCTCTTCGTCATCGCGGTGGCGGCCGCCGAGGTCTGCGTGGGGCTGGCCATCGTGCTGACCCTGTTCCGGCGCGTGCGCAGCGTGGATGTGGACCTCTTCTCCGGGATGAGGGGCTGACATGGAACAGCTCGATTTCGTCCGCAACATCGCGCAGGTTCCCTCCGGGGCCCTGGCCCTGATCCTGCTCGGGCCGCTCCTGGGCTTCGTCGTGAATTCCTTCCGGGTCCTGGCGGCGGCCCGGACGGGAGGGCGGGCCGGTGAGGCGGCCACCTCCTTCTTCGCCTGTGCGGGGGCCCTTTTTTCCTTCGTGTTCTCGGTCGCGGCCTTCCTGGCCCTCAAATCCCAACCCGAGGGCACCCTGCTCACGCAGTCCCTTTTCCCCTGGATGGAATCGGCCGACCTCCACATCACCGTGGGCCTGCAGATGGATCCCCTCGCGGCCTTGATGGTCCTCTTCGTGACCCTGACGGCGTCCCTCATCCACGTGTATTCCATCGGCTACATGAAAGGCGATCCGGGGCACGCCCGCTACTTCTCCTACCTCAACCTTTTCCTGTTCTTCATGCTCCTGCTCGTGCTGGCCGACGGCCTGCCGTTGATGTTCGTGGGTTGGGAGGGCGTGGGCTTGTGCTCCTACCTCCTCATCGGGTTCTGGTTCGAGGACCGCGCCAAGGCCGAGGCGGGAAAGAAGGCCTTTTTGGCCAACCGCGTGGGCGATGCAGGGTTCCTCGTCGGGATGTTCCTGGCCTTCACCGCGCTGGGAAGCCTGAACTTCGTGGAGATGCAGGCCTCCCGGGGAGCGATGTCGGCGATCTTCGCCACCGCGACCTGCCTGGCGTTCCTCCTGGGAGCGGCCGGCAAGTCGGCGCAGATCCCCCTCTATGTCTGGCTGCCGGACGCCATGGCCGGCCCCACGCCCGTGTCCGCCCTCATCCACGCCGCCACGATGGTGACGGCAGGCGTGTACATGGTGGCGCGTCTCCACTTCCTGTTCGCCCTCTCCCCGGTGGCGCTCACCGTGGTGGCCCTCGTGGGCGTCGCCACCGCGCTCCTGGCGGCCTTGATCGCCGTGGCGCAGAACGACATCAAGAAGGTGCTGGCCTACTCCACCATCTCCCAGTTGGGGCTCATGTTCCTGGGTGCGGGGACCGGGGGCTACTCCTCGGGCATCTTCCACGTCATGACCCATGCCTTCTTCAAGGCCGCCCTCTTCCTGGGCGCGGGAAGCGTCATCCACGCCCTGCACGGCGAGCAGGACATCCGGAAGATGGGCGGACTCCTCAAGCACATCCCCCTGACGGCTATCACCTTCTGGGTGGCGTGGTGGTCCCTTTGCGGCGTGCCGGGTTTCTCCGGTTTCTTTTCGAAGGACGAGATCCTCTGGCGGGCCCTGGCGACGCCCCACCTGTTCCTGCCCGGGTTGCCGGTTCTCCTCTTTGCGGCCGGCCTGGCCGTGACGTTCCTGACGGGGTTCTACATGACGCGCCTCTTCGTCCTCGTGTTCTTCGGCGAGTTCCGCGGGACGCGGGATCAGGAAGAACGGATCCACGAATCCCCCCTGGTCATGACGGTGCCGCTCGTCATCCTGGCGGTCCTCTCGGCGGGCGCGGGTTGGCTGGGCATGCCGCATTCCATCGGGGGTTCCCACTGGGTGGAGGACTTCATGGAGCCGGTCTTCGCCCATTCCACGCCCGAGGCCTCGGCCTTGCCGGAGACGGCGGAACCCTACCTCATGCTGGTCTCGACCCTGGTAGCCCTGGCCGGCATGGGGTTCGCCTGGCTCCATTACCGCCCGAAACCCGCGAAGGCGGCGGGTTTCCGCGCCCTCGCGCCCCTGCGGCGTCTCTTCGAGGAGAAGTTCTACGTGGACGAGATCTACGACGCCACGGTCCTGGCCTTCGTGCGTTTCCTGTCCGATCGCGTGTCCTTCCGGTTCCTCGACCGGCTGGTCATCGAGCGGGCGGTCGAGATGCTGGCCGTGGCGGGTTCCCGGGCCGCGGGACTGGCGCGGCGGGTGCAGGCGGGCGCGGCGCGGGCCTACCTGGCCTATCTCCTGGTCGGCGCCGGCTTCCTCTTGTGGTGGGTGACCCGATGACCCTTGATCCGCGGATCTCTTTACCGCAGAGGACGCAGAGAAAGGCGAAGGCGGATCGTTCGAAAACAGGAAGTGTTGTTCTCTGCGAACCCTGTGGTTCAATTGAGGGAGCCGTTTTGAAAAAGGATTTCACGTGATCCTGTCGACCCTGGTCTGGCTGCCGCTCCTGGCGGCCCTGGTCGTGGCGTTCCTCAAGGACGGCCGCGCGGTGCGCGCGGTCGCGCTCGCCTTCGCCCTCTTCGACCTCGTCCTGGCCCTTTTCGTCCTCTCCTGGTTCGATCCCTCGCACGGATCGTTCCAGTTCAAGGAGACCCTCCCGTTCCTGCCGCAATACGGCGTTTCCTACGCCCTGGCCCTGGACGGCATCTCCCTCTGGCTGGTCCTGCTCACGGCGTTCTTGACGCCGTTGGTCGTGCTGGGGAGTTTCCGGACCATCCAGAAGGGTGTCGCGGGCTACTACGCCTGCGTCCTCCTGATGGAGTGCGCCATGCTGGGCACGTTCCTGGCCGTGGACCTCTTCTGGTTCTACCTGTTCTGGGAGTTGATGCTCATCCCCATGTTCTTCCTCATCGGCCTCTGGGGCGGGGAACAACGGATCTACGCGACCGTGAAATTCGTGCTCTTCACGCTTTTCGGGTCCCTGGCCCTGCTGGTGGCCCTCCTGGCCGTGGCCCACGAGGCGAAGACCTTCAGCGTCGAGAAGATCATGGAGATGCGCCTGCCGGAGGACCTGCAGTTGTGGTGCTTCCTCGGGTTCGCCCTGGCCTTCCTCATCAAGGTGCCCATGGTGCCCCTGCACACGTGGCTGCCGGACGCCCACACCGAGGCCCCGGCGGGAGCCTCCGTCATCCTGGCCGGCGTCCTCCTCAAGATGGGCGCCTACGGTTTCCTGCGGTTTTGCATCCCCCTCTTTCCCGACGCGGCCCGGACCCTGGCCCCCGCGCTCCTGCTCCTGGCGGTCGTGGGCATCGTGCACGGCGCGCTCGCCGCGGCCGCCCAGCCCGACCTGAAGCGCATGGTGGCCTATTCGTCGGTGTCCCACATGGGTTTCGTCATCCTCGGCATCTTCACGTTCTCCCTCACGGGCCTGCAGGGCGGCATGCTCCAGATCGTCAACCACGGCGTCAACACGGGGGCGCTCTTCTTCCTCGTGGGCATGCTGTACGACCGGCGCCACACCCGCCTCCTCTCCGATTTCGGCGGCCTGGCCCGGCCGGCGCCCCTGCTGGCCACCGCGTTCCTCGTCACGTCCCTGGCCTCCATCGGGCTCCCGGGCCTGAACGCCTTCGTCGGCGAGTTCATGACGCTCCTGGCCGCGTTCACCGCGGGCGGAAGGACCATGAAACTGCTCGCGGCCGCCGCGGTGCTGGGCGTGGTGTTCGGGGCCTGGTACATGCTCTCGGCGTACGGGCGGGTCTTCTTCGGACCCGTCACGCGCGAGGAGAACCGCGGGGTCCGGGATCTCACGGTCCGCGAGATCGCCGTCCTGCTGCCGCTCCTGGTCCTGATGTTCTTCGGCGGGGTGAATCCCGGGTTCTTCCTTCGGCCCATGGAGAAGAGCCTGCAGATGCACGTGATGGAGCGCATGAAGCCCCCGCCGCCCATGACGGAATTCGCGGCCCAGCAGTTGCGGCACCAGCAGGAATTGGAGGAACGCATCCTCCAGGCCGAGGAAGCCGCGGGCACGAAGAAGCGCAAGAGGGGGCTGATGAAATGAATGTGACCCCGCACGAACTGTCGGCCCTCTGGCCCCTCTGGACGG
>CAZGWJ010000130.1:0-5422 GCA_964529445.1 uncultured bacterium
GACCTGGGGAACGCCCACGCCGGCCACGATCCGCGTGGTGCAGATGGAGCCCGGACCGACCCCCACCTTGACGGCGTCGGCTCCCGCGCCGACCAGTTCCTTTGTGGCCTCCTCGGTGACCACGTTGCCGGCGATGAGGTTCAGCTTCGGGTACCTCTTCCGGAGGCGGGCCACGGCCTTGACGACACCCTCGGAATGGCCGTGCGCCGTGTCCACCACCAGAGCGTCCACGCCCGCCGCCACCAGGGCCTCGGCGCGCTCATCGGTGTCGGCGGCCACTCCCACGGCGGCCCCGACGCGCAACCGGCCCAATTCGTCCTTGCAGGCGTTGGGATACTTAATCCGCTTGTTGATGTCCTTGATCGTGATGAGGCCCTTCAGCATGCCCTTCTTGTCCACCACCAGGAGCTTCTCGATGCGATGCTTGTGGAGGGTCTCCTCGGCTTCCTCGAACCGGGTGCCGACCGGGACGGTGACCAGACGGTCCTTGGTCATGACGTCCTCGATCGGAAGATCCGTGCGCTTGAGAAAACGCAGGTCGCGGTTCGTGACGATGCCCACCAGACGGCCGTCCGGCTGGACGATAGGGATGCCCGAGATGTGATACTTTCGCATGATCTCGAAAGCATCGGCGACCTTCTTGTCGGGGGTCAGGGTGATGGGGTCCTTGATCATCCCGGCCTCGGAACGCTTCACCTTGTCCACCTCGCCGGCCTGGTACCCGATCGGACAATTCTTGTGGAGGATGCCGAAACCGCCCTCCTGGGCCAGTGCGATAGCCAAGCGGGATTCGGTGACGGTATCCATGGCGGCTGATAGGATGGGAATGTTGAGGCGGATACGGGCGGTCAGATCCGTGGAGACATCGGTGTCACGAGGGAGCACATCGGACTTTTGCGGCACAAGGAGGACATCATCGAAGGTCAAGGCGGTCCGCATCTTGTCCGTTTCCTGCATAACGGGGAAGGCTCCTTAGTGCGGCTGAAAAGGCGGGAGGGTTGAAAGAGCCGCTGAATTAAGGCGTTAATATAATCCCCACCATCGGTAGTGTCAACAGTCCGGTAGACCCTCTAGATGTTGAAAATCAGGGATTTCGCCGTCCACAAACGGTGACATCGGCTAGGAAGCGACCGATTTGCGCCGGATCCGGGATACGTCCCGGAACACCCCCCATGGACTCAATGCCAATCCCCGAAGGCGGCGCGATAACCGGGGATCTTCTTCCAGGTCAGGTACCATCGGAAATGATCCGTGAATGCCGCGATGTAGCGGCTCTCGCTCATGCGGGCGGGAACCCATCCCTCCCGTTTCCCGATCTGCGCGATCTTCTGCATATGCTTCACGTAGAGGGCGTCGACCGGATCCTGGGGATGGTGGGTGTTCATGAGAAATTCCGCCTGGGTGTCCTTCCCGGCAAAACCGTTCGTCGAACACCAAATCCCGTTGTTGAAGACCGTGACAAAGGCCACCCGGGGAGCCATGGATCCGGGAAGTTTCATCAAGTGCGCGTAGACGCCCACGCTCTCTTTCACGAAGGCGGCGATGAAATTGGGCGAGGGGGCCTGCGGCGCCGTCATCTGGATCAGCGGAAAGAAACCCATGGCCTGGAGCTTGGATTCCAACTCCAGGTAGGTGGCGATATCCAATTCTCCCACCTGTGATACCTGGACCTTGACGACGTGTACGGGCAGGACCGCCTCGACCGTTTTCACGGCAGGCCGACGGGCAAGGAGCAAAAAGGGAGCCGAGAGGAGGAGGACGACCAACAGGGCGGCAAGCCCGGCAAGGACCGGAATGGGGAGGCGAAGGGCGCGGGATGCCCGTCCCAGGGTCTTTTCCAATCTCCACCCGAGCGCGACGAGGGGAGAGGCATCCCGCCGCGGTTGTTCGTAGCCGAAACCAGGGACCGCCCGCAAGGGGACCGGCTCAGAAGACGCCTGGACGGTGAAAGAAGCCGGGGAAGGCGCCGGCGCCCCCCCGCTCTCCTTACCGGGAGTCGGAATGGTATCGGATTCCTCCATCCTCGGTGGCGGGGCCGCCTCCGGAGGGGCGGGCGACGGTCGAGGTCCCGGAGCCGGGTCCGACGGCGGAACCGGAGTTCCCACTTCGGTCCCTGAGCCGAAAAGCCCCAGGGGATCATCATCCACGCGGGCCGTCTTCTTCAACAGGCGGTCCAGGTCCTCCAGGGAGGACGGGGCGGTTTTGGGCTCCTCGAAGCAACCGCGGCAAAGGGTCTGTCCCTCCACGGTGATCAGGCACACGGAACAGAAGGATTTTCCGCATTTCGCGCAATCCGCCACGGCCTTCTGCCCAGGATGAAAAACGCAGGTTTCCTCGCTCATGACAACCTCAGTACTCCTTCACGCCCCTGCACCACAGCGACGGCGTCGATCTCGATCGAGGCCCCCTTCGGCAAGGAGGCCACCTGGACGGTAGTCCGGGCCGGATAGGGAGGCTTCAACCTGGCTTCGAGGACGCTGTTCACGGCCTCGAAATCCGCCAAGTCCTTCAAGTATACCGTCAAACGGACGACCCGACGCAACGAAGTGCCGCCCTCCCGGAGAACCGCCTCCAGATTGTCCAGAACGCGTCCCGCCTGGTCTTCCATGCTACCCGACACCAGATTGCCGGTGGCCGGGTCCAGAGGGATCTGCCCCGCGCTGAAGACGAAGCCACCGGCCATCACCGCCTGGGAATAGGGCCCGATGGGCCGGGGTGCCCCTTCCGATTCTACCGCTTGAATATCCATGGGGATGAACCTCCCAAGCATTGATCCCGGGGTTGTCGGAGGCGATCACTCGGGACCGAAGGTTCCCCGACGAACCACGCCAACACCGATCCCCCGTTGTCGTTTCGCACCCGGGCCGAAAGACGTTCCGGAACCGGTCGCCGCCTTCTCCAAGCCACTCCCGCCGGAACGAACACCACTCCGCGGACCTCGCGAATCACCTCGGCTCGGTCCGGAATGACTTCAGGACGCCCGGAACCGCCAAGAATCGCCTTTTCACGTCTTCCAATTGCGCGGCACCGTGGATCTCGATGAGAAAATAGCCCTGCACCTCCCCGCCGGAAAGCGTCTTGGCGCTGGACTCGCGCACCCGGACCCCCGCGGCCGCGAGAGCCGACCAAAGGTCGGCCACCAGCCCCTGCCGGTCACGGGCCCGCACCTCCACGGCCACCTCGTAGCGCCGCTCGCGGCCGGTCAACGCGACCCCCTCCTCCCAGGCCACCTTCACCATCCGTCCCTCGTCACCCGCCAGATTCAGGGTATTGGAGCAATCGACCCGGTGGATGGACACCCCGCGGCCGCGGGTGATGTAACCCACGATGGGATCGCCCGGAAGGGGCGTGCAACAACGCGCGAAACGGACCAGCAGGTCCCGCTGCCCTTCCATGACGATGCCCTGGCTGGAGTGGACCTTTCCCGCCGACGCTTCCCGGGGAGTACGGACCGCCGCCCTCGACGCGCGTTCCTCAGTCTCCCGGGCGGGCTTCTCATCCGGAGGAAGCTGGGCGGCCACCTTGTTGAGCACACTCCGGGCCGAGACCTCCCCATGGCCGATGTTGGCCAGGAGTTCCTCCAGCGAATGACAGTTGAACGTGGCCGAGACGGATTCCAGGAGTCCCGACCGTTGGACCGAGGGAAGGTCGATCCCGGCCCGTTCCGCCTCGTTCTCCAGGGTCTTGCGGCCGGCCTCGACCTCCTCGAGGGACAAATGGGTGCGGAACCAATGCCGGATCTTGTTGCGCGCCCGGTTCGTGACGGCGATCTTCAACCAGTCGCGGCTGGGAGAACGGTCCGAACGGGTCAGCACCTCGATGATGTCCCCGCTCTGGAGCCGGTACTTGAGAGGGACCATGCGGCCGTTGGCCTTCACACCCATGCAATGATTGCCGACATCGGTGTGGACCGCGTAGGCGAAATCCAGCGCCGTGGCCTCCCGCGGAAGTTCCTTCACGTCGCCCTTCGGCGTGAAGGCGAACACCTCCTCCTCGAAAAGATCCATCTTGGGGATCTCGGAGAATTCCGACTGGTCCCGGATCTCCTGCTGGAGTTCAATGAGGCCCCGCATAGCCGCGAATTTCCGGTCGGCTTCCTCTGCGGCCCTTCCCTCCTTGTACGCCCAATGGGCCGCGATCCCCACCTCGGCGGTGTCGTGCATGTCCCGCGTACGGATCTGGATCTCGAGGGGCTGCCCGCCGGGACCCATCACCGTGGTGTGAAGGCTCTGGTACCCGTTGTCCTTCGGCATGGCGATGTAGTCCTTGAAGCGCCCCGGGACCGGCATCCACAGCGTGTGCACGAGCCCCAGGATCTCGTAGCAATCCTTCACGCTCCCGGTGAGGATCCGGATGGCCAAAAGGTCGAAGATCTCCTCGAAGCTCTTGTTCTGGGTGGTCATCTTCCGCCAGATGCTGGCGTAATGTTTCGAGCGTCCCGTGATC
This sequence comes from uncultured bacterium, assembly GCA_964529445.1. Taxonomy (GTDB): domain Bacteria; phylum Oederibacteriota; class Muellerivitia; order Muellerivitales; family Muellerivitaceae; genus CAZGWJ01. The sequence goes on from CAZGWJ010000130.1 coordinate 4,447, forward strand.
TGCCCCTCCAGGCCGGATGCCGCCAGTCGATCCTTGAGTCCCCGGATCACCAGGCGGATCATGTCGTCCCGCTCGGCTTGCTTGAGGAACACCATGCGCGTGAGCTCGTAATAGGTCTCCGGGTCCAGGAACCTCAAGCAGAGGTCCTCCAGTTCCCCTCGCATCCGGGCCATGCCCAGGCGGTGCGCCAGGGGCGCGTACACATCCTGGGTTTCCAGGGCGATGCGGCGCTGCTTGTCGACCGGGAGGTACTGGAGGGTCCTCATGTTGTGCAGGCGGTCGGCCAGCTTGATCAGAATGACGCGCACGTCCTTCGCCATGGCCACCAGCATCTTCCGGAGGCTTTCGGATTGGCGCTGCGTGCCGTCGGTGAACTGGCGCTTCGAGAGCTTGGTGACACCCTCGACGAGGGTGACAACCTCCTCGCCGAACTCCTCCCGGAGCGTTTCGCGGGAAAGGGAGGAATCCTCGAGCGTGTCATGCAGGAGAGCCGATGCCACGGTCACGGGATCCATGTTGAGATCGACCAGGATTTCGGCCACGGCCAGCACATGGGTGATATAGGGATCCCCGCTCAGGCGCGATTGTCCCGCGTGGGCCTTCTCGGCATATTCATAGGCCTTGAGAAGAAGCTGACGAGCGGATGGCGGGGCCGGGTCCGGATCCCCGGGAACGGGATGCGAAGAGGACGCGCTTGCAAAGGAACGCGACCCCATCTTATCGAGAAGGGTCTGGATCGTCATGAGAACCTCATCCACCCCCCCCGGTCAGCGCACGGGAAGGACGGGAACAACTTTCAAGATACGATAGACGCTCCGGGGATTGAATACAAGGGGATGCCTGACGAGCCTTGTAAAACCGTCCTCAGCCCGGTTCGAACGGGCCGCCTCGAAAACCCGGACAGCTATCTCGGGCGTTCCTTCGGCGCGCCTTCCGGCAAGGCGCCGTTGGCGCGAAGGTAGGTTTGGACGGAAGG
>CAZGWJ010000131.1:0-5351 GCA_964529445.1 uncultured bacterium
CCAGGGGTCCGGCGTCAACTGCTTCAATCCCAGGGAGACCTTCCCCTTCTCCCGGTCCACCGAGAGGACCAGCACGCGAAGGACCTGGTCACGCTGGATCTTGTCCTCGATCCTCTGGACGCGGGTCCAGTCCAGGTCGGCCACATGAAGAAGACCGTCCAATCCCCCCAGGTCCACGAAGGCCCCGTAGGAAGTGATGCTCTTGACCCGTCCTTCGAGGATGTCCCCGGCGTTCAAGGCGGCCAGGCGCTGGCGGCGCTGTTCGTCCCGTTCGACCTCGAGGAAGGCCCGGCGGGAGACCACGACGTTCCAGCGTTCGCGATCCACCTTGATGACCCGGAAGAGGAAGATCTGGTCGACGAACTGGTCGAGCTTGTCCTCCGGGATGCGCTCGATGGTGACCTGGCTGACGGGCAGGAAGGCCTCGATGGAGCCGATGTCGACCCGGAAACCGCCCTTCACGCGCTTGAGGACCCGTCCCTTGATGCCCTCGCCCGAGGCCATCAACTCCTCGAGCTTCTGCCAGAGACGGCTCTTGTCCACGTTGCGCTTCGAGAGGCGCACATAGCGCTCGCCCTCGTCGATGCGCTCCACCGAAACGTCCACGGGATCGCCCACCTTGACGGTGAGCTCGCCGGTGATGTCCTGGAATTCCTTGCGGGGGACCGAACCCTCGATCTTGTAGCCGATGTCGACGACAACATATTCATCGTCGATCTTGAGCACGGTGCCGGCGACCACCTGGCCGACCGAGAGTTGTTTTTCCTGCTGGAGGAGCTCCTCCATCGTCATTTCGGCGGCGGGTTGATCGTTCATGGGTGACCTCGCAGTTTCGCCGGTGCCCCGGCGCGGTTTCCGTTCTTGACGGATGAGGATTCATTCTAGGCCGTTTCAAGGTTGCCGGGGTGAGGAATGTTCGAGGCAAGAAGACCTGAAACCGTTGCCCGGTCCCGAAAAAGGTGGGATGTTCAGGCGCGGGGACCGGAGGCGGCCCTCAAGGCGGCGATCGCCTCCATCACACGATCGGAGATGGACTGGTGCGTCATACGCTGGTCGGGTGCCGCCATGAGATCCGAGAGTTCGACCTGTTCCCCGATGTGCATCGTGACCCGCCGGGGGGAAGGCCAAGCCCGTCCCTTCGGCCACGCTTCGTGGGTACCCCGGAGGTAGGCTGGGATCACCGGCACCTGGGCCTTGTAGAGGAGCATCCCGATCCCGCGCTTCCCCTTCTGGAGGTTGCCGTCCAGGCTCCGGGTTCCCTCCGGATACACTGTCACGGGGCGGCCCTCCCGCAGGCGTTCAAAGAAGACCGCGAAGGCGTCCCCGTCGTAGGTGCCCCGCTTGATGGGAAAGGCCCCGCTGATCCGGATGAACCATGAGAAGACCGGGATCCGGAAGAGTTCCTCCTTGGCCATGAAGCCGACCTCGCGGGTGCGGCATCCCATCCCGCAGAAATAGGGGTCGAGGTAGGAAGCGTGGTTGCAGGCGAGGACGAAAGGCCCCTCCTTCGGGAGGTGCTCCATGCCCTTCGTCGAGAAACGGAAGTAGAGGGCGGCGATCCAGCCGGTCAACAGATGCGTGACGGGGAACGCGTCGGATCCCGCGAGCTTCTGCAGGACCCGGTGCGTTATGGACGCGATGGACATATCGGGTTATTACCTTCCTTCGTGTCTTATCGGTGTCCATCCCCATTGATCGGTGGCAAAAAAGCCGTTATCGATTCCACGCCTTTTTCAAACGGCGGTGCGCATCGAGGATGAGTTCCTCGGTGGCCTCCCAACCGATGCAGGCGTCGGTGACCGACACGCCGTACTTCAAGGCCCTCGGGTTCCGCGCGAGGGGCTGGCACCCTTCCCGGAGGTTGCTCTCCAGCATGAGGCCGGCGATGGACGGGTTGCCTGCCACGACCTGGTCGATCACGGAATGGAAAGCGGCGCCCTGGCGCTTGTAGTCCTTGTTCGAATTGCCGTGGGAGCAGTCCACCACGATGTTGACGGGAAGACCGGCCTTCCGCAACTGGTCCTCCGTCCGGCGGATGGATTCAGGGTCGAAGTTGGTTTTCCCGCTCCCTCCCCGGAGCACGATGTGGGCGTAGGGGTTGCCGGTGGTGCGGAAGATGGCGGACCGGCCATTCGGATCGATGCCGAGGAAATGATGCGGCGTCCGGGCGGATTGGATGCCGTTCAGGGCCACCTGGATGCTGCCGTCGGTGGCGTTCTTCAAGCCCACGGGCATCGAGAGGCCGCTGGCCATCTCCCGGTGCGTCTGGGACTCGGTCGTCCGCGCGCCGATGGCCGACCAGCTGATGAGGTCGGCGATGTACTGCGGGATGATCGGGTCGAGGGCCTCGGTGGCCGTGGGCAATCCCATCTCGGTGAACCGGAGGAGCAGGCGCCGGGCCAGAAGGATGCCCTTCTCGACGCGGAAGGAATCGTCCAGGTCGGGATCGTTGATGAGGCCCTTCCAACCGACGGTCGTGCGCGGTTTCTCGAAATAAACACGCATCACGAGGAAAAGGGTGGACTGGACCATCCCGGCCAGGCGACGGAGGCGCATTGCGTAATCCAGGGCCGCCTTCGGGTCGTGAATGGAACAGGGGCCTGAGACCACCATCAGGCGCCGGTCCTTGCGATCCAGGATGTCCTGGATGGCCTGGCGCCCTTTGAGGACGATCTCGTAATTCCTTCTCGTTCCCGGGAGCTTCGCCTTGGCCTGATTGGGCGTGATGAGGACTTCGGCGGCCTTCAGGTGGGTGTCCTGGGCACGGTCCCTCAGGCTGACCTTGCCGATATGGTGAATGCGGATCTTCCTCATGGTTCCTTCTCCGATGGCATTCCGGGGCGTCTTGTTAAAGGCCTGTGATTATAGGGAAGAGGCCGGGTTCTTCCAAGGCGCCGCGACCTGAAACGGCCCATGATCCCGCAGAACGGCGGGTTCCGCCCGGGTTTCATCAAGGGTGGGATCGGATATACCGGTGCAATTCCTCGACGGACTCCTCGACGGTGAGGGAGGAATGGTCCATCACGATGGATTCGGGGGTCTTGCGCAGGGCCCCGACGGGGCGGCTCATGTCGTTCGCGTCCCTTTTCATCACGTCGGCCAGGACCTCCTCGTAGGTGGCCGACTTCCCCGCCCGCTGGAGATCACCCCAACGCCGTTTCGCCCTCACCTCCGGGGAGGCATCGAGGTAGAACCTGTACTTTGCGTCGGGGAACACGTCGGTTCCGATGTCCCTCCCCTCCAGCACGGCCCCTCCGTAGGGGAGGCTGTCCTGGCGCCCCATCCGCTGTTGTCGGGCCACCAGGATCCGTCTCACCCCGGGAGCATCAGCCACGGCCTTGGTGGCCAGGCTCACCTGGGGGTCCCGGATGGCCTTCGTGACATCCTGTCCGTCGAGATAGACGAAGTTCTCGGGGTCCCCGGGTTCCAGGACGATCTTCGAATCCCGGGCGAGTTCCTCGAGGGCCTTCTCATCCGCCATGTCGGTCCCCCGACGCAGGGCCTTGAGGGTGACGCAACGGTACATCGCTCCCGTGTCGATGTGCAGGAAGCCGAGCTTCCTGGCGAGGGACCTGGCGACGGTGCTTTTCCCCGCTCCGGCCGGCCCGTCGATGGCAACGATGATGGGTTGTTGCACCGATTTCACTCCGATGAACAAGTTGACCGCAGAGGCACAGAGACGCAGAGGACGAATCCTATTCTCTTGAAGTCAAAAATGGATTCGCGACTTTCCGGATCTCCGATTCTCCGCGGCTCATTGTCTTGCGATTCGCTTGAGCAGTCTCTCGAAGGTCGGGAAGGAGGTGGCCACGTTCTTCGTGTCGAGGATCGTCACGGGGCCGTCGGCGACCAGCCCCGCCACGGCCAGCGACATGGCCACGCGGTGGTCGCCGAACGAGTCGAGGACGCCGCCCCTCAAGGGGGTGGGGCCTTGGATGACCCATCCATCCTTCAACGCGGTGATGTCGGCGCCCATGCGCCTGAGGTTGACCTCCATGGTGGCGATGCGGTCCGATTCCTTGACCCTCAGTTCGGCCGCGTTCCTCACCCGGGTCGCGCCTTGCGCCTGGGTGGCGGCCACGGCCAGGATCGGGAATTCGTCGATCATCCGGGGCACGTCATCGCCCCCGATCGTCAGGCCGGAAAGGCGCGAATGCTCGACCACCAGGTCCGCCACGGGTTCGGATCCGGGCGGGACCCTTTTTTTCAGGATGCGGATCCGGCCGCCCATGCGCCTCAGGACGTCGAGGAGCCCCGTCCGCGTCGGATTGATGCCCACGTTCCTCAGGGTCAGGCGGGCACCCGGCGTGATGAGTCCCGCGACCAGGAAAAAAGCGGCCGAAGAGATGTCACCCGGGACGAGGATGAGTCGGCCGCGAAACGGCTTCACGGGTCCCCTGAGGGAAACGGTCCGTCCGACCACCCGAAGGGGAAGCCCGAACAGGCGGAACATCCGCTCGGTATGGTCCCGGCTGACGGAGGGTTCGATCACCCGGGTCACGCCCTCGGCGTAGAGTCCTGCCATCAGGAGCGAGCTCTTCACCTGGGCGCTGGCGACCGGGGAGTGATGCGTGATCCCCCTCAAGGAGGAGGGCCGCAGGGTGAGGGGCAGGCGGCCATCGTCCTTCCCGCCGGTGATGACGGCTCCCATCCGGGAAAGCGGCTCCGTGACGCGGCCCATGGGTCGCCGCCGAAGATAGCGGTCGCCGGTCAGGCGGCTGGTGAAGGGCTGGGCCGATAGGAGTCCCAGAAGAATACGGGCCGTGGTGCCGGAGTTGCCGGCATTCAAAATGCGCTTCGATGGCTTGAGCCCGTTCAATCCGCGGCCTTCGATGACCAGGCGCGTGCCCCGGACGCGGATCCGGACGCCCAGGGACCGGAAGATCGCGGCGGTCGAGAGACAATCGGCGCCGTTCAGGAAGTTCTCGACGACGGTTCTTCCGTAGGCAAGGGAACCCATCATGACGCTTCGATGGGAGACGGATTTGTCGCCCGGGATCCTGACGGTCCCTCTCAGGGTGCGCGGTGCATGGACGATCAGACGCTCACCGGGCATCACAAGCGCTCCCGGACGGCCTTCACCTTCGAGAAGAAACGGTTCCATCCGGACCGACGCCCGGTCCGGAGATCCTTCTCCCTGCGGGCGATCCAGGCCTTCAAGGTCGAGAGGTTCCTGCGGATCTCCGGGGCGTTCAATTCGACGATGTCCGTCCACATGGCGGGGCTGGATGCGGCGATCCTCGTGACATCCCGGAAGCCGGTTCCCACGGCGAGGCGGATCCCGGGATCCCTTCGGAGCGCCTTCCCGTACAATTCCGTCAAGGCGCAGGCCAACAGGTGGGGCGTATGGC
>CAZGWJ010000132.1:0-5329 GCA_964529445.1 uncultured bacterium
CCGGCGATCTCGCGGCCCATCACCACACGAAGACGGTGCGGGTTCGCCATGAACCCCTCGTGATCCACCATCTCCTTGAGGGTAACGATGCGACCTTTCCGGTTGGGGACCTCGACGCCCACGACGGTCTTGCCCGCGATGGGAGCCACCCGGACCTGGGCCACCTGGAGGGCGAGGGCCAGGTCCTGGGCCAGGGTCGCGATCTCGCTGATCTTCACGCCCGCGGAGGGCTGGACCTCGTATTGGGTGACGGTCGGGCCGGGATTGGCGCCCGTCACCGTGGCTTCCACCCCGAAGTTCCGGAGCGTCTCCATGAGGGTGCGGGACACGGTCTCGAAATCGTCGGCCTCGGCCTGGGCCGCCTCCTTCTCCCCCTTGAGTAGATGCACCGGCGGCATTTGCCAGGAGCGGACCATGCGCTTCCGAACCGGCTTCATCTCCTCCTCGTCCTCCCCGGGACCCTCCTCCAATTCGATGTCAGCCGGAACATCATCATTCCCGGGTGCTTCCCTCTCCGGTTCAGCGCGGGGCGTCCTCGTGCGGGACGGAACGGGATCCTCCATCCGGTCGTCCCCGACCTGGACCTCACGCAGATCCGGGCGCCGAGAAGGCCCCGAGGATGTGGTCGCGGCGGCCGATGCCATTGCGGGATCCTGCCCGGAGCGGCCTGAGGAAGCGGAAGGATCGGGCAATCGGGCGGAATCCCGCAACTCCCGGATGAGCTTCTTGCGCGCGTCCGCGGCGGTCCTGGCCGCCAACCGCCGGGTCTGCCAATCCGCGTAGGTCTCGCGCACGGACTTGGCCGATCTCGTCACGATCTTCACGATGGACCCAACGGCAAGAATGCCGAGATTTCTCAAGCCCTTCCCGATCCATTGGAAGAAGCGCACCAGGTGCATCTCCCTTTCCAGCATCCAGGAGGCCAGAACGAAAAGGAGGAAGGAGACGACGATCACGCCGAAGGTGCCCACGGCGTCCCAGAGGAACAAGCCCACCCATTCCCCGATCCGGCCGCCCCAGCTCTCCCCTTCCTGCAGGAAACGATCCGGGAAGAGGACCGAGAGCGGCGTGGCGACGGAAACCAGGACCAGGATGGAACCGAGAACCTTCAAGGGAGGACGATGGACCGGCTCATCGCGGAAGAAGCCCCACGCGAAACGGCCCAACACGACGGGAACGATCCAGGCACAGAGACCCAGCCAGTGATAAAGGAAATACTGGACGGCATCGCCGATGTTTTTCAGGAGGTTGGTGGGGGTCGGGACGAGGGAAAGGGCGATCAGCAGGGCCAAGCTTCCCAGGATGAAAGCCGCCAGGAAATGCTGTCGTTCGGTCTTGGGCAACCGGGTCCCCCGTGAAAAGTTTGTCTATTCTAGCAAAAACGGGGGCTTTTGCCGTCCCTTTCTGGTGATGGAGGAGAGGCCCATACCTGTATCAGACTTCCATGATGACCGGCAGGATCATCGGGCGGCGGCTCATCTTGCGGCTGAAGAATTTCTGAAGGGCCTTGCGGACGGCCTCGTTCACCGTGGCCCAATCGCTGACGGCTTCCCGGCTTTCGGCCTCCAGCATGTCGCGGATGAGGTGGCGCGCCTCCTCCAGGATCTCGCCGGGGATGTTGTCGGAGACGCCCCGGATGACGAGGTCGGGCCCGCCCACGATGCGGCCGGCGGCCGAATCCACGCTCACCAGGACCACCACCACGCCGTCCTCGGCCAGGTGCTGACGGTCCCTCAACACCATCTCACCCACCTCCTGCACGCTGCCGCCGTCCACGAAGAGGACGCCCTGGGGCAGGCCGTGCTCCACCTCCGCGGAACGCTTATCGAGGGTCAGGCAATCGCCGTTCTCGAGCAGGAAGATGTTCCGCGGGTCCATGCCCGTCTCGACGGCCAACCGCTTGTGGAACACCAGATGCCGGTACTCGCCGTGGACCGGGACGAAGTATCTCGGTTTGACCAGTTCCAAAAGCTTCTTCTGCTCGTCCCGCTGGGCATGGCCCGAGACGTGGACGAACGCCACGTCCTCGTAGAGGACCTCGGCACCCCGCTTGAACAGATGGTTGATGACGTTGCTGGCGGCGCGCTCGTTGCCGGGGATCTTGCGGGCCGAGATGATCACCAGGTCTCCCTTGTTGATCTCCACGTGACGGTGGTCGCCCATGGCCATGCGGGAGAGCGACGACATGGGCTCGCCCTGGCTGCCGGTCGTGATGATCATGAGTTCCCGGGCCTTGACGCCCCGGACGTGATCGGGCTGGACCATGCGGTCGGCCGGGATGCGCAGGTACCCGAGGTGGCGCGCCACCTCCGTATTGCGGACCATGCTCCGCCCCATCACGCAGATGCGACGGCCGTTCTTGAGGGCGGCGTCCACGGCCATCTGGACGCGCTGGATGTTGGAGGCGAAGCAGGTCAGGATGACGCGCCCCTCGGCCTTGGCCACGTACCCCTCCAGGACCGGAGCCAAGTCCCCCTCGGACCCGGTGGTTCCCTGGCGCTCGACGTTCGTTGAATCGGACATCATCAGGAGGACGCCCTTCTTCCCCAGCTCGGCGAACCGGTCCAGCGCCATCCGCTTCCCGTCCGCAGGATTCGGATCGATCTTGAAATCCCCCGTGTGCAGGACAACACCCAGGGGCGTGGTCACGGCAATCGAACAGGCATCCACGATGCTGTGGGTGACCGGCAGATACTCCACCTTGAAAGGCCCCACCTGCAAGGGCTCGCCGGGTTCCACGACGTTCATTTGCGGCGCATGGGGCAGGCTGAATTCCTCGAGCTTGGCGTTGATGAATCCCAGGGTCAATCTCGTCCCGAAAAGGGGGATGTTCCTCTTCTGGAGGATGAAGGGGACGGATCCGATGTGATCCTCATGCCCGTGCGTGAGGAAAATACCCTGCAGGTAATTCTTGCGCTCGACCACCTCGGTGAAATCGGGAAGGAGAAGATCCACGCCGGGATGCGTGGCATTCGCGAACATGAGCCCCGCGTCGATCATGATGGCCTTGCCCTCGTATTCGAGGATGGCCATGTTCTTGCTGCCGACTTCGCCGCCTCCGCCGAGGGGCATATAGGAAATGGAGGACAAGGGGTTCCTTTCTGTTAAAAGCCCATCATAACCGCGAAGGCGCGAAGACGCGAAGGACATATGAGGATATTTTGTTCGCCATCATCCGACCATCCGTCATTCACCGAGAACAACATCTGGGTCAGTCTCAACCGACGTCCGATCCCTGCCGAGAGGGCCATTGGAGGGAATCCCATACCGGCGCGCGCAGATGCATTCTCTTGAGGGTCTCGAGGAAATCCCGTGGGGGAGGCGCCACGAGATCCATCTTCTTGCGGGTGCGGGGATGGGCGAAGGCGAGCCGGAAGGCGTGCAACATCTGACGGTCCGCGTGGGTGGTAAGACCCCCGTAGAGGTCGTCCCCCAGGAGGGGATGCTTGATAAAGGCCATGTGGGCGCGGATCTGGTGGGTGCGACCCGTGTCCAGCTTGCACATCACGAGGGATGCTTCCTCCCTGGCCGCAAGCGAGAGGAAGCGGGTGCGGGCTTCCTTGCCGTCGGCCGTCCGCACGGCCATCTTCTTCCGGTCGTTGGGACTGCGTCCGATGGGTGCGTCAATGGTACCGGTTCCCTTCAGCTCACCCTTCGCGATGGCCACATAGAGGCGGTGCACGTCCCGCACCTTCAACTGACGGACGAGACCGTGGTACGCGAGATCGTTTTTGGCGGCCACGAGCAGTCCCGAGGTGTCCTTGTCGAGCCGGTGCACGAGACCGGGCCGCCTCACGCCCCCCACGCCCTCGATGCCGGGACAATGGGCCACCAACGCGTTCACGAGGGTCTGGTCCGGGTTCCCCGCCCCGGGATGCGCCACCAGTCCCACCGCCTTGTTGATGACCAGGAGATCCGCATCCTCGTAGGCCACGTCGAGGGGGATCTCCTGGGCCGGGATGTCGGTGGCCTCCGGCTCGGGCAGGGTCACCGTGAAGGAATCGCCCTCCATGACGGTGTTGCTGGCCTTGAGGTGGTGGTGGGGCGAGGCACCCCTCACATGGCCGTCCGCGATGAGCCGTTGGACGCGGGCGCGGGAGAGATCGGGGAGGCAGGTCGCGAGGAACCGGTCGAGACGGGCTCCCGTCGCGTCGGGGGGTACGGTGAATTGGGATTTTTCCTCGCTCATGCCCTGCTCCGGTGGACTGGGCGGATTATACACCGATCAGAAAATCACCCATACTCTCAACATCGAATCCTTGCCCAAACCTCGATTGACAGCCGCCGGAATGGATGACATGATCAGTTCATCCTTCATGTAACGATCCCGGAGGCCGAGGGCATGGCCCGACGATGGTTCGTTCCGATCCTTCTGTTGGTCTTGTTGCTGATCCTTCCACTGTCCGCCTGCCGGAAGAAACACCTCCAAGCACCCGTTGCACCGATCCTGCAGGTCCCGACTGCCACCCTCGTCCCCACCGCCACTCCCGATTGCTCGCACCTGCCCATCGCGGATATCACCCAGAACATCAACGGTTCCCCGGTCACGGGAAACACCTTCACAAGTTCCAACGATTTCGACCACGATGGGTACGGCACCAACGCAAACGATGACCTCTATACCTTTTCACTCAACTCCCGGCAATACCTGATTGCCAGTCTTTGCGGCGGCGCCACCTGGGATACCGTCCTTTACCTCCGCACCCTCTGCGACCATGACACCTCCACCTTGGCCTTCAACGACGACTCCGGCAACTGTCCGAACTCCAAGCAGTCCCATTTCGCCCTCGAACTGCAACCCGGTTCGTATTTCCTGATCGTGGACGGTTTTGCCGCCGAGAGCGGCCCCTACACCCTCACCCTCTCCTCGGTCCCATCAGCCGAGACGCTTACGCCGACACCCACACTGTCTCCCACCTTATCCCGCACCATCACCAACACCCGCACAGCGACCTTGACTCGCACCGAGTCCCCGATCCCGACCGACACGCACACCTTCACGCCGACCGGGTCCTATACCGACACCCCTACAGCTACGCTGACCCATCCCTGCCTGGGGAATCCTTCATTTTCATCGATAGGTAACTTATCTGGTGCCGTTACAATTCCTGCCAACACGTTAATCACTCAGCATTTCGATTCATCGGATGATGGAACCATCTATCGAATTTCATTCTATCTTTTATCAAGCTCAGGAAACATCAGGGCAGGCATTTATCATGACGTGGTTATATCATCCAATTTTCATTGGATCCTTAAGACACAATCGGCAGAATTCACACCCGTAGCGGGGTGGAATCACATCGATGTTCCTATGTACTTTGATAAT
>CAZGWJ010000133.1:0-5304 GCA_964529445.1 uncultured bacterium
AGACGCATCCGGACCCTCAGAAATGGTACAACTCCCGGCGGGTCACGGTGAGTTGGGAGGACCCCGAGGACGAATCCGGGGTCGTGGGATACTTCTACGGCCTCGATCAGCGCGCCACCACGGTGCCCGGTTCCGAGGAGGGGTTGTGGACCACCCAGCGGAAGGTCACGCTGGAACTGGTCGACGACGGGGTGTGGTGGTTCCACGTGACGGCCAAGGACAAGGCCGGCAACGTGGGCACCAAGGCCGCCCACCTGGCCCTTCGCGTGGACACGAAAGTGGATCCGCCGGTCATCGCGTCCTCTTCGCACCCCGACGAGCGGGCCTGGACGTCGAATTCCCGCGCGCGTTTCGTGTTCACTCCGCCCGAGGACCGTTCGGGCATCGCCGGGTACTATTACCTGTTCACGGACCGGGAAAGCCCCGCCTGGGACCCCGAGAAGGCCCATTTCACCGAGCGCACCGAACTGTTCCTGGACATTCCGCACGAGGGGGTCCATACCCTGATGGCCGTGTGCCGCGACAACGCGGGCAACCAGGGGACGGACCCGGCCCGCTACACCCTGCGTCTCGACACCTCCGTGGCGCCTCCGCGGATCGCATCGTCCACGCATCCCAAGCCCGACCGCTGGTACGCCGACCGCCGCATCGACCTGTCGTGGGAGGAGCCGCAGGACCTTTCCGGAGTGGAGGGGTACTACGTGGCGTTCAACCGCGAGGAGCAATGGCCCGTGGACCTCAAGGCCATGCAGTGGACCGCGGGCCGGGGCGCGACCTTCACGGCCACGGACGACGGGCCCTGGTTCGCCCACGTGTGCGCCAAGGACCGCGCCGGCAACGTGGGGCAGGTGTCCCGCTTCAAGGTGATGATCGACTCGAAGGCCGTCCCGCCGACCGTGAAGAGTCCCTCGCACCCGCAGGGGACCTGGTTCCAGGATCCTGATCCCCGATTCTCCTGGGAGGCCCCGCGCGAGCTTTCGGGCGTGAAGGGCTATTATTTCGTGCTGGACCAGGATCCCCGGACCGTTCCCACGCCCGAAACCGGCACTTTCGTGGATGCCACGGCCGTCCAGTTGGGGCCGCTGGCCGACGGGGAGTGGTACTTCCATATCATCACCCAGGACGGGGTGGGCAACCTCTCGGCGGCGGCCACGCACGTGCCCGTGCGCATCGACCTGACCCCCCCGAAGTCCCGCATCGTGCCTTTCCCGCCCTTCATCGACAAGAGCCGCATCCCCGTGGCCTGGGAGGCCTCGGATCCCCTCTCGGGCGTCACCACGTTCGACGTGCAGGTGAGGGAGGAGGGCAAGGACTGGATGGAGTGCCTCGCGAACACGACCGAGCGCAACGGGGTCTTCCCGGGCGTGGACGGGAAGCAGTACCAGTTCCGCTGCCGCGCGCGCGATGCGGCGGGAAACGAGGAGTCCTGGCCCCAGGAGGGTTTCGCTTCGGTGCGCGTGGACATCTCGCCTCCGCCGCCCGTCACCGAACTGCACGCGACCCCGCGCGCGGGGGGCGACATCGAGTTGACCTGGAAGCCGGTGGAGGACCCCGTCTCCGGCACGAGCTATTACCGCGTCTACCGGAAGATGGACGACCAGCCCAAGCATCGGATTTCCATCGACGGGCAGGTGACGGGAACCCGCTTCGTCGACAAGGGGTCCAACCTCAAGGAGAACGCGGTGTACTACTACACCGTGCATCCCGTGGACCGGATGGGCAACGAGCAGCACGAGGGCAACTACATGGCCGCCGCGGTGTCCGATCATGGCGTGGGCGTGCCGGTGGTCTCCTGCGCGTCGCATCGGCCCGACGCATGGAGCAGCAACCCGAACGCCGTGTTCACGTGGGTGGCTCCGACCGATACCACGGGGGTGGCGGGATACCACTACATCCTGGACGGGGAACCCCATACCCGTCCCGGGCCGGGCAAGGGACATTACACGACCGAGTTGAGGGTCCAGTTCGCCAACGTGCCGACGGGGATCTGGTACTTCCACATCGTGGCGCAGGACAAGGCGGGGAACCTGAGTCCCGAGCCGGCCGTCCTGAGGATCCAGGTGGACGCCGACCGTCCGGCGCCCCCCCGCCTGGCCTCCTCCACCCATCCCGAGCGCAGCCAGTGGTACTCGTCGAACGAGGTGGAACTGACGATGGAGGCGAAGGACAAGGTTTCCGGCCTCGATGGTTTCCTCTGGTACGTGGACGCCAACTCGCAGGGCGACGCGGCGAACCGTTCCGACCTTCAGCACACGACGGAGGGTACCCTTCGCGTGACCATCCCGGGGTCCGGCATGTGGTACGTGCACGTGGCCGTGCGGGACCGGGCCGGCAACATCTCCCCCTGCGAGAATTACCTGGTGCGGGTGGCCTCGGGAACGCTTCCGCCGCCCCAGGTGCACTGCTCGACGCATCCCCGGGAGGAACAGCCGGAGTCCAACAACCATCCGGTCTTCACCTGGGAGGACAAGCACGACGGGTCCTTCTCGCCGCTGGGCTACGTGTATCGGTTGAGCCCGAAGCCGGAGGACGCGCCCCTCACCGACAAGGACCAGTTCACATCGGAGCGCACGGTGCAATTGAGGAACGTGGCGGAAGGGACCTGGTGGTTCCACGTCGCGGCGGTGGGCCCCAACGGCCAACCCAGTCCCCTCTTCTCCAGCGCGAAGATCCAGATCCGTCGCGTGGGAGGCCTTGCCGGAAGGTTCGTGGCCAAGGACGGGCAGACCCCCGTGGCGGGCGCCAAGGTGGAGATCGTGAGGGCGGGCAAGGTCCTGGCGGCCGCCGTGACGGACAACGGGGGGAATTTCAAGCTGACGGACATTTCCGAGGGCAAGCACGAACTGCGGCTCTACGGCCCCGGTTCCCCCGTGCTCTTTTTAAGGGACATTCCCGTGGACGCCGACCGCGTGAACGGGCCCTACCTCTTCATGGAGGACCTGGGCGTCTTCCCCCTGCCCGCCGAACCGGGGCCTATCCGCATCTACTACTTGCTGAAGGAGGATTGCAACGTCACGGTCGAGATCTTCGACGCGGCGGGGACCCTCATCGACAAGGTGGAGGAGAAGAAGGAGGGCGGGGCCTACGCGGTGACCCTCTGGGATTCCCTGGGCCGTCCGGAAGGGGAGTATCTCTTCAAGTTGTCGGCCAAGAACCTCACGAAGAACTCGATGTCGCGCTTCTCGGTGAAGAAGTTCCAATTGCGACGGGCGCAGACCGTCGCAGCGACCACCCCCTGAATCCCTGAACCGCCAAGAACGCCAAGGCCCCTTCGGGGCCACGCCAGGAACTGCCCTGATGTAATCTCTGAAAAATACCATCTGCCTTACTGTTTCACTTAGGTAGGGGCGACCCATGGGTCGCCCTTTTCTTTTGTCGCCGGTGTCGGCAACTCCTAATTTCACATTCCTAATTCATCATTCAGCTCACGCGGAATATTGGCTGACCGAGCGTGTAAACGATCATTGAAGGGTATAATTGAGCAGAAGTATTTTCCGGGCCGTGGTATCCCCACCCCCAAGGCGTACCATGAAAAAGCCGTCCCTCATCCCAGCCCTCCTCCTGCTCGCATCCGGCCTTTCTGCGGCTCCGACCATCTATCAGGCCGAGAACGGAACCCTCGTCGGCACCAACACCTCGACCGCCCTGGCGGGTTACCAGGGCTCGGGCTACGTGGACGGTTTCGATACGGCGGGGGACTATTGCCAGGTGACCGTCAACGTGGCGACCGCCGGGATGTACACCATCACCCTCGGCTACGCCGCGACCAACGGCGAGAAGACCAACGACCTCTACGCCAACGGTGTCTTCCAGTCATCCGTGTATTTTCCGGCCTCGACCGGGTTCACGTCCGTCTCGGCGGGCATGGTCCCCTTGAACGCAGGGAACAACACCCTGCGCGTCCAGAACAACTGGGGCTGGTTCTATCTCGACTGGTTCGGCGTGGAAGCGGCCGTCCTGCCGACCTTGAGCGTCCCCACGACCCTCGTGGACACGAGCGCCACCGCGGCCACCCGTTGTCTCATGAACTACCTGGTGAGCGGGTACGGGACCCGGATCATCTCGGGTCAGCAGGGCACCACGACCAACATGAACTGGCTCAACACGAACACCGGGCATTACCCGGCCCTGCGCGGGTTCGACATGATGGCCTATTCGCCCTCGCGGGTGGCCTACGGCGAACCGGACCCTCTCGAGGTCGAGGCCGCCATCGCCTGGTACCAGACGGGAGGCATCGTGCAGTTCCAATGGCATTGGAACGCACCCTCGGGGCTTTTGAACGTCGCGGGATGCGAGTGGTGGCGCGGTTTCTACACCGATTGCACCACCTTCGACGTCCAGTACGCCATGAACAACCCGACTTCCCAGCAATACACCGACATCCTTCGCGACATCGACGCCATCGCCGTCCAGCTCAAACGCCTGCGCGACGCGGGGGTGCCCGTCCTGTGGCGGCCCCTGCACGAGGCGCAGGGTGCCTGGTTCTGGTGGGGGGCGAAGGGCTCGACGGCCTGCAAACAGTTGTACAACCTGGTCTTCGACCGTTTGACGAACTACCACGGTCTTCACAACCTGATCTGGGTCTGGACCACACAGGACAACGTCGATTCCCCCAACTGGTATCCGGGGGATTCCCGGGTCGACATCGTGGGGGCCGACATCTACCTGGCGGGACTGAACTATTCACCCTCGACGGGCATGTTCTACAACATCGTGAACATGTTCAACGGGCGCAAGCTCGTCGCCATGACCGAGAACGGGACGATCCCGGACCCGGCCTTGATGATCGCCCAGCAGGCGCGCTGGGCCTGGTTCATGACCTGGGCGGGTTACGAGAGCGATACCTCCCAGAACGCGACCTCCCACGTGAACTACGTCTACGACCATGCCTACGTCATCACCCGGGAGGAACTGTCAGGGGTCTATGCGTGCTCCTCCAGCCCAACGGCCACCTTCACCCGCACCCCGACTCTGACCGCGACGCGGACGATGACACCGACCCTTACGAGGACGCCGACCCCGACCTTCACGAACACCCTTACGAGGACCTCGACCGCCACGGTCACCCGAAGCCCCACGCCCTCGCAGACCTCGACGCCAACTGCGACCAGGACCCTGACGAATACGGCGACGGGCACGGTCACGAATACTCGGACAAGAACCGCTTCGGCAACCGTGACGAGGAGTCCCACCCCCACCCTCACCCCAACACCGACCCATACCCTGACAGCGACGAACACCCCCTCCCCGACCCCGACCCTCACGAACCCTTTGACGTGGGCCGTAACCGCCACCGGGACTCGC
>CAZGWJ010000134.1:0-5223 GCA_964529445.1 uncultured bacterium
CGACAAAGGAGGCCGGAAAAGACTCCTAAACTACTAACTAATAACTACTAACTGGTTTTCAGGGACTCCTAACTTCCACTACTCCCCTCACCTTTTGTTCCTCTCCCGCAATGGATTCGACAAGCTCACCATCCGGGGAGAGGTCAATTGGATAGAAAGACTAGCTCTTTCGAGCGTCGTCTTTCTTTCCGTAGTAGCCGTATTTACCATAGCCATAGGAGCCGTAGCCGTACTTGCCATAGCCATACAGCTTGCGGCGCAGGTCCACGGAATTCAGGACCGAGCCGATCAGGCGCGCCCGCACGGCCTTCAGGTGCTCCAGGGCCTTCGCGGCCTCCTGGCGGTGCGTCTTCTGCCAGCGGGCCATCAGCACCACCCCGTCCAGGCAGGACGCCAGCACCACCGAGTCGGTCACCGGCAGGATGGGTGCCCCGTCGAAGACCACCAGGTCGTATTCCTTCTTCACTTCCTCCACGAACCGCTTCATGGCCTCGCTCCCCAAGAGTTCCGCCGGGTTCGGGGGCGTCGTGTAGTTGGGAAGCAGGAAGAGGTTCGGATAGCCCGAATCCACCACCAGTTCATTCCACTTGCGCTCGCCCGAGAGAACACTGGGCAAACCGTTCTTCCCGCCCGCTTCCATGCCGAAGATCCGGGCCACGGAGGACTTCCTCAGATCCGCGTCCACGAGGAGAACCCGTTTCCCCGTCTCGGCCACGGCCAGCGCCAGGTTGGCGTTCACCAGCGTCTTGCCCTCCTCGGGGCCGGGCGAGAAGACCGCCACGCTCCTCAAGGGCTTATCCACGAGTGCGAAGGTGAGGTTCGTGCGGAACACCTTGAACGATTCCCGGTAGAAGGCGTAGCGGAAGACCGGGTTCTCGATGAGGTGGTCCTTGGAGAAGCGGTCCTTCGAGGGGTTGAAGGCCCCGCCCGAGGGCACCTCGCTCCAGAAGTCGGGGATGACGGCCAGGATGGGGAGTTTCGTGGCGCGCTTCAGGTCCTCCTCGTACTTCACCTCATCGCGCATGCGCTCGACCAGGAAGACCAGTTGGATGCCCAGCGCCAGGCCCAGGATCAGCCCCAGCATCACGCTCTTGCGCTTCTTGGGGGAAACCGGCTTCTCGGGCACCACGGCCGTGTCCACCACGACGATGCCGGAATCGTCGACGTTGGCCGCGATGCGGGCCTCCTGCTGTTTTTCCAGCAGCATGGCGTAGATGGCCTGGTCGGTCTTGGATTCCTCGGAAAGGCGCATCGACTTGGACATCTTGTCCTTCAACTGGGCCACCTGGTCCTCGATGAACTTGAGGCGCGACGCGGCCCCCTGGCGGGACAGTTCCAGGTTCACGGCGATGAAGTTCTTCGCCCAGGTATTGGCCAGGTCGGCCGCCAGCTTCGAGTCGCCCGACTGGGCCGTGATGGAGAGCACGTTCGACTTCTTCACGTTGGCGATCTTGACCGACTTGCGCAGGCCCGCGATGAGTTGCTGCCAGGTGAGGTCCCGGTATTCCTCGCGGTCCTTGAGGCGCAGTTCCCGGGCCGTGCGCACGGCCACGGTCTCGCTGCGGCACACCTCGACGAAGGTCTCGACCGGATCGCCGCCGGTGGCCGCGAAGGCCATCTCCTTGAGGGCGTTGTTGACGGAGGCCGAGGAGGAATCGGGCACCTTGATGGTGGTGACGGCCTCGAAGGTGGGGGGCCAGAGGAAGGCGTAGGCCGCGGCCAGGGCGCCGATGCCCAGGGTGACGAGGACCACGAGGGGCAGGCGGCCGAGGACGACGCGGAGCAACTCGCCCAAGTCCAAATCATCATCCGAACCGGAAGCTGGGGGATCCATGGGTTGTATCGAGCTATCGGGTGACATCTGGGCCTCTAACAGAAGTGAGTGGTTAGGAGTTAGTAGTTAGTAGTTTACTGCCAACAACCGGCTTAACGACAGCTTTGGTGTTCTTGGTTATGGAAGTCAGCATTTTGATGATCTCTTCAACAGCGCTCAAACAACCAGGGATTTCGCGATGCGAACAGCCTGATTCCCGCATCAAGCGCAACCAATAATGCGTTTCCCGCGACTCTTTGAAAGCGATGGTCATCTTCGAGTGGAACTCCTTGCGCGTCTGGGACGCCAAGGCCTCCTCGACATTCGCGCCTATGCTCGTCCCGCTTCTCAACAACTGCTTCGACAGCACATAATCACCGTCGTTGCGAAGATCCTTCGTCAGCCGCACGATCTTCAGCGCAAAATCGAAGCTCTTTTTCCTGACGATGCTTTCCGCCACTTTTCACCGTCTCCTGGTCTTCAACTACTAACTCCTAACTACTAACTCCTAACTTCCTTTGGTTTATCGGTCCCTGCGGAGGGTGCGGATGTTCACCGTGAGAACCGCCGCGCTCGCCAGGATGGAGGCCACGATGGCCAATTCGCCGATGCTGGGCCAGCTGGACTTGGAGACGGAAAGCACGTCGCCGGGATACAGGTAGGGTTCGGGCTTCATCTTCCCCTCGCCCTTGAGATAGTCCTTGAGGTTGACCTTCGTCTTCTGGCGGTTGTGGATGAGCATGGCGCCGCCCAGGTTGGCGCGCGGCAGGGGCCCGCCGGCCTCGGAGAGGGCCGAGAGGAGGGTCGGCTTGCCCCGGATCTGGTACTTGCCGGGCTTGCCCACGTGGCCCAGGACGGACACCCAGTGGGTGTTGGACTCCTTGACCAGCACCGTGACCTTGCGGGGCTTGTCCAGAAGCCGCGCCATCTTGCCGCTGGCCTCGGCGGGAGTCAGCCCCGCCAACCGCACCGTGCCCGCGTAGGGGTAGGTGATGACGCCGCTGGAATCGACCTGGTATTCGAGGGGCAGTTCGGCCTCGCCGTAGACGGCGATGGTGAGGAGGTCGCCCGGCCCGATCAGGAAGGGGGGATAGGGGTCGGTGGCGGTGGTGGCCACGGCGGGCTTCGCCGCCTTCCCGGTCTTGGCGGTTTTGGCGGGCGCGGAGAAGGCCGGGGAAACCGCGGAGAGGACGAGGGCCGCCGCGAGAAGGGTGGCCAACGGACGCTTGGAGGTGTTGAAGAGCATGGGGCACCTTAACGACAGTTAGTAGTTAGGAGTGAGTAGTTAGTAGTCGACGCCCAAAACCCACATCCCACGGAACAACACACGGCTTCGAGGCGATTCGGAGTGAGGAGTTAAGCCTCCATCCCGGGTCGCTTCGAACTCCTCACTTGTAACAATCGACCTACTGGGTCGATTGCTTCTTTTTCCACTCCATGTACCGTTCCTTCGTGACCTGGGTGCCGCGCCAGGCGGCCCACTTCGGGTCCCAGGCGGCCGCGCGGGCCTTCTCCTGGCTGGCCGGGGAGGGGTTCTTCACGATCTTGAGCGTCATGCCCGGCGTGAGCTCGGGCGATTTGAGGGTCTCGCGGTTGGTGGCCACGATCAGGGGGTACAGTTCGCAGTCGCCGTAGACCTCCTTGCGGCAGGCGATCTTCCAGAGGGTGTCCCCTTCCTTCACCACGTAGTCCATGGTCTGGGCCGCCGGTGCCCCTTCCGCCTTCGACATGTCGATGACGGAGGCGCCGGGCGTCGGGGTGGGCACGAGCCCGGCGTAGGCCGGGAGTTTCGCCTCCTCGACCTTCCTCGCACCGCTCCAGGCCGCCCAGGCCGGTTCCGTCGCGAGCCGACGGGCCTGGGCCTTCTTGTCCTCGGGCACGTCGACCACCACGCGCAGGTTCATCCCGGGAGTGAGGACGGGCGACTTGAGCTGATCGCGGTTGGCGGCCACCAGGAGGGGATAGAGGTCGCAGTCGCCGTACACGCCCTGCTTGCAGGCGATGGAACGCAGGGTGTCGCCCGACTGCACGGTGTAGTTCTTGTACTTCAGGGCGGCGGGGGCCGCGGCCTCGGCCTTGCGCGGGGCGGCGGCGGACGAGGAACCCTTCGACTTGCCGAAGGCCACGCTGTAGGCCACCCGCAGGCCCATGGTGTTCAGGTTGCTCTTCACGGGCGTGTAGAACTCGTACACGGCCTGCACGTCGAGGCCGGAACCGCCGGGCTTCCTGTCGAAGTCGTACTTCAACCCGGCCCCGGCGAAGCCGTGGTAGTTGCCCGGCCACGCCTCGTCCATGGACTTCCAGAGGGGCCGCACGCCCATGCCGCCCACGAGGTAAGGCCGGACCGACTGGCCGTCCCTCTCCGCCACGGGGAGCAGGCGCCCGGCCACGTCGAGGCAGTCGGTCGTCATGGACCCGCCGTCGGCGCTGTAGGAGGCGTAGCCGAAGCCCAGGCCGATGGCCATGAAGGAAAGCGGCTGGTAGTCGAGCATGTGGTAGGTTCCCAGGCCCATCCCCAGGTCGGAGACCCAGGCGCGCTCGCTGGAGGCCTTGGACACGGAGAGGGCTCCGATGTAGTTGAACTGCCCCTTTTCCGCGGACAACAGGGTGGCGAAGGACATGAGGACGATTGAAAGGACGAGACGATTTGCCTTCATGAGACGATTCTCCTGAAATAAAAAAATGCCCCTCTCGGAAAAGGGTTACCTTCAAGGGGGAAGGAAATGATATATCCGCCTTTCGATACCGTCAAACAATATCGCATGACAAGGGATTTACCGGGACAAATCGGCCGTATTTCGAACAATATTTAGGCAAAACTCCGATCAAAGAAACAGGACGATCCGGAACCGACAACAACGGCGCGGATCTCACCACGAAGACCCGAAAAACAGCAAGTATTCACCACCAAGGCCCCAAGAACAGCAAAGCTCTCACCACGAAGACATCCGCCCTTGGCGAGACCTCGCCACGTACTTCGTGGCGGGCGAAGGACGGCAAACAGAACCACGGAGAAACGGAGATCCAGAGAACGGCGATTGAGCCACCGATGGACGGGGATGGACACAGATGAGACAACGATACGGAACCAGCGGGAGCGGAACGAATTTCACCACCAAGTCCCCAAGACCCCAAGAACGGCAATTGAGCCACCGATGGACGGGGATGGACACAGATGAGACAACGGCACGCGCGGCGGAAGGCTCCTTCGTCGCCCCACAGTCTGCGCTTCGGTGCCCGCAGAAACCCAGAACCGGGGCTTCTGCGGCTCACCGCATCACATCCTGTCCCGGGTCGGAAGAACGCCGACCCGCTTCCGCCTCGGCATGAACAGCAGTTAGTAGTTAGGAGTTAGTAGTGAGAAGTTGACTGCAGACTGATGACTGCCTTTGCAGGAAAAACTACTAACT
>CAZGWJ010000135.1:0-5087 GCA_964529445.1 uncultured bacterium
CGCGAAGCCAAGAAGCGTGAGAACCTGCGCCGGGAAGTGGCGGATCTGGCGCGACAGCATCCGGAAAACGTGGCCCAAATCATCAAGAAATGGCTCTCTGAGGAGTAAACCGCATGGCGCAGAAACCTGTACGGAAGACACAGCTGACAGGCGAACAAAAAGCGGCGGCGTTGCTGATTACGCTTGGCCCGGATCTCGCGGCCAAGGTGTATCAGCACCTGAAAGAGGAAACGGTCGAGCAGATTACCCTCGAGATCGCCAACCTCCGCAAGATCAGCCCCGAGGAGAAGGATTCGGTCCTCGAGGAGGTCATCAACATCGCCACGGCCCAGGAGTACATCTCCCAGGGCGGTGTCGAGTATGCCCACGAGATCCTCGAGAAGGCCTTGGGCGCCAACAAGGCGATGGAGATCATCAACCGCCTGCAGGGTTCCCTGCAGATGACGCCTTTCGATTACATCAAGCGTACGGATCCCCAGCAGCTCCTGAACTTCATCCAGGCCGAGCATCCGCAGACGATCGCCCTCATCCTGGCCCACCTCACTCCGGAGCATGCTTCCACCATCTTGGGAGCTTTGCCCGCCGAGGTTCAGGTGGATGTGGCCACGCGAATCGCGATCCTGGATCGCGCAGCCCCCGACGTGGTCATGGAGATCGAGCGGGTGTTGGAGCGCCGTATTTCCTCCATCTTCACCCAGGAGTTCACCGCGGCGGGTGGCGTGCGCGCCTTGGCTGAACTCCTGAACCGGGCCGACCGGTCGACCGAGAAGGCCATCATGGAGAAACTCGAGGAATCCAACCCCGAGTTGGCCGAAGAGGTCAAGCGCCTGATGTTCGTGTTCGACGACCTCATCAACCTGGACGATCGGACCATCCAACAGGTCCTTCGCGAGGTCGATGCCAAGGATCTGGCCCTTGCTCTCAAAGGCGCCAAGGAAGAAGTCAAGAACCACATTCTGAAGAACATGTCCAGCCGCGCCAAGGCCATGATCCAGGAGGACATGGACGTCATGGGGCCTGTCCGACTGAAGCACGCTGAGGAGGCGCAGCAGAAGATCGTCAACGTTGTCCGGCAGTTGGAGGAGATGGGTGAAATCGTCGTGTCCCGCGGCGGTGAAGAAGAGGTCATGATCTAACGATGGGACGAAACCTTCTGTCGGAGGCGGAAGTCCAGCAGGTCCCCGACGGGTTCACCGTCGAGAACGGCTCCTGGAAGGGCATGATCCTGGAACAGGCACGCCAGGAGATGGAACGGCGCCGCCGGAAGGTTGTCCTGACAACGGTTCCGGGCAGGGAGGAAGTGGTTCCCGCGGCTGTCTTCGAGGAACTCGGTGGACGGGCTCCCGAGCCGGAGCCGGAACCCATCGATCCCAGGCAGGCGGCTTTGGACGAGGCGGAGTCCCTTCTTCAGCGGGCAAGGGAAGAGGCGGAGACCATCGCCGCCCAGATCCGCGAGGATGCCAAGGCCCGTGCGTCCCTGATGGTGGAAAAGGCCCAGGCCGAAGCGAAGGAAATACTGGAGAAGGCCCGCGCCGAGGGCTCCGCGGAGGCGGAAAGGTTGAAGCAGGCTGTTCTCGAGGAGGGGCGGCGGCAGGGCGCCGAGGAGGGACGGCTCGAGGGCTTGTCGAAGGGGACGGCGGAGGGAAAAGCCGAATACGCCGGTCTCCTTGCTCAATGGTCATCGATCCTCGAGAAGACCCTGGAGGAACGGAAGCGAACATTGTCGGAAGTCCGGCCCCTTGTGGTGGAACTGGTCGGAGAGGCCCTCTATCGTTGCCTCCGGGATGAAGCGGTCCGGAATTCGGGGATGGTCCTCCAATTCGTTTCGCAGGCCATGGATAAGGCCAGGGATCGGGCTCATCTGAGGGTCCATCTGAATCCGGATGACCTTGCGACGGTTGAAGCCCGTCGGAAGGAGCTCCAGGTTTCCGCCGGATCCGGCCAGATCGAACTCGTTTCGGACGGTCGCATCGAGAAGGGGGGATGCCTTCTCGAAACGGAAGCGGGCTCCGTTGACGTCCGTTTGTCGACGGTCGTGACCCAGACGAAGGACGCCCTCTCCCCCGGGGCTTGAGGAGAACGGTGTCCCGATGAACGTGGAAGAACAGAACCCGCTCGCGGGTCTTGGGGGCGAACTGAAGGAAAAGTTGAGGCGCATGGACCCCGTGAGGGTCAATGGGCGGGTGGAGCAGGTGGTCGGGCTCGTCATCGAATCAACGGGGCCGGCCGCATCGGTCGGGGAGGCTTGCTGGATCACCCCGGCTGACCGGTCCGGCGAACCGGTACTCGCGGAAGTTGTGGGATTCCGGCAGCACCGGGTTCTCCTGATGCCCCTGGGCGAGATGCGGGGCCTGGGACCGGGCAGCGAAGTGGTCAAGACCGGGGCGCCTTTCCGGACACCGGTGGGTCCCGAGTTGCTGGGACGAGTGATCGATGCCTTGGGACAGCCCTTGGACGGCAAGGGTTCCCTGGCGAACTTGGCCGAGCGCTACCCGATCCATCGGGAGCCGCCGCCGGCGATGGACCGGAGGCGAATCGACCGGCAAGTCGTGACCGGGGTGCGGGTGATCGATGCCCTGCTGACCCTCGGTGAGGGACAACGATTGGGGATCTTTTCCGGTTCAGGGGTGGGCAAAAGCACGCTCCTGGGGATGGTGGCTCGGGAGACCGAAGCGGACATCAACGTCATCGGACTGGTGGGCGAGCGGGGACGGGAAGTCCGGGATTTCCTGGAAAGGGATCTCGGCCCGGAAGGGTTGAAACGCTCGGTCGTGGTGGTGGCGACCTCGGATCAGCCATCGCTCTTGAGGATCCAAGCCGCGTTGGTGGCGACTGCGGTCGCGGAATACTTCAGGGACCAGGGGCGGCGTGTCTTGCTGATGATGGATTCGGTGACCCGGTTCGCCATGGCACAGCGGGAGGTGGGGCTTGCGATCGGTGAGCCGCCTACGACCAAGGGATATACGCCCTCGGTCTTCGCCCTACTGCCGAAGATACTGGAACGGGCCGGCACCACGTCGCACGCGGGAAGCATAACGGGGTTGTACACGGTTTTGGTCGAAGCCGATGACATGAACGAGCCCATCGCGGACGCCTGCCGGGCGATCCTCGATGGGCACATCGTCCTCTCGAGGGACTTGGCTTCGCAGAATCATTACCCGTCGGTGGACGTGTTGAACAGCGTGTCCCGTGTGATGACCGATCTGGCGTCCAGGGAGCACATGGATGCCGCCGCGAAAGTCCGATCGGTTTTGGCGACCTACAAGAGCGTGGAGGATCTGCTGTCCATCGGGGCCTACGTCAAGGGCAGCAATCAGAAGGTGGATAAGGCTTTGGATCGCATCGAAAACGTTCAGGGTTTCTTGAGGCAACGTCGGGATGAACAGGCGCCTTGGAACGAGACCCTGTTGCGTTTAAAGGGGTTCCTGGAAGGGTAGGATGCTTTGCCCAAGAGGTTCGAGTTCAGGCTCCAAGGGGTCCTGAACTATCGCAAGCAGGTCGAGGATGCCAAGGTCCGCGAGTTGGCGGAAGCCAAGGGTGCCCTCATGGAGATCGAGGAGGCCTTGAAACGGAACGCCTCCGAGGAGGCGGATTTCCTCGACCGGGCCGGGTCCTCGAGGATGGGCGGGATGATCACGGCGGACCAGGCGGTCCTCCAGTCGCTGTACTGGGATCGACTTCTGGAGAAGGAAAGGGTCTGTCGGCAGTTGGAGAAACGTGTGACCGAGGAAGTCGAGAGGCGACGTCAAGCCGCCTTGAAGGCGTCCCGGGACAAGAAATTGCTGGAGAATCTGAAGGAACGGAAACTGCGCGCCCATCAAGCCGAGGCGACGGCCGAGGAGCAGCGGTTCCTCGACGAGCATTCAGCCATCGCTTTCGTGAGAAGGGAACGTCTGGAAGGTCGTTCAGTCGGACCGTGTGAATCTTTAGGGAGGTGAGATCGTGGATCTCGCAACAATCATCGGATTGTCGTTGGGGTTGGGCGGAGTGCTGGGCGGAGCCATCCTGGAAGGCGTCCATCTGGGTGTGTTGTTCAAGTTCTCGGCCTTCCTGATCGTCGTCGTCGGGACCATCGGCGCGACCGTCATGAGCTTCCCGTTCGATTCCATCCAGGAATTCTGGCCGGTCATGAAGAAGGCCTTCCAGAAGCAGGAGCTCCAACCGGGCGCCATCGTAACCCAACTGGTGGGTTTTGCTACCAAGGCGCGGCGGGAAGGCCTCCTGGGCCTCGAGGAGGAAGCGGAGGCTGTCCAGGATCCCTTCCTCAAGAAGGGCCTTCAACTCGTGGTGGACGGCACCGATATTGAGATGATCCGCAATATCATGGAGACCGACATCGCCTTCCTCGAAGCCCGTCACAAGATTGGCGAGGGCATCTACGGGACGGCGGGCGGTTTCTCCCCCACCCTGGGCATCATCGGTACCGTCTTGGGCCTCATCCACGCCCTGGCCCAGATGGGTGAAGGCGGGGCGGGTGGTGCGGAACTGGCGGCCGCCATCGCCACGGCCTTCATCGCGACCTTTTACGGAATCGCCTTTGCCAACATCTTCTTTCTGCCCCTGTCATTCAAGTTGAAGCAGAACAGCCAGCAGGAGGTGTTGCTCAGGGAGGTCATGCTGGAGGGGATCCTTTCCATCTCGGCCGGCGACAACCCGCGCATCGTCGAGGAGAAGCTCAAGGCCTTCCTGCCGCCCAAGCTGAAGGTGGACCTCGAAGCCCAGAAGGAACCTGCCGAGGGCGGGAAGTAATCACACAACCCGAGGATCCACGGAAACGGAGCGATTGAATGCCTAAGCGACGCAAGGGAGAAGGCGGAGGAAGCATCGAGATGGAGTCCGGCGGCATGATGCGCTGGCTCCTGACCTACGCCGACATGATCACTCTTCTGTTGGCCATGTTCATCATCCTTTACGCCTTGGAGGCGGCGGGGAAGCAGGCCGCATTCCAGCAGGTTGCCGCTTCCTTCAGGGCCGTATTCGGCCTGATCCCGGGTGGGGCGGCCGTTTTGCCTTCCGACGGCAAAACGGCCGCCCCACCCGGGATCAGGCCGTTTTGCCGTCGGAAGGCACGAACCAGGGCATCAATT
>CAZGWJ010000136.1:0-4972 GCA_964529445.1 uncultured bacterium
TGGGGCTGGAACTGGCCCTGCGTGCGCATTTCTGCTTCGTACCCACCTACACGCCGACCCTGACCCGTACGCCGACCGTGACGCACACTTTCACCGACACGCCGACGCCGACCGAGACGGAAACCTTCACCCCCTCGCTCACTCCGACGGATACGGAGACCCTGACCGTGACCGCGACCGAGACGCTTTCACCCACGGTCACCCTCTCTCCCACCGAGACCCTCTCCCCGACCGTCACAAGGTCCCCGACGCCCCTCTGTGTCGTGGGTTCCCTGGCGACGCCCGGCGGCATCGACCCTCCCGACACCTATCCGGCGATGGTGTTCGCCTCGCGGGTGACGCTGGAGGGACCGGCCCTGCTGAACAGCATGTACCTGCACGTCGGGTACGCCTCCGGCGAGGCGCGCGTGGCCGTCTATGCCGACGACGGGTCGGGCGTGAGGCCCGGGAACCTCGTCGTGGAATCCGCCTCCCAGGCGGCTCAGGAAGGTTGGAACCTTTTCGTCCTTCCTCCGACTTCCTTGGCCGCGGGAGTCTATTGGCTGGCCGAACAGGTGGAGAACCGCGGCCTGTCGCGCACCCTGACGACGGGTGGGGAGCTGGTGGTGTGGGGGCCCTGGGCCTACGGCGCCTTCCCGGCCAACGCCTCGCCCCTGCCCAACACGACCGTGGACCTGGTGCTGGCCATCCAGGCGAACTTCTGCTTCGTCCCGACCTTCACGCCCACCTGGACGTCCACCTTCACCGTCACCCGTACCCCTACCCCCACCGAGACCCCCACGCTCTCGGAAACGCCCACGGGCACCTGGTTCGTGCCGACCTCCACCACCACGATGACCCCGGTCATCGTTTCGAACGACCTGGTCGCCTCCCACCGGTTGGTCCCGAACCCCGTGGAGAACGGCGTGGCCTCCATCTACTACGCCCTGCCGCAGGGGCTCGACCAGTTGAACCTCAAGGTGTATACGACCTCCAGCCGCTGCATCTTCCGGGGGACCATCCCTTCCGGGGCGGGGAACAACCGTTTCGACTGGGATGCCTCCGGCCTGTCCAACGGCGTTTATTTCTACGTGCTCGAGGCCCGCTCGGGAAAACGCCACGAGCACCAGATCGGGAAGATCCTCATCCTCCGATAATCCTGGATACCCTCCTCGTACTCGGGACCTTCCTCCATTGTGAGAGTGCCGGAAAACCGTGGGGTTACTCGCGGAGACCTGCTGCCAGCCCCCTCTCCCCGCCCTCTCCCGTGAACGGGAGAGGGAAACAGGGCGAATGGCCCTCCCCTGCTTGCCCCCCGTTCGGGGGATGCACACACGGGGGAGGGAGGAACCGGACAGGAACCACAAGTTCATGTCCGAGGGTTGTTCGCACTGGCCCCTTTAGGGCCAGTGTAAAGGGAGAGGGGTTTGTATCATCCATGGATGATGGGTGGAGATCCCTGGCGATCTTGCTGCAACATGACTTTTCGGGACCGGTCCCTTGAACGAATCCCTCGACGTCTATTTCCATGGCATGACCGTTCTCACGGGCGCGTACCGGCTCGATGGGCCTCTTCCCGAACCTGACGGTTACCGCGAGTTCCTGGAATCCCACCAGTTCATGGGGGGAGAATCCGGCATGGGCGCCCTCCTTCTGGCCCGCCTGGGTTTGCAGGTTCGCTTGGAGGGAACCCATCTCGGCCGACGCACGAAGGAACCCGTCCTGGAGGCCTGCCGGGAGCGTGGCATCGACGCCCGGGGCCTGCATTTCGACCCGGGATTCGAGGGTTGGCAGGACCTGGTCCTGGTCCATGAGGGGCACCGGACGGTCTTCGGGCGCTTCGGGACGCTTCTCTTCGACGGGAGCCGCCACTGGTCCCATCCCGACCGGGAAGCCGTCCGGGCCTGCCGGGTCGCGGCGGTGGATCCCTTCCTCGGGGAGTCCTCGGAGAGCGCCGCGAAGATATGTGTCGAGGAAGGCAAGCCCTACGTCACCCTGGATTGCGGTCCCGGGACGCTTCTTTCGCGCGACGCGGCCGCGGTCGTGGTCTCCCGGGAATTCACGCGGCGGGAACACCCCCACGCCGATGTCGAGCATCTGATGGGAAGGTACCTGGAGGCCTCGAAAGGCCTCGTCGTTTTCACGGCGGGATCGGGCGACATCCTCTACGCCCGGCGCGGCGGCACGGTGCATCGCTTCAAACCGTTCCCGGTGGAGGCGGTCAGCACCCTGGGGGCGGGGGACGCCTTCCGGGCCGGGGTCGTGTACGGCGTGCTTCAGGGGTGGGATGACGCCCAGACGGTTCGCTTCGCGGCGGCCATGGCGGCCTGCGCCTGCCGGAGGTTCCCGCTGGCTTTCGACCCGCCGACCCTGGAGGAAGTGCTGGTGATGATGGAATCCCGGCCCTCAAACGCGTGATCCGCCGTCCGATGGAAGGGCGATGTTGAAGGCATTCAACCACCGATAAGGGGGACGAACACAGATGAAGATCCAGCGATTCACGGCCCGAATGTTGTGCGGAGCGTTCTTGATGGCGGCACTCCTGGCTGCGGGCCCGTCCCGAGCCGGGGAGATGATCCTCTATGACGGGGAGACCCCGAAGACGGACCTGGACCGGGCCAACGGCGGCCCCTATTACGAGACCTGGTGGGGTGGAACCGGCGCCAACGCCATGACGGATTCGGGGGATTCCCCCCGCGCGGGCAAAAAGTGCCTCAAGTGGGAATGCACCAACGCGTGGAGCGGGGGCGCCTTCATGGCCGACCCCAACTGGATGGGGCTCAACATCGAACCGGTCACGGCGGTCTCCCTCTGGGCCCGGGGCGGCAAGGGCGGGGAGTCGGTGGTGCTGGAGCTTTTCGACCGGAACCTGGGCAAACCCGCCGAGAACGACGGTTTCTTCAACAAGATCGAGTTCAAGGGCCTCACGACCGAGTGGAAGAAGTACGAGTTCCCGCTGGCGGAGCTCCAGGCGGGCCGCGAAGGACGGCGTCCCCTGGACCTGCGCATCTTCGAGGGAGCGAAGGTCTCCGGCTCCCCCGCCGGCACCGTCGTGTACCTGGACGACTTCAAACTCCTGATGAAGGAACGCGCGCCCGTCGTCTACGCTCCCCTCAAGATCAACAAGCTGGGGTACCTTCCTTCCGACCGCAAGTGGGCCGTGGTGAACCGGAAAGTCCAGTCCTTTCGCGTGGTGGACGTCTCCACGGGGAAGGCCACGTTCACGGGCAAGCCCGTCTACCTGCCGGGCAAGGACCCGGAGAGTGGGGACCTCGTCGGCCACGCCGATTTCACCTCCGTGAAGACACCGGGGAGATACCGCCTGGAACTCGCCGACGGGACGAAGTCGCCCGAATTCCCGGTGGGGGACGACGTGTACCGCCAGGCCTGGATCGACATGATCCGCACCTATTACTATCAGCGCTGCGGGACGGAGTTGAAGGCGCCCTACGCCGAGGGGCGGTTCACGCACGAGGCCTGCCATCCGGATGACGCGAAGGCCGGCCTGCGGCCCGGGAACGACGGGAAAACATCGAAGGACACCTTCGACATGACGGGCGGCTGGCACGATGCGGGGGACGACAACAAGTATTCCTGGAACTACGGGTTCCTCTTCAACCTCGTCAGGGCCTGGGAGGTCTTCCCGGAAAAGTTCCCCGACGGCCTTTCCAACATCCCCGAAAGCGGGAACGGCCGCTCGGACCTCCTGGACGAGCTGGCCTGGGAGACGAAGTGGTACGTCCGGATGCAGGTGCCTTCCGGGCCCGAGGCCGGGCTGTCCTGGGAGCAGTTGCGCCAGAACGACGGGCAGGACAAGGTTCCCAACCTCCGGATGGTCCGCACCCTGAAACCTCCCACCACCGCCGCCACTTCCGATTACTGCGCCGCCATGGCCATGATGGCCCGCGTGTTCTCGAAGGAGGAGGACGCCGACTCGCAGGCGCTCGCGAAGCTGTGCCGCGAGCGCGCCCTGAAGGCGTGGAAGAGCTACCTGAAGTTCTCCAAGGACGGCACGGTCTCGTATCCCGACGGCAAGCCACTGGGTTACGACCCCTTCAAGATGAAGGCGGCGGCCGAGCTCTATGCGCTGACCGGCGCTGCGGAATACCATGACGTCATCCGCCGGGACCTCCCCGCCTTCATCGCGAACTACCGCGCGGGTGACATCCGCTGGGGCCAGGACAAGTTCCTGCCCATCTTCGTCTATTGCGCGATGCCGGAGGATCGGAAGGACCCCGCCGTCGAGAGGGAGATGAAGGACCTGGTGCGGGCCTACCGGGGCCTTGTGGACGAGTACGTGGCCGCCAACGGGTACCGCGTTCCCTTCGGGCACCGCGAGCATTTCTGCTGGGGGTCCAACGGGCACCTGTCGAGCAACGGGGTCATCTTCTACCATCTGTACCTGTGGGACCGGAAGGAGGAGGACCTCCTGAAGGTGAAGCGCGTGGTGGATTACCTGTTCGGCCTCAACGCGGTGGATCAGGTCATGCTGACCGGGTCCTCCTACGGGAAGTGCCTGCTCTACCACGGCATCTGGGCGAGGACGGAGGACCCGGCGGCCATCCCGCCCGGTTATCTCCCGGGCGGCGTCAACATGCACAACGATAACTCGTGGATGAGCCCCTACCCGCAGAAGTGCTTCCGCGAGTCCATCACCAACTGGTCGGTGAACGAGAATTCCATCGGCTACCAGGCGCCGGCCATCTTCTGCGTGACGGCCTTCGTGCCCTGAGGTCGTTGAAAGCGCGAGGACCTGCGAAGCGGTATAATGCGCCATCCCGCTGGAGGAGCCGTCGTGGAGGAAAAGGCCATCCGGGCCTGGGTCGTGGACGACGAGCCCGACATGCTCAGTCTCGCCAGTCTCATCCTGGTGGGTTTCGGCTGGAAGGTGGAGACCTTCGCGTCCGGGGCCGCCTGCCTGGAGCGGGCCGAGGCCAACCCGGCACCCGACGCCCTCATCCTGGATGTCATGATGCCCGGCATGAGCGGGTTC
>CAZGWJ010000137.1:0-4913 GCA_964529445.1 uncultured bacterium
CCCCGGCCGAGTTGTGGCAGGAGACCGGGCGCTGGCAAAAGTACGGCAAGGAGCTGATGCGCCTGAAGGATCGCCACGACCGGGACTTCGCCCTCGGACCCACCCACGAAGAGGTCATCACCGACATGGTGAGGAGGGAGCTGAAGAGCTACAAGCAGCTTCCCTTGAACCTCTTTCAGATCGCCACCAAGTTCCGCGACGAGGTGCGTCCCCGTTTCGGCGTGATGCGCAGTCGCGAGTTCCTCATGAAGGACGGCTACTCGTTCGACGTGGACGAGGCGGCGTCCGACAAGACCTACTGGACCATGGTGGAGGCCTACAAGCGTATCTTCCGCCGTTGCGGCCTCCAGTTCAGTCCCGTCGAGGCGGATTCCGGTCTCATTGGGGGTTCCTTCACTCACGAGTTCATGGTGCTGGCCGATACCGGCGAATGTGCTATCGCGATGTGTCCTGCCTGCTCCTATGCGGCCAACCTCGAACGGGCGGAAGGGATGCCCGCCCCCCATGTCGTCACGTCGCCCACCGACCGGCCCAAGAAGGACGTCGAGACCCCCGGCCAGTACACCGTGGAGGACGTCTCGGCGTTCCTGAAGATGCCCCCCGCCCAGTTCCTCAAGACCCTTATCTTCATGGCTGACGGCAAACCGGTGGCTGCGATCGTGCGCGGCGACCATGACGTGAACGAGGTCAAGCTCCGCAACTTCTTGGGAGCCGACGACTTCCGCATGGCTTCGCCCGGCGAGGTCGAACAACACACCGGCGCCCCCGTGGGCTTCGCGGGTCCTTCGGGACTCACGGGCATGCGCATCGTGGCCGATCACGCCTTGAAGGGCGGGCACGCCTGGGTCTCGGGCGGCATGAAGAAGGATATCCACGTGGTCGATCTCGAGTTCGGGCGTGACTGTCCCGAGCCCGAGTGGGGTGACCTGAGAAGCGTGGTCGCGGGCGACGGATGCCCCAAGTGCGGCAAGCCCCTTTCGACGGGCCGCGGCATCGAGGTCGGACAGACCTTCAAACTGGGCCTCAAGTACTCCAGGGCCATGCATTGCGTGTTCCTCAACGATTCCGGCAAGGAACAGGAATGTGTGATGGGTTGCTACGGGATCGGTGTCACCCGCACGGTGGCTGCCGCCATCGAGCAGCACCATGACGACAACGGCGTTCTCTGGCCCATTGCGATCGCCCCCTACCAGGTGCACCTGCTGGCCTTGAACGCGGACTCCGACGTCATGGCGGCCGCGGAGAAGTGCTATCAGGACCTCCAGGACGCCGGTTTCGAGGTGCTTTTCGACGAACGTCCCGACGCCTCGGCGGGGTTCAAGTTCAAGGATGCGGACCTTCTGGGCCTGCCCCTCTCCGTGCGCGTGGGCGCCCGGGGATTGAAGGAAGGCGTGCTCGAAGTGAAGCGCCGCCGCGAGAAGGAACCCGTGAAGGTGCCTGTGGCGGAAATGATGGCCAAGGTGAAGGAATTCGCCGCTGTTGAATGGGAGATGTGCAACCCCTGAAAACAATACAGCGTAATACACAGCCAACGCGAAGTCGCGAAGCCGCGAAGAACGACATGATCATGAATGGATTTTAAACTCTGTCTTCCCTTGGGGTCTTGGGGCCTTGGGGGTAAGGAGCTTATTTAGAATGAAAATCGCATTGGTGACCGACACTTATTTCCCCCGCGTCAACGGGGTTTCCACCTCCACCCGCACGTTCGCGCGCGAGTTCGTGAAGATGGGCCACGAGGTCCATATCCACGCCCCGGCCTTTCCGGGCCACGCCGAGGACAACGAGCCCTTCAAGGTCGTCCGATACCCTTCCTGGTACATCTTCTTCGACCCTGAAGACCGCCTGGGACACGCCAAAAAGGCCGAGATCCAGGCCTTCGTGGACGAGAAGTACGACATCGTGCACACCCAGACCCCCTTCACCCTGGGGGGGCCGGCCGTGAAATGGGCCCGAAAGAGCGGGGCCAAGGTCGTTCACACCTATCACACCCTCTTCACGGCCTACGTCGAGCATTACCTCTGGTTCCTGCCCAAGTTCGTCAGCATCGGGTATGCCAAGTGGTTCAGCCGTAACTATTGCAACAAATGCGACCTCAACGTCACGCCCTCGGGGGAGATGAAGAGGGAACTGGCCTCCTATGGCGTGAAGACCCCCATTTCGGTCATCCCGACGGGCATCCCCCTGGCGCGGTTCGAGGGAGCCGATCCGGACAAGTTCCGCCGAGACCACGGGTTTTCCGCCACCGACCGGCTCCTTCTATTCGTGGGACGCGTGGCCGAGGAGAAGAACATCGATTTCCAGATGCGGGTGTTCAAGCGGCTCTCCGAGAAAGTTCCCAACGCCTATTTCGTCATCGGCGGGGCCGGGCCCTCCCTCGAGAAGCTCCAGAACTACGCCAAGGAATTGGGCATCGACGGCAAGACCCGATTCCTGGGTTACATTTCCGGTGAATTGTGGCGTGATTGCTACGCGGCGGCGGACCTCTTCTTCTTCGCGTCCCTCACCGAGACCCAGGGCCTGGTGGTGACGGAGGCCATGGCGGCGGGCACTCCGGTGGTGGCGATCGCCCGAATGGGCATCCGGGACGTGATGGCCGAGCAGAAGGGCGGATTGACCGTGGAGCCCGACGAGGAGGAGTTCTACCAGGCCTCCCTCAAGATGCTGACGGACGACAAGTTGTACGCCCTGAAGAAATCGGAGACGCTGGCGGAAGCCGCGCGGTGGTCGTCGGGCGCCATGGCGAAGAAGATGCTCGAGGCCTACGAGGGGCTGTTGAAGAAGTAAAGGCCAATACACAGCCAACGCGAAGCCCATTCGACAAGCTCAGGGCAGGCCGCGAAGTCGCGAAGTTTTTCAAACCCTCTTTTATATTTGTTCCCTCGCCCCTTGCGGGAGAGGGTGGGGTGAGGGGTGCTTCTTGTAGCTGAAGGAAGGTCTTCATGCGTAAAGCCGTCATTCTCTTCCTCTTGGTGAATTCCTCATTCCTCATTCCTAATTCCTCATTCGCGGCTGACTCAAGCACGTCTTTTCTTCCCGCTGAACCTCTTTTCAAATCCCTTCTAGCGGATCCCCGCGAGCCGCGAGCCGCGCTCACCCGGACGCTGGGCAAACGCCAATGGGAGGGGGCGATCGGCCGCACCATCGAACTCACCCAATGGGGCCGGGGTGTCCGAAAGGCATGGGGCATCACCGGTGCCGCCTATGCCTGGCTCGACCAGCGGGGAACTTCCTTCCCCTTACGGGACAGCGATTGGTGGTTCGGGACCTACTTGGCCCGCAAGGCGGGCGTGGCCAGCCAGAAACTGGAGTACACCCACGTATCCTCCCATCTGGGCGACGCCCTGTTCAACCAGCAGGGCAGGATCGTCTACAGTCGCGAGATGTTCCGGCTCCTTCTATCCGCGGAGCGCAAGGCGGACAGGCGCTTTTATCTGGGCGCAGGATATTGGATCAAGACCATCCCCAGGGAGAAACCCTGGTTCTTCCAGGTGGGGATGTCGAATTCCCTGGGATTGGGGAGGGCGTTGGGCCGGGAAGTGAGTTTGGATACCGGCTACGACTTGAAATACAAGAACGAAGCGGATGGAACGCTGAATTCCTCGGTGATCCTGGGCTTTCGCCTCCACGAACTAGGCGATGTTCTTCACGGGGTTCGCCTGGCGCTCGGATATTTCAACGGCCGCAGCGAATACGGGCAATTCTTCCGCGAGCATGACCGCCGATGGACGTTGGGCTTGCAGTTCGATTAACGGTATTCCGAAACTCATCCGGTGAAAACTTTGTTCATCTTGCGAGGAGAGAGGGCGAGAGTCGATCCGGGCGAAACTAAACGAATCGATTGTTTTCATGGCCGCTCTCTGAATCCCTTGAAACGAGCCCGAAAAAACTTCCCAAAGGCGTTGACTCCCCTGAAACGCCGGTTGTATAGTCCCAACTCGAAGCCACAATTGATGGTGTTTTTGGAGCCGGAATGACGCCGCTCTCCCCTGAAGCGCCTGCCGAGGTCGATGTGTCCCCCTACGATACGCTTATCGAAACCCTGCCCGTCCCGGAAGAGGAAAGGCTCCGTTTCAAGGCATCCCAGGTCGTCAATATCGAAGCCTATACCGACAAGAAATGGGTCGTCATGGCCTTGAGAATGGCCGAGGCGGTAACCCCCGGTGGTTACAGGGCCTTCGCCGACCACTTCCGGGCCCAAATCCCCGATATTTCCCGTTTCGTCCTGGACGTCCATTACCCCGAGCGATCCCTCACCCTCAAACAGTACATCGACCTGCATCGCGACGACCTCTTCTGCATGCTGGCTATGCAGGCCGGCGTTACTGAAGCGTGGCTTTCCCATTGCCGCATCCGGGTGGGCGGTAAGGATATGGTCTTTGAGCTTCCCAACGAACTCGTGAAGAACGAACTGGAATCCAGGAAGTGTCCCCGACTGCTGGGGGATTTGCTGAAGAAGCGGTGCGGCTGGGACGTGAGCGTCCTCTTCGAAGTGGGAAAGGACCTCCTGAAAGACCTGCCTCCCCCGCCCCCTCCCGCGGAGACGCCCAAGGCGGTCCCGAAGGAGACCCTGCCGATGGTCGTTTTCGGCGGGAAAATCGCGGCCGCCCCCAAGCCGATGAACCAGATCAAGGACGAAGAGCCGGGCCTCGTGGTCGAGGGCGAGATCGTGGACATGAAGGAGTTCGTCCAGCGCACGGGGCGCCGGATCCTGACCCTCACCTTGAGCGATGCCACGGATTCGGTGGACGCTAAGGTTTTCCACGAGAACGACGGCAAGTTCAAGGGCGGGTTGAAGGAAGGGCACTGGGTGCGGGTCCGAGGCGACCTGCGCTACGACGAACGGTACGCCCAGGATTATATCCTGAACGCCCGCGATATCGTGAGGGTACCGGCACCGAGACGGGAGGACAAGG
>CAZGWJ010000138.1:0-4797 GCA_964529445.1 uncultured bacterium
GAGCGGCGTATCGTCACGGAACTGCACAAACCGGTCGCGGCCGCGAAAGCGAAGGATCTGACAGCGCCCCTCCGCAAGTGGGGCGCCCGGGTCCTGGAGGCCCAGGGGCACCGGCTCGTGGTGGAATACCGCAAGGAAGGAGCGTCCCCGGCCCTCACCCAGTTCCTCCTGAGGAAACTGCCGGTCGCGGACCTGACGCTCGAGAAGACCGACATCGAGACCATCGTCACGCGCATTTACCGGCGCAAGCCCTCGGGGCGGCCATGACGATCCGCGCCCTCGCCTCCCCCCTGACCCTCCCCGACCTGGTCCGGGGCTACCTGTCCCTGCTCAACCGGTCCCTCCGGGCCAATTTCGCCTACCGCGCCACAACGGTCATGGGGCTCGTGACCGCGGCCCTCTCCTACGCCATCACCATCATGGTCTGGCGCCGAGTCTACGCGGAGAACCCGGGGAACCTGGCCGTCCCCCGTGAGGACATGTACGCCTACCTCGCCCTGGCCTTCTGCCTGAACTATGCCGTCTCCATCAACGTCGAGATGCGGATCGGCCAACGGATCCGCATGGGGCTGGTGGCCACGGACCTGCTGAAGCCCGTGGATTTCCAGGTGGCTCAGGGTTTCCAATCCCTCGCGGACGCCCTCTTCAACGCGACCCTGGCGCTCTGCGTCTTCGCCTGTACGTACCTGCTCCTGGGGCCAAGCGTTCTGCCCGCGACGGGAGCCTCCCTGGGCGGGTTCGCGGCGAGTCTGCTGTTGGCCTTCGTCCTGCAATACTCCATATCCTTCCTCTTCGTGCAGGGTGCCTTCTACACGTACAGCGGCTACGGCATCTTCGCCTCTCGCATCGCCATGCACCAGACCTTCTCCGGCGTGGCGGCACCCCTGACCCTGTATCCGCCCGTGCTGAAATCCATCGGCGCCTGGCTTCCCTTCCAGCACGTCATCTACACCCCGATCCGCATCTACACGGGAGAGCTTCAGGGTGCGTCCGTCTTCGAGGCCCTCGGCCGCCAGGCGCTCTGGATCGCGGCCCTCTTCATCGTGGGACGCCTGGTCATGAAACACGCCCTGCGACAGTTCGAAATTCAAGGAGGCTGACCGGGCCGCCATGCGGTCCGGAATGAGGAATGCGAAATGAGGAATTGGGAATGAAGGACCATGAAGCGACACGGAGGGCGAACGACCTCTTCTCCGAGCTCAAGGTCTACGGCATGGCCTTCAACGCGGCCCTGCAGGCCAAGCTGGAGTACAAGGTGGACTTCGTCGTCAGCCTCCTGACCTCGGTCATGCTGCAACTGGCGGCCCTGGGCTTCTGGTGGGTCGTCTTCCACCAGACCCCCACTCTGCGCGGATGGGACGGGACCCAGGTCCTCTTCCTGATGGGCATGACGGCCATGGCCCTGGGCGGGTCCGAGCTCTTCTTCAACCACATCTGGTTCCTGCCCTTCTACGTGGTCATGGGCGACCTGGACCGCCTGGTCACCTATCCCGTCCACTCCCTTCCCTTCCTCCTCACGTCCCGGCCGGAACTGCACTCCTTCGGGAACATCCTGACGGGTGCCGCCCTGGCCTTCGGGGCCCTCTGGATGCGCCACGAACCGCTCTCGATGTACCTGCTGGTTCCGCTCTGGGCCGTCTGCGGCACCCTGGTCTACACCGGGGCACTGGTTATCTTCGGCTCCCTGTCCTTCCGGTTCGTGGGTCCCTACGGCTTCACCCTCATGATCCCCCACACGCTCCTGCAGGCGAACCGCTATCCCCTCGACATCTACCCGAGGTGGATGCACCTTCTGCTCCTGCTCGTCATCCCCTTCGGCACCTGCGCGTTCCTGCCGGGGCATTTCGTGTTCGGGAAGGGGTTCGGGATCTGGGGGGCGCTGGCCGCTCCCGTCGGCGCCGCCGTCACGCTCTACTTCGCCCACCGGATGTGGCTGTGGGGGCTGAGGCAATACCAAAGCACGGGTTCCTGAAGCGCTGATACGTTTCAGGAACCATGATGAATCAGGAATTATGAATGAGGAATTGCAGAACCGCTGAAACATCCTCCGCGGCCGTTACCAAGTCAAATCCGAGATACCGTCCGGTCAGTGTGATGGGGATAGGTGTCGGGAAGGGGCTTCCCCTTCCTGACCGGCCTGCAATATACCCTCTACCTCCTTCCCATATCCGCCCGAACCATAAACCCGTTCCACAATCAAAACCGATTTGTAGGATGCATTGTCTATCTTGGCCGTGAATACCGGTCGTCAGATGGTCTCGATGTCCAACCGAACCGGGACGGGTTTCTTGCCGGTTTTCATCGGCACCTTCACCGTCATCCATCCGCCCTTCCATTCGAAGGGCAGGTTCTTCCCCGCCGACCGGACGCGCACCGGGGGGCGCTCGCTGTAGGCCGCGAAGGTCCCGCCCTCCCTCAGGGCCACGACGATCCGCTTGCCCCTCCGGGTGACCCGCGCGATCGTCTTCGGGGACACGATCTTGTCCACGAGGCCGAACGGGGCGAACCCTCCCCGGACCGGCACCGCGACCAGGACCCGGGGCTCCCTGCGGGCGACCCCCATCTCCCATCGGTCATCGGCCTCCATCAATCGCGTCTCCCCCGTGTGCCAACAGCGCACGGCGAAGAGTTCGCCGGAGAGCCCCGCCACGTCGGAGGGGCCGAAAGATCCTTTCAGGACGCGGTGCCGCGGGTTGACATTGAACAACCCCGCGAGGCCGGCTTCCCCCGCCCGGTTCACGACCTTCAGGGGTAGGGGATGCTTCTCGGGGTCCGTCAGGAGGCAATCCAGGGCCGGAACACCCACCTGGTCGCAACGCAGGAGCCGGGCATTCGATAGGCATAGGGGCTTCAGGACTTTCGGGTCGGTCCGCCCTACCCGGTCGCTGACGTACACGGGGCCGCCCGAGAGGGCCCTCAGGGCCTGGTGATGCCGGGCCGCCTCGTGGCGCGTCCACCACATATCCCAGTCGCACCAGGTCACCTGGGAGAACCAGAGGGAGTTGTAGGCGTTCCAGACCGCGTGGGGGTTGTAGGAACCCTTCTTGCGGGGCAGGAAGTCGTTGGAGGACCGGGTCAGGTTCGATCGGTCCCAGGTCCACATCAACTCGTGACCCATGCTCATGCAGTTGAGCATCTGCCCCTTGAACCGGCGGTCGCAGGAATCCTGCAGGGCCTTCTCGGAGCCATGAGCCGCGTGCATCACGGGCATGCGGTTGTAGCTGAAACGGACCACGGAACCCTGGCCGTCCACCTTGATGAAATCCACGCCCTCGCGCTTCATGCGCCGGTGCCAGGCGCCGTAGAACGCCGCCGCGCCCTTCTCGTGCATGTCGGGGCAGAAGTTCGTGCCCGCCGAACCCATCAGGTGCTCCCGTTCGGGCGAGGGAAGGTTGTGTTCGGGGTGGACCCCCATCCAGTAGGCCGTGTGGCAATGCCAGGCCCCCATGTAGGGAATGCCAAAGCGCCGCTTCATCGTGCGGCCCAAGGGCCCCAGGCCCCCCGGGAACTTCTTCAAGTCCGTCCGGGTATCGGTCATCATGACGTCCTTCATGGGATACCAGCCATCGTCCACCAGGACGAAGCCCATCCTCACGCCCTGCTTCCTGTAGCGCTCCAGCTGGGCCACGATCTTCTTCGAGGTCACGCCCCGATAGAAGGCATCCCAGGTGCACCAGCCGACGTATTCGAAAGGTTCGGGGTAGGCCTTGTTCACGCGCAGGCAGGCGGTCTTTCCCACGAATCGGGCGGCCGCCCGGTAGGCGTCCTGCGTCAATCGGTAGGGATCCCTGCCGAAACCCGCCACGAAGAGAGGCCCGGCCACGCGCCTCAGGGAATCCTGCCCCGTCGTCACGATGAGTTCGACCGCCCCCTTCATGCCCTGAAGGTGGCATAGCGCCTCTCCCCCCGCGAGTGGAAGGAGGACGCCGTATCGTCCGTCCTTCTCCTGCCAGAGGAGGAACTGGGTCTTGGGGGGTATCTCATGGAGGGACTGCGGAAAGAACGGTTTGGTCCAGAAGATCTCGGTCTTGGTGCCGGTGAGGCCCCGCTTGAAACCGGGAAGTCTCATCGTCAGGACGGCTGTATCCTGGCCCTTGAGGCCGAAATCGGTGGGTTCCCACCAGCGGTTGCTCTCGCAGGAGGCGGTGAGGGAGGCGGCCAGGAAACCGCCGGGGAGACGCTTCAGACGAACGCGGCCTTCGCAGGCGCCGTTCTTGACGGTCCAGCCATCCCGCTCGCGTCTCACGCGCTTGGCGGAATCGGCCTTCTCGTGCATGCCGTTGATCTGGGTGCGGTCGACGAAGAACCGGCTGGGATGTTCGGACCTGAAACCGAGTATTTTCATGGCCGGATTATAGACCTAAACGGGGTCGGGACGAAGGGGGAAGCGGACCATCGAAATCGTTTGCGGGATATTGGACCCCAAAAAAGGGCCGCCCTTGCGGGGCGGCCCTTGAGGTCCGGAATGCCGGTCAGCGCATCACGATCATCTTGCCGACGGCCTTCCCCTTCTCCGTCGTGACCACGACGTAGTACACGCCGTTGGCCAGCTTCTTGCCCTTGGCGTCGGTCAGCTTGAGGGCGACCTTGTGGTACCCGCGGTCCAGGCCCTGCGCCCGCGCGCCCGAGGCCACGCTGGCCGTCATCGGGCCCAGGTTGGTCTCCAGTGAAACATGGTGAAACATGGGGTCAGGTCTTGGGATTGCATTTAAGGATCCTCTGCGCGAGAGGTTTATCCTTCACCATCCCCCGCCTCACCCAGCCAATCTGGTGGCTCACCGTGGAATAGGTCAACCC
>CAZGWJ010000139.1:0-4756 GCA_964529445.1 uncultured bacterium
CAACTCGGCCGGGGTCATAATGGGCATGAGAACTTCCTGGGCTCCACCGCGAGCCATCTCCTCGCGGATGATGTTGGACACCTTCAGGATGGAACGGATGCCGAGGGGAAGGTATTCATAAACGCCCGAAGCCACCTTGCGCATGAGGGCGGAACGAAGCATCAGCTTGTGAGAGGGGATCTCCGCTTCCTGGGGGGTTTCCTTGACGGTGGGAATGAACGCTTTCGAGACTCGCACAGGATGACTCCAAGGATTGGATTAACCGCCGATGGACACCCATGAACGCGGATGAC
The DNA here is from genome assembly GCA_964529445.1 of uncultured bacterium. Lineage (GTDB taxonomy): Bacteria > Oederibacteriota > Muellerivitia > Muellerivitales > Muellerivitaceae > CAZGWJ01. The sequence goes on from CAZGWJ010000139.1 coordinate 294, forward strand.
ACGATGGGACAGAAAAAGGGTCCACGGACAAGAAGACGGCCTCGATATTCTAATCGGTTTGCCGTGCTTGGAAAGACTAACATGGTGCTGAAACAGTCATTTCAGCAACATGCCAGCAGCCACGGGTTGAGCGGATCGTGCGAAAAATCGCCGATTTTTCGTTTCACGATTCGCGCCCGAAACGAAAAAGGGCCCGACAGGGGACTTTTTCAGCATCCTGCTAATGTATCGCAGACTTCCTCGGCGTGCATCGGCGGTTACAGCCTTTCGCCGGTCATTTCCTCGATACGCTTCAACAAAGCCGGTACCAGTTCGGCTTCGCCGTACCGTCCCATTTCCCTGCCCTTTTCAATGATGATCCCGCGACCCTTCTCGGCGCAGATGCCGATGTCGGCTTCGGAACCCTCCCCCAACCCGTTCACGATACAGCCCATCACAGCCACCTTCAGGGGAGTTTTCAGGTTACGCAAGGACTTCTCAACCTCTTGCACCATGGGTTCCAGGTCCACCTGGGTGCGCCCGCAGGTCGGACAAGCCACGATCTCGATGCCCTCGCGCCTCAGGCCCAGAGACCGCAGGAGGGATCGCGCCACCGGAATCTCCCCGACTGGGTCCCCCGTCAAGGAAACACGGATTGTGTCGCCGATGCCGTCCAGCAGGACCGCCCCGATGCCCGCGGCGCTCTTTACGATTCCCTGCATCCCCGCTCCAGCCTCGGTCACACCCACGTGGAAGGGATAATCACAGCGCGAGGCTAAAAGCCGGTAGGCCCGGACCATGACGGGCACGCTGGAGCTTTTCACCGACAGAATCATCCGGTCATAGCCGAGGCCCTCGATGAATTTGATATGCCTCAGGGCGGACTCGACGATGGCTTCAGGCGTCGGATGCCCGTACCGCTCAAGTATGTCCTTCTCGAGCGATCCGGAATTGACGCCCACGCGCATGGCCACGCCATGCTGTTTGCACTTGAGGACGACCTCGCGGAGCTTTTCCTCGCCCCCGATGTTCCCGGGGTTGATGCGGATCTTGTCGGCCCCCGCGTCCACCGCCCCGATGGCCAGTTGATGATTGAAGTGAATGTCCGCCACGAGAGGGACCCGCATGCCCTTCTTGATGCGTTCCAGACAGGAAAGGGCCCTCTGGTCGGGAACCGTGACCCGGATGATCTCGCAACCCGCCGCTTCTAGGCGCCTCACCTGATCGAGTGTGGCCTCCACATCGTGGGTGAAAGTGCTGGTCATGGACTGGATGGAGACGGGGGTGTCCCCTCCGATCGTGACGGAACCGACCTTCACGGGACGGGCCTTGCGGCGTCGGATGGCGGCTGATTCGGACAAAGCGTGATTCCTCGAGAAAGCTAACTACTCAGCATCGAATCCCCGCAGCGGGTTTCGCCGGGGTAAGAGCTTCATTATGAAGCAACTCGCATCGGTCTTTCAAGAAGCCGCGATATAATGGCCTTGATCTCATCCGGGAGCGACCTTGAAGCGCGAACGCATCCTCGTCCTGGCCGCCGGCAGTCTCGGCGACGCCGTGATCACCCTACCCGCCCTGCAAGCCCTGCAAGCGCAAGGAGAGGTAACCGTGGCCGGGACCCGCCATTACCTGGCCCTTGGACCCGACCTGTTGGGCATAACAGGGATGACCGGCTTCGAGATGGCCTATGAGCGCATCCTCACCGGCAGTTACGCCCGGGAACTCGCTTCCTACGACCGGATCTTCCTCTTCCTCAAAGAACCCGAACCCACCTTCGAGGAACGCCTGGCCCGCATGCACCCCCGCTTCGCGCGGCCCGCGAGACCCTTCGCCCTCCACGCAAGGGAAAAACGTCCCGCCGGCGACTACTGGGCCCTCTTCCTGGAGGAACGCGGCATTCCCGTACCCGAGCGCATCCCAAGAGTGGTCATCAGCGACGAGCTGCGCCGGCAGGGAGCCGCCCTCCTGGCGGATCTCGGGATGACCCGGCCGGTGCTCCTGCATCCCGGGAGCGGCGGCGCGCCGAAATTGGCACCCCTGGATTTCTTCCGACAATCGGCGCTTCAACTCGCCGGCTCAGGGCGGGACGTCCTGGTGGCATGGGGCGAGGCGGAAGTGTCACGGCTCACCGAGATCCGGGGCGTTTTCGTCGACATGGACCGGGTCCGCGTCCTGCCGCATTCGATCCATCTCCGGTTATTCGCGGGCCTGGCCGTAAACGCCGCCGTTTTCGTAGGGAATGATTCGGGAATGGCGCACTTGGCGGCAGCGTGCGGTTTGCCGGTGGTTGCGGTCTTCGGGCCGACCGATCCGGTCCTGTGGGCACCACCAGGAGCGAAGGTATTGAAGGCGGGGGAGGATTTCCAGGATCTTCCCCCGGGCCTGCCCGCAGGATGGGTCTGACTTCGTCTCTCGGCCCCGCTGACGAGGAAGGTCAGTGCAGGGTCTGGCAATGCAGTCCGCCGGCACCCCAGGGGAACATCGGCACCGGCACCACCCGATAACCGCATCCCTCCAGCGACTTCCTTTGAGCGTCGAAAACAGGGTCTGCGGCCATGGCCGCCCGGTTCATCTCGGAGTACAGCATGCCCATGCCCCGGAGGAACTCGACGAACTCCGTCTCCCGGGGGTTCGCCTGCCAGGCCGCACCCCGGTTCTGGACATCGTAGAGGGCCCAAAGGATCCGCAGCTGGTCGGAAGGTGACGCGCCCTCGGGGATGTGCCGTGGATACTTCCCCAGGAGAACGACCTGACGGTCCGAACGGCGGTCGTAATACTTGACGAGGTTGACGGGTCCTCTCACCGGATGGTCCGCGAAGGGAAGCCGGACCACGTCGAATCCCGCCGCCTCCAGTTCCAGGACGGCACGGTTGTATTCACCCCGGACGCGCTTCACGAATCCGGGATCCAGGGCCTTCCCGCCAACGGCATCCCAGGCGGGATCCAGGTATTGCGGAACGACCGCGCGGGGTTTGCGATCCCCGGCAAAGAAAGCGGCCAACATGTCGAGGTGGAAGATCTCGGCGCTTCCCTGCGAAGGATCCATCAACACGGATTTGGGAAGCACGGTCCCGGGGATGTCATGGAAGGCATCCGAATAGGCCTGGGCCGCATCCAGGTATTGCGGGATCGGGACCGGCTTGGATCCCGGCGAGGTGCCGGTCATCCGCGCCACGTAGCGGTTGACCGCATGACGACCCAGGACGAGACCCAGGCGCCCCCCGGGGCCCCAGACCAGTTCCGTGTCGCCCCCCTCCGTGCTTACCGACGATTCGATCCAGCGGACATCGAAATCGTCCGGATGAGTCCGGACCAGGTTCGAGACCGAGGTTTTGTAGTATTCCGGCTCCTTCTCGCCCACCGCGATGACGGTCCGGCCCCTCCGGTCCCATCCCAAAACCTCGCCCATGTCCTGGGTCCACGGCATGAAATCGGGCATGTCGAAGAACCGGACCTTGTCCGTTATCCGCTCCTTCGTCCAACCCCACCTCTCGGCCAGGTATTGCCGGAACCATCTGCGCTCCAGGGGCGAGGATTTGCCCCGGTCCGTGACTGGCACGCCGATGAACAGGCGGGTCTCCTGAGGAAGGACACCCCAAAGGAATCCGTGGCACATCTCAAGGTCCGCCAGGTAAAGCATCCTGCGCACGGTCTCCAATTGTCGCGGATCGACACCTTTCCAGCGCGAGATCACTGGCAGGAGGTAATAATGCCCGGACGCCTGGTTGATGCCCACAACGACGCGATCCAGCGGTCGCTCCGATTCAGGGACCATGGTGAGAGCGCCCCCCTCGGCAGCCATGCTCCTGGGGTAGGCGGCGGGATCAAAGGCGGCATGGGGCCCGCTCCATCGATAAAGGAGAAAGACCGCAACCAACACAACCAAGAGGAGCGCGTAGAGGGACGTCCCCGAAAGAAGGGGACTTTTCCTACCCGGCGACGGAGTCCCCCCGAGGGAATCTCCTGCCGGGTGCGGGGACGCTCCGGTTAGCCGGTTCACGGTCCCGCCGAAATCTGACCCTGTCCGGGACCGATCTTCAATCGTCGATGTCGGAGGCATCCAGTTCCTCTTTCGACTGGGATCCCGGGGCCTTGCCCGCGGGAAGGGAATTCCCCTCCTGAGGCGACGAACCCATCAATCGAAGCTCGTCCTCCTTCCAGTTCTTCAGGATCTCCTCGCACTTGCGCCGATCTTCAGGGGACTTCTTGAGCGAATGCCACCGGTTCTCGTGCCGCGCGAGGATCCGGTCCAGTTCCTTCTGGTAACGCATGAAACGGGTCTCATACTCCTTCATCCTTCGTGCCTGGTTGGGGTCCGGGGTGAGAACTGGCTTGACGGGTTTCGGATCGGACACGGACAGCCGAGTGGAAGCGCCCGCCGGGGACTTGACCATGAAAGCCGGGTGGGTCGGCGAGATCTGTGCCGGGGGCGGGGGATAGGAGAAGATGGGCGTTGGTGGAGCCGTGAATGTGGAAGGTGCCGG
>CAZGWJ010000140.1:0-4723 GCA_964529445.1 uncultured bacterium
GGTGCCGGTGAAGGTCCGCGTGTCGGTCGGCGTGGGGGACAGGGTCCAAACGTCGGTCTCGGTGCTCGTGAAGGTATAGGTGAAGGTCGGTGTGTAGGAGAAGGTTGGGGTGTCGGTGTGGGTCGCGGTGAAGGTCAGGGTTTCCGACCGGGTCGGCGTGGGGGAGAAGGTGGGAGTGAAGGTCCCGGAGGTTGTGGGGGTGGCGGTGACCCGGGGAGCGGGCGGCATGGGAACGGAAAGATGGTTCCTGCAGGCGAGCGGCATCAAGGCCATGAGAATCGGCATGAGAATAATCAGTCGTCGTGACAAGGGGCACCCTCTCGGAGAATAGTGAATGGGGGGGTGGATTTATTCCCTTGATCATACGCTTTATTTTCCGGTTTCAACAAGGTGTGAAAAGGCTTAATAATTCGGCAGATAGAGGGTCAGGTAGAAGGCGGGAGATGTCGATATCAGCCGGGACCGGTTTGCGGAGTTCAAACCGGCGCGGGATGGCGGCTTGGGGAAGCCGCGGGGATCCGGGTTTGGATATCCGCGGGTCGCCGGGCCGCCATAACAGGGGCGGCAGCGCCGCCCTCCCGGCGCTACGTCGTCCTTCGCGACCTTCGCCGTTCTTCGCGGCTTCGCGATGGCTGTGTATCTCGCTGTTTAGTGAATTCGTGGTGCCTCGATAGAGGCACTCGGGGTGAATCAGCCCTGTCGTATCGGCGCCCGCCACGAAATGCGTGGCGAGGTCTCGCCAAGGGTAGATGTTTTCGTGGTGAACAGGGCTATGCCTTATCTGTGTTCATCCCACCTGCCCTGTCGCGTGACAGGGTCTCTGCTGCAGGGTCCATCTGGGGCGAAATAAATTGCTTTACATGGTGGAGCCCGAAGGGCTCCGGTGGCCCTGAGCAAGCGTAGCGCGTCGAATGGGCTGGTGGTGAATGGTTGTGCCGTATCTGTGCCCGCCGCGAAGATCGCGGCGAAGCCGGGAAGGTCCACTCGAAAGGCTTTGTGGTGAATGAAACGCAGTTAGGAGTGAGGAGTTCGCGGTTCGAAATTTCCAGCCACGGCAGCTGGAAGTCGGGAGTCGGCTGATATTTTCTAACTTCTATTTTCCATCTTCTATTTCGCCATGGGCGTTCAGCCCATGGCGTCCTTGGCGGTTTCGACGACCTTCTCCACCGTGAACCCGAACTTCTCGAAAACGACGTTGGCGGGCGCGCTGGCACCGAAGTGGTCCAGGGTGACGAACTTTCCCTTCGATCCGGCCCAGCGGCACCATCCGAACGACGAGGCGGCTTCGACCACCACGCGGGCGGTGACTTCGGGAGGCAGGACCTGGTTGCGGTATTCCTCTGGCTGTTCGGCGAAGAGCTCCAGGCAGGGGGCGCTCACCACCCGGGTGGGGATGTTCTCGGCGTGGAGCTTTTCCTGGGCCTTCAGGCACAGGGACACTTCCGATCCGGTGCCGATGAGGATGACCTTCGGGGTACCCGAGGAATTGTCGGAAAGGACGTAGGCTCCCCGGTGGAGAAGGGAGGCCGGTGCCAGTTTCGAACGATCCAGAACCGGAAGGTTCTGGCGGGTCAGGACGAGGCAGGTCGGGCCTTCCGCTCGGCGCACGGCGGCCAGCCAGGCCTGGGAGGTCTCGTTGGCGTCGCAGGGCCGGATAACGCGGGCGCTGGGGATCGAACGCAGGAGGGCCAGCGTCTCGACGGGCTGGTGGGTCGGGCCGTCCTCGCCGACGCCGATGGAATCGTGGGTGAAGACCAGGATGACCGGTAGTTTCATCAGGTGGGACAGTCGAAGCGAGGGCTTCAGGTAATCCGCGAAGATCAGGAAGGTTCCCCCGAAGGGGATGATGCCGCCGTAGAGCGCCATCCCGTTCAAGGCCGCCGCCATGGCGTGTTCCCGGACCCCGAAGTGGAGGATTCGACCCGCGGGGTTCTCGGAGGAGAAATCGCCGCCATGCTCGATGATCGTGAGGTTGGATTCGCCCAGGTCCGCCGAGCCGCCGACCAGGAAAGGAATCTCCTTCGCCAAAGCGTTGATGGCCTTACCCGAAGCCGCGCGCGTGGCAAGACCCTTCGGATCGGGGGGATAGACCGGGACCTTGTGGTCAAGGTCGTCGGGCAGACGGCGGGCCAGGGCGTCCTCCAGTTGGGCCGATTCGGCGGGGAAAGCCTTGCGGTATTCCTCGCGCTTCCGCGCCCATTCCTCGGCGAGCTTTGCGCCCTTTTCCACCGACTCGCGGCATTTCTTCAACGCCTCGGTCGGGATGCGGAAGTCGCCCTCCAGGGACCAATCGAAGAATTGACGGGTCTGGACGATGGCCTCGGGGGAGAGGGGGGCGCCATGCACCTTGGAGGTTCCCTGAAGAGGGCTTCCGTAGCCGATCTGGGTTCGGACGGCCACGATGACCGGTCGCTTGGTCTCGGAGGCGGCGTCCAGCAGGGCCTGTTCGACGCTGTGCAGGTCGTTGCCGTCGGCGACCCGGAGGGTCTTCCAGCCGTACGCCTCATAACGCCGGAGGACATCCTCGGTGAAGGCCAGTTGGGTGTCGCCCTCGATGGAAACATGGTTGTCGTCGTACACGACCTTGAGGGAGGAAAGCTTCAAATGGCCCGCCAGGGAGGAGGCCTCGGCGGAAAGGCCCTCCATCAGGTCGCCATCGGAGGCCATCACCCAGATGCGATGGTCGAAGAGGTCGAAACCCGGTTTGTCAAACCGGGCCGCGAGGTGTCGTTGGGCCATGGCCATGCCGACCGCGGTGGCGATGCCCTGGCCCAGGGGCCCCGTGGACATCTCGACCCCGATTTCGGGATCGAGTTCGGGGTGTCCCGGGGTCTTGCTGCCCCATTGGCGGAACGCTTTCAGGTCATCGAGGGTCAGGGGGTAGCCGTGCAGGTGGAGGAGCGAGTACAGGAGCATCGACCCGTGACCCGCCGAGAGGATGAAGCGATCGCGTCCGGGCCAGCGGGGATCGGAGGGGGAATGGCGCAGGATGCGCGACCAGAGGATGTGCGCCACCGGCGCGACACCCATCGGCATGCCCGGGTGGCCCGAGTTGGCCCGGCGGGTGGCGTCCACGGCCAGCATGCGGATGGCGTTGATGGCCGAGAGGTCGGATTGGTCGAAGGGGCGCATTCTGTTCCTGTCTGTCCCGCGTCGAGAAAAGGACGACGCAAGGAAATGGAACAGGAAGGATAGCAATTATCGTTGGCAAAATAAAGCGGAACGCGGTTTGAAAACCGGTCCATTTTCGGAAGGTTTCGGTCTTGGTGCGGGTCGATCGACCCGCGTCATGGCGGAGCGGCATCCTGTTAGAATGGCGCCATGCTCATGATCGTCGGATCCCTTTGGGTTGTCGCGGGGGGATGGTTGGCCCTCTGCCTGCTTCTCTCGTGGAACGCCCTTCCGAAGATGCCGCCGGCGCCCGCGAAACGGCGCCGGAGGGCTCCCCTCGTCTCCGTCTGCATCCCGGCGCGCAACGAGGAGCGGCGCATCGGGAGGCTGTTGGAGAGTCTCTCGAGGCAGACCCACGACCGCTACGAAGTACTGGTCCTGGACGACGAGTCCACGGACGGAACGGCGGAGCGTGTGCGCCGGTTCGTGTCGCGCACGCGGCGCATCCGACTCCTGGCGGGAAAGCCGCTTCCGTCGGGTTGGGTGGGAAAACCGTGGGCCTGTCACCAGCTTTCGCGCCGCGCGCGGGGTCGCTGGGTCCTGTTCGTCGACGCCGACGTCTGGCTCGAACCGGACGCGCTGGAAAGGACCCTGCTCGCGGTCGAGGGGGGGGCCGACGTCTATTCGCCCGTCCCGCGATTGCATGCGGGTGGGTGGCTGGACGTATTGGCCGTGCCCACCTTGATCTATCTCCTGCTCTCCCTCCTGCCGATGCCCTGGGTCCTCGACCCCCGCTCCCCGCTGTACCGGTACCTCGGCACCAACGGCCAGTACACGATCTGGAGGCGCAGGGCCTACGACTCCATGGGCGGGCATGCGGCCGTGGCGGGCGAGATCGTCGAGGACGTGAAGATTGGGTGGCTGGCCGCGCGCCGGGGATTCAAGATCGCCTACGGCAACGGCAGTGACACGGTGCATTGCCGGATGTATGGTTCCGCCCGCGACGTCGGGGAGGGTTTCTCCAAGAACATCTACCCCTTTTTGGGGGCCAGGGTGGTCGCGGCGGTGGCGGGATTGAGCGCTCTGTTCTTCCTCTTTGTGGCCCCCTTCGCCGTGCTGGTTGCCGGTTCGGGCCCCCTCTTCGCGCAGGCCGTTTTCCTCTGCGCGGCGCAATGGGTCGTGCGGGTTCGGCAGGCCCTTCAATTCCGGCTCTCGCCCCTCTCGGCGTTCCTGCATCCCCTCGGATGTCTGGCGTTCTTCGTCATCGGACTCAATTCGATGCGGTGGTACCTGTTCCGGGGGCACGGGACCTGGAGGGGCCGGGAATTGCGGATTGGAGGAAAGGGATGATCCGGTTTCTCCCGCCGTTCTTGGCAGCGCTCGTTCTTTCTGCCTGTGCCGCGAAAAACATTCGGCCAATGGCGGGGGGAATTTCTCCCCTCCGGGTGGAAGGGAAGCAACTCCGGGACGCGAAAGGGAAAGCCGTCGTTCTGCGGGGCGTGAACCACCATCGCTTCCTCGACGTTCCGGACGGGGGATGGGACGCGCCGGGCGAACCCCTCTACTCCGGGATGGGCCGGTGGCGACCGGAGGTCATCCGACGGACGATGGA
>CAZGWJ010000141.1:0-4716 GCA_964529445.1 uncultured bacterium
GCCTCGATTACCACACGGAGGGACTCCTGCTCCTGACCAACGATGGCGAGTTGGCCCAGAGGATGATGCACCCGAAGTACCAGGTTCCGCGCGTGTACGAGGCCAAGGTGAACGGGGTCATGGAGCCCGAAACGTTCGCCCGCTTGAAAAAGGGCGTCCGCCTGGAGGACGGTTGGGCTGTCGCGGATGTGCGTCCCATCCGCCGGATGGAGAAGAACTCCTATCTGTCGGTCACGGTCCGGGAAGGGCGGAAGCATCTCGTCCGACGGATCCTCGCGGCCGTCGGGCATGAGGTCATCCGATTGACTCGCATCCGGTTCGGGCCGCTGGAACTGGGCGACGTTCCACCTGGGCAATGGCGACCCCTCGATCCCCAGGAGATTGGGCGCCTGAAAGCGTGGATGGAAGCCCAGGCCCGGCGGGACCGGAAGGGCGCCCGCCCTGCGCCGGCAGGTTCGAAACCCGGCAAAGGGAAGCGCTTCAAGAACATCAACCTGAGACAACGCGGCGGCGGCTCCCGTGGCCGCTAGGGGCCTCCTGCCTTCGTTGACACCCCCCCTCTGCCTCCGATAACATTGACGTATCTTTGTCAATCCAGCACGGATTCGAGGCTTTCTTGACCGAACCGCAACCTGCCGCAACCCCGGCCTCAACCCCGACCCCGGCCGCTCCCGTCCGGAGGAAACACCACCTCTTCTCCCTCCGGGTGAAGTTCACCTTCGCCCTCACCCTGCTGATCGCGGCGGTCATGGCCGCCGTCACCTGGCTGGTCCTCGACCAGATGGAGACCACCCTCACCCAGCAGATCATCGAGCGCGGGGAGGCGCAGGTCCGGAGCCTGGCCTTCAACAACAAGGAATACCTCCTGACGCACCTCACCCGCGAATCGCCCGAGGACGTCAACATGGACCTGGCCGCCGCGGTGCGGGACGCCACGTTGACGGAACCCATCCCCTCGACGAGGTCCATCCCCGAGACGAAGCCGCAATGGCAGAAGAGGATCCTCGAGGTCTTGAACATCCTGAACGAACGCGTCCGTTACAAGCTCTGGAGCACCGAGCCCAAGATGAGCCGCGGGGACGTCGAATACTGCTTCATCGTGGACAACAACGGGCGTTTCGTGGCCCACAACGACCTCGCGAAGGTCGCCGAGCAGGAACGGTACACGCCCCCGGCCGGGGTCCGGGCCCTCGCGAGCGAGACCGTGTTGACCCAGCAATACCGCGGTCCGGGCGGGCAGAGACTGTACGACATTTCCGCCCCCATCCAGGAGGAGTTCACGGATCCGCAGACGGGCGGCAAGCAGGTCACGCGCATCGGCGAGGTGCACCTCGGCATGAACCAGAACACCATCACGCGCGTGGTGCGCTACGTAGCGGTGGCCATCATCATCACCACGCTCCTGGTGCTTCTATTGGGCATCCTCGGGATGACGGTGTTCATCACGCTCCTGATCCGGCCCATCGGCATGCTCGTGGCGGGCGTCACGGCCATCGCGGCCGGGAACTACGACCAGAAGATCGACATCCGCCGCGACGACGAGATCGGCGACCTCACGGACGCCTTCAACAACATGGCCAAGAGCCTGATGGAGAAGGAGGTGCTGAAGGGCGCCTTCTCCAAGTACGTGACCAAGAGCGTGGTGGACCGCATCCTCCAGCACCAGGACGGCCTGAAGCTGGGAGGGGAGAAGAAGCAGGTCACCATCTTTTTCTCGGATATCCGGGGTTTCACCCCCATGTCCGAGGCCCTCACGGCGGAGGAGGTCGTTCACATCCTCAACGAGTATTTCACGGCCATGACCGCCATCATCTTCAAGTACGAGGGGACCCTTGACAAGTTCATGGGCGACGCCATCATGGCCATCTACGGAGCCCCCATCGACATGCCCGATCATGCCGAGCGCGCCGTGCTGGCGGCCGTGGAGATGAGCCAGAAGATGCAGGAACTGCAGGCCAAGTGGCGCATGGAGGGCAAGCGGGAGGTCAACATCGGCATCGGGATCAACACCGGTGAGGTGGTCGTGGGGAACATCGGCTCCATGCAGCGGATGGAATACACGGCCATCGGTGACAACGTGAACCTGACCCAGCGGCTGGAATCCGTGGCCGAGAAGGGGCAGATCCTCATCTCCTCGGCCACCTACGAACAGGTCAAGCACCGCATCGTCGCCAAGATGCTCGATCCCATCAAGGTGAAGGGGAAGGCCGAGAAGGTCATCGCCTACCAGGTGGAAGGTCTCAAGGCCCCGGCCTGAGGGACGGAACAAGAGGGGACATGGCTGCTTCCGAGGAAAAAGTCGGCATCGTCAAGATGGCCTTCGTGTACACCCAGAACGGGGAGTGGTACAAGGCCATCGAGGAGTACAAGAAGCTCCTCGCGCTCGATCCGGACGACCCGCATGTCTACAACATGATGGGCGACGCCTACGTCAAGAAGAGCGACGACCAGGACGCCCTCGATTGCTACGCGAAGTCCCGCGAGCTGTACTCGGCCGTCGGCAACTTCAACAAGGTCGGCTTCATCGACAAGAAGATCGCCAAGTTGAACCCCGACCGCATGGATGTCAAGCACCGCCGCCTGCAGTCCGGCATCGGCAAGACCGTCGAGGCCGATGTCATCGCCCAGGAAGGCAAGGTGGACGAGGCCCTGGCCAAGTACCAGGAGATGATCGCCGCGGAACCCTCCAACTATTCCTACCGGGACAAGCTGGCCGCTCTCTACCTGGAGAACGCCCAGGTGGCCGAGGCCGCGGAGCAATGGGGCATCATCGCGCAGTACCACATCGACGCGGGGCGGCTGGAACAGGCCCAGCCCTACGCCGCCCGCATGGCCGAAGTGGATCCGGACAGCATCGAGACCCTGAGGATCCAGGGCCTTCTCGCCCTTCACAAGGGCGATCCCGCCGTCACCACCGAGATCCACTCCAAACTGGCCCAGATGGCCTACGACCGGGGTGAGTACGAGATGGCGCGCGAGGCCCTGGAACACGTCGTGGTGGTCGGCAGTTACGCCATGAAGATCCTGCGGGTGAAGGTCCTGGTCGCCCTGAAGCAGATCAAGGAGGCGCGCGAGAAGCTCGATGCCATGCTGAAGGAGAACCCCTCCGACGAAGGCGTCCTGGAACAGATCCTGACCCTGGAGGAATCCGAGAAGGATTGGGGGTCCGCTTCGGCCCATGTCCAGGCGTTGTTGGAGAGGCGCCCCGACGACCCCAAGGTCATGAATCGGGCGGCCCGCATCTTCCTCCAGACGGCCCACCACGCCGAGGCCACGGAACTCTACATGAGGCTGGCCGACCATGTCCTGAAGGATGGGCACATGGAGGGGGCCCTCAACTACTACGATTCCATCCTGGCGTACCGGCCGGAGAACATCGAGGCCTTGAAGCACAAGGCCGAGATCTACCTGAAAATGGGCCGGAAGACGGACGTCATCGCGACCTACAAGGCGCTCCAGAAGATCTACAACGACAAGAAGATGACCGCCGAGGCCCTGAAAGTGAACGCCATCCTCTCCAAGCTGGCCGGCTTGCGCTGAAGTTCCGGGCGAAGGAACGAGGTGCCTCCTGAAGCTCGAACCCCTCCCGAAGGGCTACAATCCCGACATCGAATGCCTGCGTTGCGGTGCCCGCAACATCCCGGACAACCTCGTGTGCGGGTCCTGCGGCGCCAACCTGCCTCTCGTCTACGGGTCCGACGGTAAACCGCGGATCGTCACGGACGATCCTTACCGGTTCAGCACCATCACGGGACAGGCCCGCGGCGGCGGGTTTCTTTCCTCCCCTTCCGTCCGGGGCGGGAGCGTGCGGTGGATGATGCGGGGCCTGATCCTCCTTTCGGCCGTCCTGGGAGCCCTCTGGATTCTTTCCCGCCGGTAGGAACGCGCTGGGGGCGGATTCATCTCCCGCCATCGGTGGCGACATCGATGGATCCTTGTTTGATCCCCATCGGCGTTATCGGCGTGCATCGGCGGTGATGCAGGAGCGGTTCATTTGAAATTCCATCTTGAGACCTTCGGGTGCCAGGCCAACGACCTGGATTCCACCTGGCTATCCGGCCTCCTGGAAAGGGAGGGATGGACGCGGGCATCCTCCCCGGATGACGCGGATTGGGTCCTCCTCAATACTTGCTCCGTGCGGCAACACGCCGAGGAGAAGGTGACTTCCCGCCTGGGACTCTTGTCCTCCTGGAAGGCGGCGGTCCCGGGCCGGCGGGTCGGCATCCTGGGGTGCATGGCCGTCGAGCACGGGGAATCCCTCTTGCGACGGTTCCCGGTCCTGGACCTCCTGGCAGGCCCGGACCAGTACGCCTTCGTCCCGTCGATCATGGCATCCCCCGACGGACCCCGAGTGAGGGTGGACCGCGATCCCCGCGCCTTTTCCGTCAACCCGGATCCCGTTCCGGGACGTTTCAAGGCCTTCGTCGAGATCATGAAGGGGTGCGAGAACCATTGCACCTACTGCATCGTCCCAACCGTGAGGGGACCGGAGGTGTCCCGATCCTTCGAGGACGTGAAGGAGGAGGTGGTCCGTCTCGTCGGGTGCGGCGTGAAGGAGATCACCCTCCTGGGACAGAACGTGAACTCCTACCGCGATGGTCCGACGCGCTTCCCGGAACTCCTGGCGGCGGTCGGGTCCGTGGAGGGTCTCGCCAGGGTCCGCTTTTTCACGTCGCATCCCAAGGACCTTTCGGACGAGCTCGTGGAGGTGATGGC
>CAZGWJ010000142.1:0-4681 GCA_964529445.1 uncultured bacterium
GAGGCGCGCGCTGTGCATCCCGATGGAGGCCGGCTCGCTTTCGGAGGCGTCGAGCGGAAGCGATCCCGCGAACCCGGTGCTCAGGCCCGCCACGCCGCCCAGATCGGCCCAGATGTTCACGCCCACCCGGGTCTCTCCCACGCCCACGTTGTGGTCGGCCAAGCCCCGGAGGGCGATCGTGTCGAAATGGGTCTCGCTGTTGGCCACGATGCTGGGGCTGACATTGTTGCGATTGGACTGGCCGCGGGCCTTCTCGACCCTCCGGCGGAGGGGCTTCAGGGAATCCATCTGCTTCCCCACCAGCGCGAGAAGGTCCGCATCCCGCATCATCCGCTTCCTCAGGTACTCGTCCTCGCGCCGGAGCGCCTTCAGGAGGGCGGCCACCTCGCGGCGGACCGCCGGATCGGGGCTCGTCCCCCGTTCGGGGAATGTCGTCGCCGGGACAGGCGAGGATTCGGCGGAAGGGGTGGGTGTGGAACCCACGGTCGTCTCGAGTTGGTCGGAGGCCTTGCGAACGGCGGCGGCCAGTTGGAGGCGGGTCACCGGCATCCCGCTCTCGAGCAGGGCCCGGTCCCCATCGTCCAGAAGGCCGTGATCGGCCAGTTTCAGGACGCGCTGGTAAAGGGTTTCGTTGTTATTCACCTCCCGGTAGGGCGAAGCCGCGAGGGAGGAAGCGGCCAGGAGGCATGCCAGGAGAAGGGCAAGACGGCGCATCGGTTATTGACCCCCCTCGGCCGGAAGGGCGGCAGGATCGGCCCCATCCTCCGAAGCCGGGATTTCCTGGAGGACGGGTTTTCGAATCCCGTAGCGCAGGGATGAATCGGTTGAGCCCGGGTTGACGAGGGTCGCTCCGCATCCCGATAGCAGAAGCAAGCCGGATAGGACGAGAACACAAGGAAGGATGTGGATTGGGTCGCGCACGAAGGTTCCCGGGTATCGGCGTGTGCCGGACGAGGCAGGCGGCGGGAGAGGCGTCCGGCTGGCATGGATTATATGGAAGGTGCGAGGTGAGTGGTGGAAAAAACTCCCTCTTTCGCCCCCGCTTTAAACCGATTTCAACGACCCGCCGGGAAGCGCCCGGATCGGATCAAGGCGCCGGGTCTCAATAGGAATGGCGCTTGATGAACGCGACCACTTCCTTGAGATCCGCGCTGGCCAGGCCCACGGTGGTATCCGCCGCGCCGTAATAGACATCCATCCTTCCCGTTTTCGAGTCCAGGAGGGTCGCCGTCGGGAAGACCACATTGGGCACGAAACCGACACGCTCGTAGTCCGTCTCGGGAGCCATCATGTATCGCTTCGTGCGGTAAAGAACAATCCAGGGATTCCTGCGGTCGAGGATGGCCCCTCCCATCGAGTACACGAACCCGTTGCAGGTCGTGATGACGCCGTGGTAGAGCACCAACCACCCCTCTCGAATCTCGATGGGCGTGGGACCGGCACCCACTTTGGTCCCCTGCCACCCGTCGGTCCTCCCGAAGACGAACCGGTGTTCGCCCCAATGCATGAGGTCCGGACTCGTTGCGTAGTAGATGTCCCCGAATGGCGTGTGCCCGTTATCGGAGGGCCGGTGCAGGAGGGCGTATTTCCCGCCGATCTTCCGGGGGAACAGGACCGCGTTCCGGTTGTAGGGGAGCATCACCGTGGACATCTGGCGGAAGCGGCGGAAATCCTTCGTGCTCGCCAAGCCGATGGCGGGACCCTGTCCGCAGGGGTAATAACACCAGGTCACGTACCAGGTGTTCCCGATCCGCGTGATGCGGGGATCGTATCCCCGTCCGGCCGGGATGGATTCCGGCGTCTTCCCCGTCAGGGGCAGGCGCTTCGGGTCGATATCCCATTTCAGGCCGTCCGCGCTGAACCCCGCATGGAGTTCCATGATCCCTTCCTGATTGTCCACCCGGAAGACGCCGGCATATCCCTTCTTGAAAGGGACCACGGCGCTGTTCATGATGAGGGCGGCGCCAGGCAGGGCGTCCGGAGTGATGATGGGATTGTCGGGGTGTCGGGTGAACAGGGGCTTTTCGCTCAATTCGGTCCTCCGGGATCGTTTCGAAACCCCGGCATTCTACGACAGCCGAGTTTTAACTTAAACGTTTTTATTGTAATCCAATAAAAAAGGCCCGCGCCCGCCCGGAAGGACGGATGCGGGCCCGGATCCGGCGGGATCAGGGGCAGTAACCCGCAGCGATGTTGCCGATGATGTTGCTGACCGCCCCGTTGGTGGGCATGGTGGCGGGGAACCCTCCCGTGAAAGCGACCGGGTAGTGGTAACTGCACTGCCCCGTCGAACCGCAAGTCGTGGTCGTGATCTCCGCCAGGTTGGACGAAAGGAGCACGGCGAGCCAGTAGGTGCCGGGGGCCGGCAGGTCCACGTTCGTCACGTCGAACTCGTTCCAACCCGAGGTGACCGTCCGGACCGGACTGCTCGCCAACAAGGTATACGGCCTCTCGACGAGGGGCAGGGTGGAAACCACGCGGTTCGAATAGATGGCCGCCCGGGCTTGCCCCCCGGTTTTCGAGAAATAGACCCTGACGACGGCGGCTTCCGCCCCGCCCTTCAGCGTGACGGCAAGGGTCGCTTTGCTGGCATGGACGATGCTGGCACCGCCACTGAGCTTGTTGAGACCGATGGTGGAATAGTACCCAAACCAGTCCGAAGGCGCACAGGTCGGCGTCGGCGTGCGCGTGTTCGTCCTCGTGTAGGTGGCCGTGGGCGTTCCCGTGTTCGTGGGCGTATACGTGCGGGTGGGCGTATGCGTGACGGTCGGGGTGTGGGTCCGGGTGAAGGTGAAGGTGTGGGATCCGCCCGGGGTGTTCGTCAAGGTCACCGTGAAGGTCCGGGTCGGCGTCCGCGTGATGGTGGGGGTCGGCGTGGACGTCCGGGTCACAGTCGGGGTGTCCGTTTCCGTGGGCGTATCCGTATCCTCGGGCTCCGGGGTGAAGGTGGCCGTGTCGGTGTCCGTGATGGTGGGCGTGTGGGTCGGGGTGCGCGTGTCGGTGAAGGTCCACGTCGGGGTCGAGGTCGGCGGCGTCCAGGCGCCCGTCGGGGTCGGAGTGGCCGTCGGGGTATCGCCGAGGGCGCCCGTGATGAACCGCACGTTGTCCAGGAAGAGGTCGAAGTCCACCGACGGGCCGAACTGCCACTCGAAGCCGATCAGGTGGTCGGACCGGAAGGCGCCGACGCTCCCCCAGCCCTGCTGGGTCAACTGGGAGAAGTAGAGGGTGTAGGTCTCCCAGGCCGTCGAGAGGACAAGGTCCTTGCCGTAATAGTCGTGGCAGAGGGTGACGCAGGCGCCCCCGTCCGAGGCCGGGGCGAATTCGAGCGTCTTGGCCTTCAAGCGCACGTCCTGGGAGGAACCGTTGCCCACCCTCGCCCTGAACTGGATGCCCGTGTAACCGCGCGAAAGCGCGTCGTAGCCGGTCAGCACCCCCTCCACGAGGGAGAAGCCCATGCCGGAACCCCATTCGTTGAAACCGTTGCCGTTGGTATGGGAACAATAGGCGGAGTTGTCCCCCGGCGCGAAGGCCGAGAAGAGGATGGGATACTGGGTGCCGCTGGGCGTCGAGTCATGGAACGTATACCACCATCCGTCGCGGCCCTGGTGCACCGCGATCTGTCCGTTGTTGTCCTCGAGGTTGTCGATCAACTGGGTGTCCGCGGGGGGTGGCGGCGGCTCCTCGGCGGCCAGGGGGTTCTTGACCCCCTTGCAGGACGAAAGGAAGGCCGCGGCCAGGAAGGCCGATACCAGGATGAAACCGACGTAACGATTCTTCACGAAATACCTCCCGGAACCCGGAACGGACGTGTCACAGCCGGATGTGCTTATTTCAGAAAGCATACCATAAGATCAACGGACCGCGCCCGGCTCTTCACCCCCCCTTATCGGACGGAGGGGGTAAACGAAAACCTTCATTCTTCCCCCGCGGATCGTGTCGGGTTCCCCGCCATCCCCTTCAGGGCGCCTTCAAGGAACGCTCTTTAGGTCCTTCCGGTTTTGAGACTGTCGGAAAAGTCCTCCGGATACTTACGCCGAACTTCAACAGACCCCTCACCCCGCCCTCTCCCGTAAACGGGCGAGGGAAACAAAGGAAATACTCCCTCCCCCGCTTGCCCCCCGATTCCCCCGTTCGGGGGACCTTGAGCGGGGGATGCACACACGGGGGAGGGACGAGCCGGACAGGAACCACAAGTTCATGTCCGAGGGTTGTTCGCACTGGCCCCTTTAGGGCCAGTGTAAAGGGAGAGGGGGCGTATCTTTTGGGGTAACGGTTGGGTTTTCCGACAGTCTCGTTTTCCAAACAGGACTCTCTTGCTGTCTTCATATCTTCGTGGTGGATATTGGATATTCCCATGAGACAAGAAAGCCCGGCCCGCCTTTCGGCGAACCGGGCTTGGATCGGCAATCGATCGATGAAGGATCAGTCTTCCCCGACGCAGAACTCGTAGTAGTACTCCGTCGAACCGTCCGGGGTGTCGATGACGAAGTAATAGGTGCCCGCCGAAACGTAAGAACCGGTCGACGCGCTGTACCAGTAGTCGTTGTAGCAGTCGATGACGGAGTCCCGGTCGTTCGGATCGCAGTTCCTCCGAAGACTGATGGCCACGTAGTCGTATTCGCTGTTGACGTAGCCGTAGAGGTAGGTGCTTTCGGTGATGGTCACCTCGTACACCTTCTGC
>CAZGWJ010000143.1:0-4667 GCA_964529445.1 uncultured bacterium
GTCCGGGTCGGCGTGGCCGAGGATGTCGCCGTGTGGGTGGCGGTCGCCGGTGGCAACGTCGGGGTGAATGTAAATGTGCGCGTCGGAGTGATGGTATCGCTGAAAGTATAGGTGTGCGTCGGGGAATGGGTTGGAGTCCGCGTGGCGGTGACGGAAGGCGTCCAGGTGTGGGTGAAGGTCATCCAGGTCCCGGTCCAGGTCACCGTCGGGGTGAGGGTCTCCGTGCCCGTGAAGGTCGGCGTGGAGGTCCACCAGGTGCCTGTATAAGTCGGCGAGATCGTAGGCGTATAGGTGGGCGTCCTCGTGTCTGTGAAGGTGCGGGTCGGTGTGTACCAGGTACCCGTCCAGGTAGCGGTCGCGGTCACCGTATGGGTCCGCGTATGCGTGGGGGTGAAGGTATCCGTCGGCGTCGGCGACATGATGCCCCGGATCACCGTCACCGGCATGTGGGTCTCGTAGGCGGAAGCTCCCAGGATCCCCCGGAAGACCATCGTGTACCCGCCGTCCGGTACGTCCACGCCGCCGTTATCCTTCAGGTCCCAACAATACGTGGCAGGCAGGGGGCTCCCCATGGACCTCACCGTGACACCCAAGCTGTTCACGATCCGCCCCCCCGTATAGATGTAGTTAGGCGGGTTGAGAGTGATGTCCACGCAGATGGGATCCCCGTTCGAGGGGTTGGGCGAGGGGTCCGTGACCTCGACCGTTCCCGCCGGTGTCGGCGTTCCGGTGGGGGTCATTGTCCGTGTCCGTGTCAGGGTGGCCGTGGGCGTGATGGTGGGCGTGAACGTGACCGTGAAAGTCGGTGTGTGGGTGCGCGTCGGTGTGGCGGTCGCCGTCGCGGTGTGGGTAACGGTCGACGGCGGCGTGGTCGGCGTGTACGTCAACGTATGCGTCGGAGTGACGGTATCGCTGAAAGTATAGGTGTGCGTCGGGGAATAGGTGTGGGTAGGTGGCTGCGTCCCTCCCGTCCCGGTAAAGGTCGCGGTCCAAGTGAGTGTGTTGGTGCGGGTAACCGTTGGTGTAAAAGTAGGCGTCCACGTGATCCAAGACGTCCAGGTTCGCGTCGGCGTAGCAGACAATGTGGGCGTCGGCGTGGCGACACCGCTTCCGAGACAATAATCGGCCCGTATCTCGTAAAGATCGTTCTTGTGGACCACGCCCGTGGGGAACGTAGCCGGCATGGAGGAATACGGAGAGGCGATATAAGCATCCCCTCCCTCCGCCTTCCCGCAGACGGAGACATCCGTCTGGTCTCCATGCAAGAAACCCAGCCAATAGATCCCGGGCGTCAGGACGGCGTCGGGTGAATCCAGCGTCCTCCAGATGAAAGCGCTGATATCGGGAACAAGCGTCTGGAAACCGGTGCTGATGATCAAGTCGCCTGGATAGATGCCACTTCCATCATCGGCGTAGATCCCGAGGCAGATCGAAGTCCCTGACGAGAAAACACCTCCCCGAAATGAGAGGCTCGTGACGGTGACGGGCTCTCCCAGGACGATGCGAATGACCTTCAGACTCATGGGGCCGGTCAAGCCGGTGATCGCTGAGTAATAATGTCCGAAACTGGCCGGATTCACGCATCCGGTTGTCGTGAAGGTGAAGGTAGGCGATGCCGTGAAGGTATGTGTCCGAGTCGGCGTGTCGCCGGTGGGGGTATGCGTGAAGGTGCCCGTGACCGTCCGAGTCATGGTGTTCGTGACAGTGTGGGTCGGAGTGAATGTCGGGGAAGGAGTGCCGCTCGTGAAGGTGCCCGTGACGGTATGGGTCGGGGTGAAGGTCCAAGTGAAGGTCGGCGGAGGCGGGGTTCCGCTGGTGGTCGTGAAGGTGGGTGTCACCGTATTCGTGGGAGACCCGGTCGGGGTCGCCGCGACCCCGACGGTGAGCCATTCGCTCGTGGCGGACATGGTGCTGGAACCCCCCACGCCCGAGAGGGACACGATCGTCGTCCGGATGGTGCCGGAGGCGGCGGACGAGAACACGTACCTCACCTCGAGGGGCGACGTGTAGAAATCCCCCGTCAGGGAGGTCCCGTACATGTCGAAGAGGCCGCTGGCCCGCATCGTTCCGCCTCCCCAGATCTGGACCCCGAGGATCTCATCCCGAAGGTTCCCCGTCAGGGAAGCGGTCAGGTACATGGAGTTGGCCGCAAAAACCCGATACCCGAAATTCACGTTGCAGATCATGCCCACCGCCGTCGTTCCGGCGGATGCCGGGTTCACCGGCAGGGGTGTCTGGTTGAAGAGCTGGATCCAGCGCCCTCCAGTCGTTGTGGGGGTAGCCGTGGGGGTCTTGGAGGACGTGGGGGTCCACGTCGGGGTCGGCGTGGACGTATTCCAGATGCCGGTCGGCGTGTCTGTGAGCGTCGGCGAGAAGGTCGGCGTGAAGGAAGGCGTGTTCGTCGTCGTAGGGGTGCGCGTGGGCGTGATGGTCGGGGTGAATGTGGCGGTGGGGGCGGCCCAGGTTCCGGTGAAGGTGACCGTAGGTGTGGGGGTGAGAATCGTTGCGGCACCCTGGAGGATCGCGAAATTCCTTCCCGGCTCGCAATCCATGGTGCTGAAATACCCCCCTGCGTAAAGCCACGATCCATCCGCAAAATGCCGGGTTACCCTTCCCGAGGAATCCACGTCCGCCCTCCAGGAAAGGGCCATCCCGTCGACCGCACCGAGGGCCGCCATCTTCGATCGGGCCTGGCCACCGATGGTCGTGAACTGGCCTCCCGCATAGACAACGGACCCTGCCGAGGCCAGGCTGTTCACCTCGCCGCTCGCGTTGGGGTTCCACGAAAGGAGAACCCCACTCGTCGCATCGACGGCGGCGATGCGGTTCCTCCCCTGGCCCGCCACGTTGGTGAAGGTGCCGCCCAGGTAGACCGTCGAACCTTCCGCGGCCAACGCCCGAACGGCGCCGTCCGCCACAGCGGGGTTCCACGGGGACAGCGTTCCTGTCGCGGTCGAGAAGGCCGCGGCGTTGCGACGGGACTGGCCCGCGATGGTCGTGAAGCTTCCCACCGCATAGAGCATGTTATTGGCGAGGGCGAAGGCCGTCACCGGCTGATCGGAGCCCGGATCCCAGGGAAGAGCGGTCCCCGTGGCCGTGTCCAGGGCGGCCAGCCGGTTGCGCGGTTGTCCGGCCACGGACGTGAAGGAGCCGCCGACGTACAGGGTGGAGCCCGAGAGGGCCATGGCCCCGACCGTGGAATCCGCTCCGGGGTTCCAGGGAAGCAACGCCGCGTTGGCTGCGTCCACGGCCGCCAAGCGATGGCGCGTCACGCCGGCCACGCTCGAGAAACCGCCGCCGAGATACACCGTGGAACCCGAACGCACCAGAGCCGACACGGTCCCGTTCGGCTCGGGTGCCCAGGGCAGGAGCGTTCCCGTGGCGGCGTCCACGGCCGCCGCGTAACGGCGATCCTGCAGGACCGATGAGGTGAAGGCCCCTCCCACGAAAAGGGAGGGACCGTCCACGGCGATCGAGGACACCGCGCCATCCACACCCGGGTACCAGGGGATCCGTGCGCCCGAGACGGGATCCAGCGCCGCCAACCGGCCGCAAGGCGACCCACCCAACTGAGTGAAGGCGCCGCCCACGTAGAGGGCGGACTCCCCCTTCACGATCGTGCGCACCTCGTTATCGGTCACGGGATTCCAGGCGAGAAGCGACCCAGTGGCCGCATCCAGGGCCGCGAGATTGCTGCGCGACTGTCCCTGGACCATCGTGAAACTGCCGCCGATATAGAGGCTCGTCCCGGAGATCGCGATCGCCCGCACGGAACCCACCACACCGGGATCCCAGGTCAGGAGGGCCCCGCTGACGGCATCCACCGCGGCCAAACCATTTCGGGCCTGTCCACCGATGGTGTTGAAGATCCCTCCGACGTAGACCCGCGATCCCGACACTCGCAATTCGTAAACGGAGTAGTTGGCATCGGGATTCCAGGGAAGAAGTTCCCCGGTCGTCCGGTCGAACGCCGCCAGGCGGTTGCGCGCCTGCCCGCCGATGGTGGTGAACCCGCCGCCGACGTACAACACGGAATCGGTCAGGGCCATCACCATCACGTCCCCGTTCGCGCCCGGATCCCAGGGCAGGACCGCCCCGGTCGTGGCGTCCAGGGCGGCCAGGCGGTTTCGCGCCTGCCCGCCGATGGTGGTGAAGGAGCCCGCGACGTAGAGGTTCGGGCCGTCCTTCTCCACGGCAAAGACCCAGGAACTCGGCGCGGGGTTCCACATCGGGTCGAGCAACCCGTCCCAGCGAAGATGCGCCAGCATTCCGCTCCAAGAGGCTCCGCCAACGCATTGGATGTTTCCCGCCAGGTACCATCCCCCGATCCCGTCCGGGACGGCGTTGAACACCTCGCCGGCAATGCGGGGAAACCCGGAATTGGGATTTCCCGTCGCCGCATCCAGGAGGACCCCGCAACCCGTCCGTGTCCCCACCTGGGTGAAGGAGCCGCCCAGATAGGCGACACCGTTCGCGACCTGCAAGGCGTAGACTTCGTTGTTGACCGTGATGGAATCCAGCACGTCGACCTGAGCGAGCGTGGCCGACGGGACCAGGCAGAGGATCAGAAGGGTTGCCTTCAGGGATGTTCTCATTGTTTCCTCGATCGAATGGCGCTTGGGATCAGAGGTAATCATACCTCCACCCGGAAAATAGAGGGTTTGGGG
>CAZGWJ010000144.1:0-4576 GCA_964529445.1 uncultured bacterium
CCAGCCACTCGCTCTCCTCAGTTAAGATGTTATGCCTTCGGAGAGGTGGCCGAGTGGCTTAAGGCGACGGTTTGCTAAACCGTTGGAGGGGTAACACCCTCTCGAGGGTTCGAATCCCTCCCTCTCCGCCATTCGACATGAAATTGGAAATTTCTGTCGGATGCTCATGGCAGGCCCTTTGAACGACAAGATGGGCTCGCACTGCTCAAGGCCAGCCCTGAGCAAGCCGAGGAACGAGGCGCGTCGAAGGGCAGGCCCTTTGAACTGCAAATATCGAAGGATTCGAACCCGCAGGGTTCGCCGGTCGTCCTGAGGGCTCTCACAACCAGCCCTGATCCTGATGAAAAGCGAAGATCACCCACCAACAGCCAAGTCAAACGACCTACCTATCAGGAACTTTATAACGGTTCCGGCGTCCAACCTGTGGCGTATAATACGCCCCTGTTTCTCATGCAGGTCGTTCAAACCCAAGGAGGACTGAAAGATGAAAAAGATCGTTTCGTTGATCCTGATGGCGGCGATGGCCCTGACCGGCCTGACCGCCTGCACGACACCCGGGAAAAAGACCGCGGTCGGCGCCGGAATCGGCGCGGCTGGCGGCGCGGCCGTCGGGGCCGCCATCGGCAGCAAGAGCGGCAAAGCCGGCAAGGGCGCCCTCATCGGCGCGGCGGCCGGGGCCCTCATCGGCGGCACCATCGGCAACCGCCTGGACAAGCAGGCCAAGGAACTCGCCGCGGCCGGCGCCGAGACGCGCCGCACCGAGGAAGGCATCCTCGTCAACATGAAGGGTGACATCCTGTTCGACACCGGCAAGGCCACCTTGAAGGGCGACGCCATCGACCAGCTCAACCAGATCGGCGCCATCCTGGCCAAGTACCCCGACGACAAGATCATGGTGATCGGGCATACGGACAGCGTGGGCGACGACGCCTACAACCAGCGCCTTTCCGAGAACCGCGCCAAGGCCGTCAAGACCCAGTTGTTGAGCGCCGGCGTCCCGGCCGCGAACATCACCACCGAGGGCATGGGCGAGTCCCAGCCGATCGCCTCCAACTCCACGGTGGAAGGCAAGGCCAAGAACCGCCGCGTCGAGATGAGGATCACCATCCCGGAATAAACGCTTCTTCTTTTGGAAAAAGGCGCGGAGCTGAAAAAGCTTCGCGCCTTTCTTTTTTCCCGTGCCTGCCCCCTCCCCGGGAACCCAAGACCCACGGCAGGGTGCTGAAAACGAGTTTTCACCATCCTGCTAGAAATAGTGGCTTTTCCGAATCCCCCCCCCAGGGATGGGGCCATCCGACGGAAAATGGAGATTCGCAGGCTCCCGAACTCCAAATCCCACTGGAACGGGTATAAAATGAAAGAAGTCGTCGGACGGTCCATTTTCACCCAGGAGTCTTTTTCATGAACCATACCTACCGTGACCTCAAGGGAGCGATCCTGATGTCGCTCCTGGTGTTCGCCGTCGGCATCCTGCCGGCCTGCGGCAAGAAGACCGTCCGGACCGAGATCAAGCAGGACGCCGATGTCCTCTCCGCCTCCGAGACCGTGACTCCCACGACGGAGGAAGCCGTTGCGGCTTCCGAAGCCGCCGAAGCGTCGGAATCGTCCGACACCGTCTCTTCCGGCGTCGCCTACGAGACCTCCTCCCCCTCGACGGCCGAGGACCTGGCCAGCGCCGCCGATGCCACGGACACCAGCAGTCTGGCTCCCGAGAACACCTCTTCCGAATCGGCCGCGGCTCCCGAAACTTCCCCGGCGTCCGAATCCGCCCCGGCACCCGAAGCCCCCGCCGTCGCTGCGAAACCCGCCGCGCCTGCCCCGGCCGAAGCGAAGCCCGCCGAGACTCAGGTGGTCGCCGCCGCCGCGGCCGAATCCCAACCGCCCGCCGACGCCGCTCCTGCCTCCCCCATCGAAAGCGCGCCCGTGGAAGCGGCCGTTCCCCAGAAAGGCGGCTTCCCCTGGATCTGGATCCTTCTGCTCATCCTCCTGGGCGTCGGGGCCTGGTACTACTGGCATTCGAAGAAACCCGCCCGCCCTTCGCTCCTCCAGCCGCATCCCCCGCTGGGCGGGTTGTCCCCGGTCAGTGGTTTCACCGGACGCCGCCGGAGGTAACTCCCGGACGGTCGTGATCACTCCCATCCTGAAAGGCCCTCCTTGTCGGAGGGCCTTTCTCGTTTCAAGGACCCTTCCTTGACAGACCACCTCGGCGCCGACCGGTTCCATGAGATCCTTCGAAAGGATCGTTGCCCCGTCTGCTTCCTCACCCAGCTTTCGGAGGTGGAGCGGCTTCGTTCCTTCCTGAGCGAATTCGTGAACGATCCCCAGGTGAGGAAAAGGATTTCCGCCTCCGGCGGCTTCTGTCATCGGCACGCCTGGATGTCGGTGAGCTCCGGGAACAATCCCGTCGGGGTCGGCCTGGTCCATCAGGCGCTGTTGGCCGAGGGCTTGGATCGCGTCGGGCATGCCGCGAAGCCCGGTCTCTTCGGCTCCTCCCGAAAGCAGGAGGAATGCATCGTCTGCGCCTGGAAACGGCATGTGGAGGACAATTTCTGCAGGCAGTTCGCCGCCGCCTGGGGCGGCTCCCCGAAATTGCGTGAAGAATTCGACAAAAATGGTATCCTGTGTTTCCCACACTTGGAGAAAGCCCTCAAGACCGCCCCAAAGCGGGAGGACAAGGCTTCCCTGGTGTCGGCGGGCCGCAAGGCCCTGGATGGTTTGTTGGAGGAACTCTCCGAGTTCCTGGGAAAGCAGGACCATCTCCGATCCCACGAGAAAACGGGGCCGGAATGGGACTCCTGGATCCGTGCCGTCCGCATGATGGTCGGGGAAAAGGGAACGGGATAAGGGACATGGCTGATTCGATGTCATCGCGCGAGAAGAAGGACTGGGGCGTCACCGATTATTATTTCATCGACCTCATCCTGATGCTGGCGTCCTCCGCCCAGATCGACCTGGGCCAGCTCGTGCACCCCTACTACAAGGACAAGGAGGTCAACCTCCCACGGGCCCGCACGACGATCAACATGATCTCCTCCCTCGTGAAGAAGACCTCCGGCAACCTGAACCTCGAGGAGAAGAAGGTCTTGCGCCAGGTCCTCGAGGACCTGCAGGCCGGCTACGTGGACAAGATGAAGATCGACAAGTCCGCCGCCCTCATCAAGACCTCCTCCGTTCCCCGCCCTCTCATCCCGGCCCCGGCCACGACTCCGAAGCCCAACGTCAAGGAATGGATCGAGAAGGTCCGCCAGGAGATCATCGACAAGAAGCAGAACCCGCCGAAAGCGAAATAGCGCCGCCAGGGGCGGAAATTGAAAATCGAAAATAGAAGTTAGAAGATATCGACAAACCAGATATATCAGCAGACCGATACTCCAGAATCGCCCCCTCACCCATCATCCTTCACCAAGTTCGGTTCGGATGATTGCCCTCCCCCGCTGGCGGGGGAGGGATAAAGGGAGAGGGTTGTCGCCGTCATTCCTAATTCCGCGGCGTCCCGATCGCCGCGCCCTGAGCGACTGCAAGGAGTCGAATGGGCTAACTTCTACTTGGCGCTTATGGCCTTGATCAGCACTTCACCGGCTTCGTTCGGTTTGCCGTCCTTCAGCATCCCGTGGTGGATCTGGTCCTCCGACGCCCAACCCCAGCCCACATACCCGATGCCCCGCTCGTTGAGGAGCGAGAGCATCTCCTTCAACCACCGGACCTCCCGTTCACGATCCTCCCCGCCGTTCTTCAGGTAGGCCCCGATCTCGGTCACGATCAGGGGTTTTTCCAGCGAATCGAATCCCATGAGGCGCAAACCCAGCGCCAGATCGTCCCGCGCCCCACAGTTCATCGGGGGGTTGACCCCCCGATGGACGGAACCCCCGCCACCCCCGCCGGAATTGCGGTACAGATGCGTCCCATAGACGACCTGGGGATCCCCGAGGGAATGCTCCGCGATCCAGGACAAGGTCGAAGCGCCGTGGGCGGGCGGCGGATAGTCCAGGTTGACCCAGGCCATGAAATCCCACTGCACGATGACGGGGTTGGCCGTATGCTTCCGCAGGACCGGGAGAACCTCCCTCACGAAACGGAACCATTCCTGCCGCGCCTTCTCATCCCCGTTCGGTTCGTTGTACAGTTCGAAGAGGACGTTCGGATAACGACCCAGGCGTCCGGCGATGCTCGCCCAGACCGCGATGAACTCGGCGCGATCAGGCACCACGTCGGGATGCCGGTTCCACGTTCCCCAGGGGATGGATTCCTGGCCGGATTGGACGCCTTGGACGTTCTTCATCGCGTAGAGATCGAGGATCACGTACATACCGGCTTCACCGGCCATCCGGATCGTCTCCTCCATCATGTCGCGATAGGAAAGCGGATAGGTCACGTCGCGGTAGGGATCCTTGTACGTCCGGGGGTCGCTTTTCCACCAATCCACGACCGTGTGGAAGCGAACGACGTTGAACCCCATCGCCCGGAATCCTTCCATCGTCCGTCGGATGACCTCCGGTCGCCACCGGCCCATCCCGGAGTAGAGGACTTCCCCGGGGGCGTCCCATCCCCCGTCCGGAACGTCGAGGAAGCGATGGTG
>CAZGWJ010000145.1:0-4552 GCA_964529445.1 uncultured bacterium
TCCCTCACGCCGGGAACACCCGTCACGTCGGCCATGGTCATGTCCATGCAGACGTTGCCGATCAGGGGGACGCGCCGACCCCGCACCAGGGCGTGTCCGCGATTCGAAAGATGCCGGTTGATCCCGTCCGCGTATCCGGCGGCCAGTGTGGCCACCCGGGTCTTCCGCTTTGCGATGAACGTTCGGTTGTAACTGACGGATTCCCCCCGCGCGAGGGTCTTCACTTGGATCACCCGGCACTTGAATTGCATCACGGGTCGCAGGGGGGCGCAGCGCGCAAGACGGGGGTTCGGAGGGATCCCATAGAGAGCAAGCCCCGGTCTTGCCCATGTACACCGGGCGGGTTCCAAACCCGTGAGCAGGGCCGCGCTGTTGGCAACGTGTCCGACCTCCTGGCCAGTGGCCTCCAGGACGCGCTTGAAAAGGAGGGCTTGGGCACGGGCAAAGGCCGGATCCGCCCAATCCGCGGTCGCCAAATGGGTGTAGAAACCCTCGATGCGCAGGTCCGGAAGTCCGTGGAGGAGGAGCAATTCCCGAAGGGAATCCCCAGGCCTGAATCCCACGCGCCCCATGCCCGTGTCCACCTTGACATGAACCCTCGCCGGGCGCCGCAGACGCCGAGCCGCCGCCGCGAGGGCTCGCGCACCGGAAAGCGAGGAAATCTGGAGGATCAGGCCCTGGTTCAGGGCCACGGGGATCTCGAAAGGTAGTGTGGGGGTCAGGACCAGAATCCCGGTCCGCAGACCGGCCCGGCGCAGGGCCACCCCTTCCCGGACGTAGGCCACGGCCAGGGTTTTCGCACCGCAGGCCGCTAGGGTCCTCGCCACAGGCACGAGACCATGACCATAGGCGTCGGCCTTCACGACCGGGATAAGCGCCGCGCCGCGGGCCAGACGCTTCAGGGCGCGATAATTGCCGCGGAGGGCGGCGAGGTCCACCTCGGCCCAGGCGGGGGTCAGGGGATCATTCGTCTTCTTCATGCGCCAGGGATTCGAAGGTGGTGTATTCCCGCCGGAACGCCACGGGGATGGTCCCGATGGGACCGTTACGCTGCTTGGCGAGGACCAACTCGTACTTGTAGGCCGCGTTTTCCTCCTTCGAGTACTCGCGGTGGATGAAGAGGACGACGTCCGCATCCTGCTCAATGGCTCCCGATTCCCGCAGGTCCGAAAGGACGGGTTTCTTGTCTTCCGAACCCTTGAGTGGACGGGAAAGCTGGCTCAAGACCAGCACGGGGATATCCAGCTCCTTGGCCAGAGCCTTCAACTGGCGCGAGATGTGGGAGATCTCCTGCTCGCGCGTGTCGTGCCGCTCTCCGCCCTGGATGAGTTGGAGATAATCCACGACCAGAAGACCGATATCGTGCTGCGCCTTCAAACGTCGCGCCTTGTTCTTGAGGACGCCCACCGTCATCGCCGAGGTGTCGTCGATGAAAAGCTTCATTTTGTGGATCTGGGAAGCCGCGTTCAGAAGGTGGCCCTTCTGGGCGTCGCTGAGATGTCCCGAACGGACCTCCTTCAGGTTGACCCGGGCGGCACTGCACAACAGGCGCAAGGTCAGCTGTTGGGCCGCCATCTCGAGCGAGAAGACACCGACAGCCATGGGTTGGGGGTTGGAAGCGGACTCCTTCGCCACGTGGGCGGCGATGTTGAGGGCCAAGGAGGTCTTCCCGACGGAAGGTCGAGCCCCTAGCACGATGAGTTCGGACTTTTGCAGGCCGGCGGTCAGATCGTCCAGGTCGTAGAAACCCGTGGGAACGCCGGTGATGTGGATCTTGTTCTGGGCCAAATCGTTGACGTACTCGTACGATTTCCCGATGAGATCCTTAACGGGCTTGAAATCGCGGGCTTCCGAGCGCTCGGTGGCCTTGAAGATAAGGTGTTCGGCCTCATCCAAGAGCTGGTCGATGGGCTTGGAATCTCCGTAGGCGTCGCCCACGATCTGGGTCGCGGCCGAGATGAGCCGCCGCGCGGCGGCCTTCTCGCGCACGATGTTGGCGTAATACTCGACGTTGCCGGGGGTGGGCACCGACATCACCATCTCGGTCAAGGCGGAAACCCCGCCCACGAGTTCCAGGCTTCCGATCCGTTTGAGCTCGTTCGTCAGGGTGATGGTGTCGACCGGCTCCTTGCGATCATAAAGGTCGAGGATGGCGCGGAAGACCTTGCGGTGGATTTCCCGGTAGAAATCCTCATCGGTGATGAGATCGAGAACCCGCGAGACGGCCTCCCCGGATTGCATCATGGCGCCGAGGACCGATTGCTCGGCATCCAGGTTTTGCGGCGGAACCCGGACTTCAGGGGGAATGGCGGCGGGACGGCGGACAGCTTCCATGGGGCGTTCACTCCAAGGGGCTAATGACCGGTAATCCTTCGGGCAGTTTAGTCGATGGACGGCATCCCGGTCAAAATATCTTCCGGGAGTCCCGCCCCATGCTCACCGCTTATCCACATATCCCCGTGACGTCAGCCCTGCTTTTCCACCACGACAGCCACGCTGACGCTCACCTCGGGATGAAGTTTCACCTGGACCGGATAGCGGCCCAGGAAGCGGATGGGCTCCGCGAGATGCACCTGCCGCTTGTCGATCGGAAAACCCCTTTTCGCGAGCCCCTCGGCAATCTCGGCGTTGGTAACGGAACCGAAAAGATGGTTCTCGGATCCGGCCTTGTGCTTGAGGTCGAGAGTGAGCCCGGCCAGTTTCCTTCCCAGTTCCTCGGCTTCGGCCTTCTCCCGGGCTTTGCGCCGCTCAAGGGCCTTCTTCTCCTCCTCCACCTGCCGGACAGCCCCGCCCGACGCCTCCACGGCCAGTCCGTTGGGGAGCAGGAAATTGCGGCCGAAGCCTTCCTTGACCTCGACGATCTGGCCCTTCTTTCCCACGTTCTTCACATCCTGCTTGAGGAGCACCTTCATGGGACCGCCTCCTGCGTCGGGGACCTTTTAATCCTCCGGAAATCGAACCACACGTCCAGGATGCCGAACAAGGCCGCCACCTCGATCGCCAGGTTGAGGAGAAGAACGTATCCCAATACCCGGACAAGGACCGGGAACCGCCATTTGTGGAAGAAATGCGAGGCGATGCCGAGACCCGCGATGGCATAGAGACCGATGAAGAATACCAACAGGTTGTTGGCCGTGATGTTCTGGAGATGCAAATCGGACATGCCATCGGGACGAAAAAGCTTCAGGAGGCAGGCCAACAGGAATCCGAAGATGAGGGGCTCGGGGATGATCCATTTTCTGAAGGGGACCGGGTCCGTCACAAGACGCGTAGTGCGAGAAAGCAGGAAGGCGGCGAGATTCGCGGTAAACATACCGTAGGCGAGGCATGCGAGTAGGATCCAAGCGGGGAAGGAGAGGACGATGTATTGGGTGCACATTCCACGCAGGGTCTCGATGCGCCCGGTGGGGACTCCCGCCGTGGCCCATTGAGCGGCCTTCATCTCGCAGGCGGAAGCGAGGGTGCGTCCAACGGATTGCCAGAGGACGACCGCATCCCAACGGTGACCCGCCATCAAGAGGATCACTGCCGTCAAGAATGCGGCCCCGGTCGCGGACAGTACGACGGTCCAGCCCCTGCGTCCACCCAGGAGGGCCCCGGCGGCGGCCACCCCGGCAACGGACAGGAGAAGAAGGGCCAGGACGACGAACAGCAGGAACTCCAACGCGTGGTTCAGCATGTCCGTTCCCTTTCCGGCGGGACGGTCACTTCACCATGAAGGGGAGCATCGCGATGTTCCGGGCGCGTTTCACGGCGCGAGTGAGTTCGCGCTGGTGCCGGGAGCAGGTGCCGGTCATCCTTCGCGGAAGGATCTTGCCGCGTTCCGTCACGAACGACTTCAGGCGATTGACATCCTTGTAGTCGATCTGAACGACCTTCTCGGCGCAGAAACGGCAGGGCTTCCTGCCCGGGCGGCGGAAACGCCCGCCTTCACCCGGTCCCCGGCGCTCCCGCCGGTCTCCCCGCCCACGGGGCGGCCCGGAAGGATGCGAAGGAGCGGCAGGAGGCGTCGCCGCAGGAGCCGGCGTGGCCGCGGGTGCTACCTCGGTCTTCGGTTGGGGATTCGTCTCTTCGGTCATGGTTCCTCTCTCCTTGGATGGCTCAATGGGACCGGTTTGCGGTCAGGATTCTCAGAACGGGATGTCCTCGTCGCTGGCGGCCTGGCTTTCTTCGGCGGCCGGTGCCTCGCCCTCGTGGTCACTCGATGGAGCCCCGCCCTTGCCCCGCGACAGGAACTGGATGCGGTCGGCCACCACTTCGATGGTGCTTCGCTTCTGCTTGTCGTCGGTCTCCCAACTGCGGCTCTGAAGCCGACCCTCGACGAAAAGGGGGTCACCCTTCTTCAGGTGTTCCCCCACGGCTTCCGCCTGCTTTCGCCAGACCACGACGGTCACGAAACAGGTGTCCTCCTTCGTCTCGCCGGACTGCAACTTGTAGACCCGATTGATGGCCATGCGAAGGTTCGCTACAGGCGCCCCTCCGGCGGTGTACCGCAGTACCGGATCCTTGGTGAGGTTGCCCATCAGGAAGACCTTGTTGAAATTCGGCATGT
>CAZGWJ010000146.1:0-3604 GCA_964529445.1 uncultured bacterium
GAGGGGGAATGGCGCGAGGGGATGCTGAAATCTCGATTCTTGACGGAAAGATTCGACACATATTAAGACCGCTTATATGTTTTTTGGGTTACTCCGGATTCCACCCATTGGCATTCTCGCCATCCATTCCTATCCTGTACGAGGGGCCTTATGACGTCACTCAAGAACATTTTCTTTGCAGCGATGATACCGCTCATCGCCCTCGGAGGTCTCTGGTTCCCCCTGTTGGGTTACTTGGCCGCTGTCATCGCCGCCGTTTTGATCATTGCTTCGTCCCGGAGGAAACGATATGGTTGCGGTCACCTGTGTCCCAGGGGGAAATTCCTCGATGTTCTCGTTCGGAGCCTCAGTCTACGCCGTCTTCCACCCGCCTTCTTTCGAAAACCCCTTGTCCGCTGGACCACCCTTATCGCTTTTTCCGGACTTCTGATAGCTCGACTAGTCCAGGCCTGGGGGAATATCACCGCCGTCGGCGGGGTTTTCGTGTCCATGTGCCTGCTTTCCACCTCGATCGCCATCCTGATGGGCATCCTCACCTCTCCGAGGGCTTGGTGCTCGATTTGCCCGGTCGGAATGCTCCAGGATCTGGCCCACCTGAATCCCAATGCGCGCTCTGCCTCGGCCTCCCCGAACCGATCCCTTGCTGAAACCACTCCCGGGCCGATGACGCCCAGCCGGAAAGGACCCGCAGGTCCGACCGGGCCCGACGCCGCAGGGGATGAACCCACCAGGAATGATGAGCAGGTTGAATAAAAACTCCCTCGCCCCCTTGGGGGAGAGGCGATGTCCCGTGGCTTGCGCAAGGCTCTCTGCTACAGGGGCGGAGTAAGGGGGCAGCTCGCCTATTGCCTGAGCATCTCCCCCATCTCCTTCCACTCGGGACGCAGGTCGATGTTGGCGTGCCGCTCCCGGCTGGCCCGGTAAAGGTCCGCAAGCCGGGTCTGCCTCGGGGTCTTGAGCCATGCTCGGGCCAGGAACGATAGCGCCCGCATCGTCTGGCCCTCGTCCCCCTTGAGCGCCACCTGCTCGAAAAGTCGCTCCGCAAGACCCGCATCCTTGGCCCGGAGCGCCGTCTCGGCCGCCAGGTACAACAAGACGGGAGGCAGTTTCCCAATCCCCTCCATCCCCGCGATCTCGGAGAGGACGGCATAGGCCTTCACGGGATCGGCCGCATTCAGGCGCGCCTTGAGCTCCTCCACAAGGCGGTCCAACCGGACAGCGGGATCCTCCCGAAGTACCCCTGCCCCGCCGTAGCCCTTCTCCGCCAGGATTCCCATCCGTTCATGGACCTCTCGCGGGATCTCGCGATCGTAGGGCTCCCGGATCCGGGCGTAAAGGGCCACGGCCTCGGGCTTCTCGCCCCGGTGCACGTGCAAGTCGATGGCCTTCAGGAAATGCGCAAGGGCCAGCTTCCGGGCATCCTCCCGGCCCCGCCGCCCCGCGCTTCCGGAATGGAACAGGCACTCGCCGATCTCCCGATGGATGCCGGGGTCGCCTGATTTTTGTGGGAGGAGCGCGATGAACTCCGAAGCCGCGAGGGCGTGGAATCCCTCCTCCTTCAGCGCCACCGCCTTGTCCCAGAGCAGTTCCTCGCGGTTCTGCTTCTTGAAGCCCAGAAGCGGCGCCGCGGAAAGTCCCCCCAGGAATCCGCCGATGTGGGCCAGGTAGTTGACGTTGCCCATCGAGAAAAAGAGGCCGAAGAACTGCTTGATGAACCACCACCCCGCGAAGAACCCGATGGGGATGCTCCAGCGAAGGAGCGGGATCATCCCGGTCCAGTCCAGCCACACCCGTACGCGGGCGTGATAGAAGCGGAACAGGGCCAGTCCCATGAGGCCGGAGATGGCGCCCGAGGCGCCGAGACTCCGCGCCGGGGGCGTGTCGATCCCGAGATAGGCCGCCAAGAGGCCGACCACGACGTAGTTCATGAGGTCCGCGCAGGCCGCGCAGAGGAAGAAAAGTCCCAAGAAAGGACCGGGACCCAGCCGATCCTCCAGGATGGAACCGAAGATCCACAGATACAGGGCGTTGCCGAACCAATGGAGGTAATCCCCGTGGCTCAGGGTCGAGAGGAGCCACTGGAAGGGATCGGGATTCGCCAGGTTGAACCCCTGGATGTTCCATTTGTCCTCAAGGGTGATCCATCCGAGGTTCTGGAAGGAGGTGAAGACCACGTGGACGAGAAAGGTGCCGATGATGAGGCCCAGAACGGCCTTGGGTGCGCCGCGCTTGAGCCGGACGTCGGTGGAGAACGCGATCATGGGTTCACGCGCTCAGGATGGCGTCGACGATGGCCACGGGGGGCGGGGTGACGTCCACGACGATCGCGCCCGAAGGCTCTTCCAGCGTCTCGAACTGGCTGTCCAGGAGGGAGGGGTGGGCGAACGATCCCTTCCGGGAACGGAGACGCGAGGCGATGAGTTCACGGTCGCCTTTCAGATACACCAGCCGGATGCGAGCGGGATCGGTGATGAGGATGTTCCGGTACCGCTCCCGGAGCGCGGAGCAGGCCAGGACGAAATCGCCGCCCCGGGCCAGCTCGCTGTCGATGACGGATCGCAGGGCGAAGATCCATGGCTTGCGGTCCTCGTCGGTAAGGGGGATCCCCTTCGACATCTTCTGGCGATTGGATTCCGGGTGGTAATCGTCGCCGTCGTGGAAGGGACAATTCAGCCGCCGAGCAAGGGCCTGACCGACGGTGGTCTTGCCGCTTCCCATCACGCCCATGAGGAGATAGATCATTTCCCTACGCAGTTTCTCCCTGTTTACCGAAAGGGGTTTTCACGGTTTTGAAATCAACCAGGCCCTTCTTCGCGTCTTCGCGTTGGATGTGTATTTGGCTTTTGTGGTGGAAGTCATCGATAGATCAGCGGTTCGACGAACATCGCCCAGGCGGTCTTGAGGACCTCCCAGACGGGCCGGTGGAAATAAACGAGCAAGAAGAGGACGATGGCCCCGAAGAACCAGCGAACCCCTCCCCCGCTCCGGTCGTTGTTCAAGGACATATTCCCTCCATTCCACCACGAAGGCACGAAGTCACGAAGAAGGGATCAGCACTGATCCCACTTTCGACACATCCGGCACCTCGGAACATGGCCCCCTCTCCCGCAAGCGGGAGAGGGCAATCGTTCAAACGGTCGTTGCGCGATGAACGATGGGTGAGGGGGCGCTTTATTGATCTTCCGAAGCTTCTTTCTGCCTCAGTTTGAGAAGTCGCTCCTTGCGGGAGGAGACGTGGACGCGTGTCTTGGGCTTGATGGCCCAGACGCGGCGGATCTTATTCGGATCCGCGTGCAGACGCAGGACGGTCTTCTTGGCTCGTTTGGGACTCATGGGGGAATTATAAACCCGGATGAAAGAGGACGGAGGTTGGAATAAGCCCGTTCCCCCGATCGGGGGAACGGGCACCGACGGTTTCAGGTGAACAAGGCGGTAATACAGAGGGCCAGTACAATCTTTATCCCTTTTCCCTCTCCCCTTGCGGGAGAGGGCGGGGTGAGGGGATAGCTGGTTCAGGAAAATAGGGCGGTAATACAGAGGGCCAGTACGATCTTTATCCCTTTTCCCTCTCCCCTTGCGGGAGAGGGCGGGGTGAGGGGATAGC
>CAZGWJ010000146.1:3704-4344 GCA_964529445.1 uncultured bacterium
TGGTTCAGGAAAATAGGGCGGTAATGCAAAGGGCCAAGACGATCAGGGCGGCATAGCTGGCGAAACGGTCTTGCATGGCGTCTCTCCAAGGTGTCGGATCTGAAACTTCCCTACGCAAATTAGTGTCGGGGAGCGGTCGATTATTCCCTTGTCAACGTTGGACGCAATTCGAGAACTCCGGGTTTCCCGGCTCCTTGGGGCAAAAAAAAGCCCGGGGATAATCCCCCGGGCGCTCCCCTTATTCATACCAATCCCGGCCTTTCGACCGGGTTGATCCCAACCGATTTAGGTTGGTGGTTCAATTCCTTACGCCAACCGGTTGGTCTTCACCTTCGCTTTATAGACGCCCATTGGCCGCTTTTATTCCTGGAAAAAACCGACAACCGGATAATAAACTCCTGCATTTGTCGGGTTTTATATATATCCAATTCAGACGTCTTTGGAAAACATCATCTCAGGATAACGACATAAGAATATTTCTCACTCACATTGGAGCGAGAGGACACCTGCACCCGGTAGATGTAGGTCCCGTTGGAGAGCCCACTTCCCCAGGCGTCCTTGCCGTCCCACTCGAAAGTATTGCTTCCCGTCTTCAGGCCCTTGATCGTCTTGCGCCACAGGAGCCGGAAGGAGGTCGAAT
>CAZGWJ010000147.1:0-4209 GCA_964529445.1 uncultured bacterium
GGCGAAGAGGTCTCGACGACCCGGCGATCCCTCTGCAGGAGGGATGTGCCGCTGCTCACGAGGCCCTTCATCCAATCCGGGTTCAGGTTGAAGACGACGAGCACGACCACGGCGGCCGCCGCGACACCCCAGGCGGGTTTGAGCAGGAACCGGGGCAGGA
The DNA here is from genome assembly GCA_964529445.1 of uncultured bacterium. Lineage (GTDB taxonomy): Bacteria > Oederibacteriota > Muellerivitia > Muellerivitales > Muellerivitaceae > CAZGWJ01. The sequence continues at coordinate 161 of CAZGWJ010000147.1, forward strand.
AGGTCCTCGGCGCATCCGGGATCCCGGCCGACTTCTCGCGGGCCGCGACCTCGGGCCGGAAGACGGCGTCCATGATGCGCTCATGCAGGCGGACGGGAAAAGGGGGTTCCGGCAGTTCCGCAAGACGCTTCCTCAAGCGTTCGACCTCGTAGAGTTCCTTGCGGGCCGCCGCGCACTGGTTCAAATGCCACGCCACGAGCCGCTTGTCCTTGGAGGAAAGTTCCCCCTCCAGGTACTGGGACAGCATCGGATGGATCTTGCGGCATTCGTTCATAGCCAGTCCTTCAACTCGGCCCGCAACTGGGCCCGACCCCGCGCGATGCGGGACTTCACCGTCCCCACCTCGACCTTGAGCACCGAGGCGATCTCCCCGTATTCGAGCCCCTCGACGTCCCTCAGGACCACCGCTTCCCGGTAATCCGGCGAAAGCCGCATCAGGGCGGCCTGGGCCCCGCGGGAGAACTCCTTGCCTTCCAGGATCCGGTCCGCGTCCCGGACCTTCATGTCCACCAGGCGCTCCAGCAGGGGCGTCTCATCCTCGTTCGAGTCCGAGAGGGAGAGGGTCCTCAGGGCCTGCGTTCTCCGGCCGGACCTCAGCGCGTTACGCGAAAGATTGGCGGTGATGGCGTAGATCCAGCTGGAGAGGGCGCTCTCGCCCCGGAAACCCGGCAGGGCCCGGTAGATCCTCAGGAAGACCTCCTGGGAGACATCGGCGGCCTGGTGCTCATCCCCGAGGAAGCGGTAGGCCACCCGATAGACGAGACGCTCGTAAAGCCGCACCAGGCGTTCGAAACCGGGTTCCCCCTTCAGCGCCTCCTGGACGAGTTCCTTCTCCTGGGTGCGCTCGTTCCCGGCAGAGGCGGGCATGGAACGCGACGCCGCACGAAGAAGGAAGGCGTTCTCCCCTCCCAACGGATAGGACAACGACGGGAACAGAAGGTTCCAAAGCGTTTGAAGGGTGGGGATTCGGATGGAAAGGATCATGGTCCTAGTTTAACACAGGGCCGGCAACGGGAAAGCGCTTGTGGCCCAAGGGGAAACCTCACGACGGGGTGTTCCGGCGGCACCCGAGGGACCTGCCGGACGGATGCGGGGGATCAGCCGTTAACCTGTACGCCGCTGGGTGAGGGGGTGGTGTCGACCGCCGTATCGGCGCCCGCCACGCCCGACTTGAACTCCACCTTCTCGTCCAGGAAATGCTTGAGATAGGTCTTCCGGATGGACTTGAAGAACTTCTCCAGTTCCGGATCGATCTGGGTGGACTGCAAGGCCAGGAGATTCAATGCCATCGAGAAGGCCGTCTCCACATAATCGTGCTTGAGCCCCGGGTTCATCTCGATATAACGGTTGAAGCGCGTGATGCCCTCCACGTAGACCTGGCGGGCCTTCTTGTCGTCGATGCCCTGGTAATACTTGCCCATGAGGTAATAGATCTCCAGGTCGAACACGTCCGAATGGACGATGTTCTCGAACTGGCTGACGGCCTCGATGAGATGGGTCTCGGCGGCGGCCTGGTGGTTGAAATAGTGTTTGAGGCAGTACTTCGCGAAACGGGCCCGCAAGGCATGGTCGTGGGGGTTGTTCTGAAGGACCTTCTTGAAATTCGTGAATTCGGCGGAGTAGGCGAGTCGTTTGAAGAAATTGAGGAACGGGGCGAAGATCTGGTACAGGAAACCCATGGTTCGATGATCCCTTGTCGGCGTGGATAAGACTTCTCAAGGCATCATAACAGACCGTCAGAGAAATGACAATCGGGCCTCCCGTCTTTTTTCGTCCCCGACCCCCGACTTATTCGGGGGAGGCGTCCTCTTCATCCACAGCGTCCGCGGAGGGATTCTCCCGTTCGAGTTCCTTGAGTTCCTGGTTCTGTTCCGGGGTCAGGATCTTCTCGATGGCCCGCTTGGCCTTGAGCTGTTCCAGTTCGCGAGCGGCCTTGAGCTTCCCGATCCCCTCCGTCAGCTGGTCCACCTTCGCCGCGTCCGGCTCCGGCTTCTCCATCTCGTTCTCGAGGGCGACACGCTGGACATGGAGTTTCGCGTCGATCTCCGCCACGCGCTGGCGATACCCCGCTTTGAAATCGCGGATCTTCTGGCGCTGTTCCGGCGTGAGGTTGAGCCGCTGGATGACCTTGCGGTGCTGTTCCTTCAGGGCCGCCTTGCGGACGGACGGGCTCGTTCGTCCGCGCCCGCCGCCGGACGCCGCGTCAACCGTCTGCGCAGGCCAGGCGCCCGCGAAAAGCAAAGCCGCCAGAATGACAAGAACCCTCTTCATGACTTCCCTCCCGCCTTCAGATCTCCATCATCGTATCATAAACGGATGGCATGGATTCCTCGGATTCCTCGTAACCCACGGGGGTCAAACCCGACCCATCAGAGAAGAGGAGACTCTCCACCGGGTTCACCGAAGGGACGGCCTCCTGCTGGTAAAGCTGTGCGACGTAGGAGCCCAGGTCCGTCTCCTGTCCCCGCTGGTAGCGGACGGTCAATGCAAGGGCGACGAGAAGACAAGCGGCTCCCGCCGCCCAGCGCAGGGAGGCACCCCGGAACAGGGATGCGAAGGCCGGTTCCCTGCGGTCCAGCCGGGCCTCGATGCCCATCCAGACGCGACCAGGCCAATGCGGGTCGGGAGGGCGCTCGTCCTTGAGCGACCGAACCAGTCCCGTGATCCTGTCATCATCCCATTCGTGCTTCATGACGACCCATCCTTCCTCTCTCAGCCGCGAGACATGAACATCGTGAATCACACGTCGTCCGCGGTCATGCCTTCCTTCTCCAGGGCCTCTTTCATCGCCCGCTTGGCGCGATGGATGCTCGACTTCACGCTTCCGAGCGAGATGCCCACGACCTTCGCGATCTCCTCATAACTGCGCTCCTCCATCTCGCACAGGAGAAGACAGGTCCTCTGCTTGGCCGGCAACCTCGCGAGCGCTCTCTGCACGGCGGGGGAAAGGTGCCTTCTCGCCGTAACCGACGCATCCTCCGTCGAGGGTGGTTCGGGCGCCTTGTCCATCCCGATGAAAGACAGCACCTTGCGACGGCGGAGGATATCGAGGCAGTGGTTCGCGGTCATCCGGTACAACCAGGTGGAGAACGCCGAGTCCCCCCGATACGAACCCACGGTGCGGAACACCTTCAGGTAGATCTCCTGCACCGCATCCTCGGCGTCCTGGGGCCGCCCCAGCATCCGCCACGAGAGGCGGAAGACCTTGTCCCGGTGGAGGTCGAAAAGCACCTTCAAACCGGAAGGGTCTCCCTTGCGGCACCGCTCGATGGCCTGGGATTCGGTCATGCCCCGGTCCTGTTCTTTGGACGTGTCGGCCCGCCGGGAGGTTTCACCCGCAGGAGCCCGTCCGGGGCGAAAGAAGGCGGTTTCACGGCCGATCCAGAAGGGTCAGGAGACTGCGGATGAAGAAACCCGTGGCTCCCAGGGATAGGTAGGGACGGCTCCGGGGTGCCCGGTCCATCCAGGCCGGCCCGGCGATGTCCAGGTGCACCCAGGGACGGCCCCCGACGAATTCCTCGAGAAAAAGGGCGCCGATGATGGTTCCTGCTTCCCGGCTCGGACCGATGTTCTTGATGTCGGCAACCCGGCTCTTGATGCCATCCCGGTATTCCTTCAGGAGAGGCATCTCCCAAACGGGTTCCCCCTCGGCCTCGGCGGCCTCCTTCACGCGCTCGAGAAGCGGGGCATTGTTGGTCAGGGCACCCGCCACCAAGGGACCCAGGGCCACGACACAGGCCCCCGTCAAGGTGGCCAGGTCGATGATGCCAGAGGGCTTCAACCGTTCCGCGTAGCAGAGCGCATCGGCCAGGATGAGACGCCCCTCCGCATCCGTGTTGAGCACCTCCATCGTCTTCCCGTTCATGGCCGTCAGGATGTCGCCGGGCTTGTAGGCGCGGCCTCCGGGCATGTTCTCGGTGGCGGCGATGATCCCGTGCACGTCGGCCCGGATCCCGGACCCGGCCAAGGCGCGAAACACGCCCAGCACGGCCGCGGCTCCCGACATGTCCATCTTCATGGTCTCCATCGACCCGGCGGGTTTCAGGGAA
>CAZGWJ010000148.1:0-1839 GCA_964529445.1 uncultured bacterium
ACCAGGTCCGGGCGATCGCGGCCTCGGGGCCCATCGTCGAGATGGCCACCACGCTTTTCTCGGCCCTTCTCATCGGATGGCTGGCGCGCCGGGTCCTTTTGTCCCAGGATCTCACCATCGGCGATTTCGTGGCCTTCGGGGGTGCCGTGGGTTCCCTCTATCCCCACCTGCGCAATTTCAACGGTCTTTGGGGCACGATCCAGCAGGCCCTTGCGGCGGCGGACCGCTGTTTCGAGATCCTCGACACGCCCAACGCCCAGGCCGACCTGCACGGTGCCGTTCCCGTCGAGCCCCTGAGGAAGGCGCTCGAGTTCCGCAAGGTTTCCTTCGAATACCAGCCCGGGCATCCCGTCCTGAAGGACGTCTCCTTCTCCATCCGGAAGGGGGAGATCGTGGCCGTCGTGGGCCCGTCGGGAGCGGGAAAGACCACGCTGGCCGACCTCATCGCGAAGTTCTACCTGCCTTCCTCGGGCGCCATCCTCTGGGACGGGGCCGATCTCAAGGGCGTGAAGACCCTCTCCCTGCGCTCCCACATCGGGATTGTGACCCAGGAGACCATCCTCTTCAACGACAGCATCCTGGGGAACATCTCCTACGGGAAACCGGGCGCCCCGATGCCCGAGATCCTCAAGGCGGCCGAGGCCGCCTACGCCCGCGAGTTCATCGATAATACCCCGCAGGGTTTCAACACCGTGATCGGCGAGAAGGGCGCCAAACTCTCGGGCGGCCAACGCCAGCGGTTGGCCATCGCGAGGGCCCTCTTGAAGAATCCCCCCTTCCTGATCCTGGACGAGGCCACTTCCGCCCTCGATACGCAGAGCGAGCGCCTCGTGCAGAAGGCCCTCGATTCCCTGATGGAGAACCGGACCACGCTGGTCATCGCGCACCGTCTTTCGACCGTCCGGCGGGCCCACCGGATCCTGGTCCTCGACAAGGGACGGGTCGTGGAGCAGGGGCGTCACGCGGACCTGGTGAGGAAGAAGGGGCTGTACGCGAAGCTGTACCGGATGCAGTTCAACACGGGGAAGAATTAATCACACCACGAGTGCCCCTTCGGGGCACCACGAAGTCACTAGACGGACTATGTTGTTTAGCGGCCGCGAAGCGGTATCGTGGGCCCGGAGGGCCATCGTGGTCGATTGGAGTCGTCGTTTTGATCACTAAAAGACCGGCGGTGTTCGTGGACCGGGACGGCACCCTCATCCACGAGGCCCATTACCTGTGCGATCCGGCCCGTGTCCGCGTCTTCGCGGGCGCGGCCCGCGCGGTTCGCCTTCTCCGTGACGCGGGATTCCGCGTCATTCTGATCACGAACCAGTCCGGCGTGGCCCGCGGGTTCTTCACCGAGGCCGACGTGAGGCGCGTGAACCGTCGCGTGGTGGAGCTCCTGCGGCGGGACGGCGCCCGGATCGACGGCGTCTTCTTCTGCCCCCATCACCCGGAAGGGTCCGTGGGCCGGTACCGGAAGACCTGCCCTTGCCGCAAACCGAGGCCCGGCATGGTGAAAAAGGCCGCGCGCCTTCACTCGCTGGACTTGAAGAGGAGCTTCGTCCTGGGAGACCACCTGGGAGACATGGGGCTGGTCCGGTCGGCCGGTCTTGCCGGGGGTGTCTTCCTGACGACCGGCCACGGGAAGCGGGAATGGGTGAAGGTCGTGCGGACGGGCCTGAAGGTTCCCCGGGCGGGGAACATCACCCGGGCCGCCCGGATCATCCTCCGCGCGGCGGGAAAAGCCTGATTGATCCGCCCGGGCCGGGCGAATGTGGTAAGTTATCCCGAAAACACTTCACAGGAACGTCCATGAAATCGTCGTTCGGATCCGATTTTACCAGGAAGGCC
>CAZGWJ010000148.1:1939-4186 GCA_964529445.1 uncultured bacterium
CTTCACAGGAACGTCCATGAAATCGTCGTTCGGATCCGATTTTACCAGGAAGGCCCTGCATCTCCTGCCGAGGTTCGCGAAGTTGAACCTCATGGTGGCCGGCGATTTCGTGGCGGACGAGTCGCTCGTCGGCATCACGGAGCGCATTTCCCGGGAAGCGCCCGTCCTCATCCTGCGCCACGCCGGGACCACAACGGCCCCCGGCGGAGCCGGCAACGCGGCCAACAACGCCGTGGACCTGGGAGCCCGCGTATTCCCCCTCTCCGTGGTGGGCGACGACGAGCCGGGCCGCCGCCTCGCGCAGTTCTTCCGGAACAAGCGGGTGGATACGACGGGGCTTTTGACCGTGAAGCACCGGGCCACCCCCGTGAAGACCCGGATCCTGGCGGGCGCCCACCACACGGCGAAACAGCAGGTGATCCGCATCGACCGGGTCGAGGACCGCGAGGTCACCCGCATGACGGGCAAGAGGCTCATCGCCCGGCTCACCGCCCTGGCCCCGCGCATGGACGCCCTTCTCATTTCCGATTACCAGCTGGGCGTGCTGACCCAAGCCGTGCGGCGGGCGCTCCTTTCCGAGTTCGCGGGAAGGGTGATCGTGGTGGACTCGCGGTTCAACCTTCCCGAGTACCGCGGCGTCACCCTCGTGACTCCCAATGTGGCCGAGGCCGGGCCCGCGGCGGGCGTGGACATCGTGGATGACGCGAGCCTCGTCCGGGCGGGCGTCCTTCTACGCAAGCGATTGGACAGCCAGGTCCTCATCACGCGGGGGCCCCACGGCATGAGCCTCTTCGACGCCCGGGGCGGCGTTCGGCACCTTCCCGTCTACGGGGCGGATCAGCCCGTGGATCCGACGGGTGCCGGGGACACCGTGGCGGCCACCGTCACCCTGGGACTGGCGGCCGGCGCGGACCTCCCGACGGCGGCTTCCCTGGCCACGGTGGCCGGGGGGATCGTGGTGGGCCATCGGGGGACCGTGACCGTCACCCGCGATGAACTGCAGGCCGCCTTGAAGCGATGGGAAGGCTGAGCCGCCCGTGGCCGAGATCGTCCTGGATCGCGAGGAGTTGGCCCGGAAGGTCCGCGGCCTGCAGGAAGTCGGCCGCAAGGTCGTGTTCACGAACGGGTGTTTCGACATCCTCCACGTGGGGCACGTGCGCTACCTGGAGGGCGCTCGCGCCGAGGGGGATGTCCTGGTCCTGGCCCTCAACTCCGATGCCTCGGTGCGCCGCCTCAAGGGGCCGGAGCGACCTCTCCTTTCCCTGGAGGACCGCTTGACCATCCTTTCCGCCTTCCGGAGCGTGGACCTTCTCACCGCTTTCGAGGAGGACAACGTCACGCCCCTTCTTCTCGCCCTGAAGCCCGACGTCCACGCCAAGGGGACCGATTACACCCCGGGGACCGTTCCCGAGAAGGACACCGTGGCCGCCTACGGGGGCCGCGTGGCCGTGGTGGGCGACCCCAAGGACCACGCTTCCCGCGACCTCATCCGTGAGATCCTGCGCCGTTACGGCCCGCCTTCCTGAACCCCATGAATAGGACATTCCGCCGGATCCTGGTTTCCCGAACCGACAAGATCGGCGACCTGCTTCTCAGTCTCCCCGTCTTCGAGACCCTGCGCGCGTCGTTCCCCGGGGCGGAGATCACGGCCCTGGTGAGTCCCTATGCCTCCGAGGTTGTCCGGGACCATCCGGCGGTGGACCGGGTCGTGGCCTTGGCCTCGGGCAACGGGGTTCTTTCCCTCGCGAGAATCATCCGCGGCCTTTCGCCGGATGCCTTCGTGGCGCTCTACCCGCGGCCCCGGATCGCGGCGGCGGCCCTCCTGGCGGGCGTGCCGATGCGGGTCGGGACGGCATACCGCTGGTATTCCTTCCTTTACAACAGGAGGGTGGCCGTCCACCGGAGCGCTTGCGACCGGCACGAGGCCGAGTACAACCTGGACCTGGCCCTTGCACTGGGCGCCGGGCGGGTCGTGAGGGACCTGAGGTTCCCCCTCCGGCCCGAACACCGGGCCTTCGCGGCGCGATTCCTGAAAAAGCAGGGCTTGCGGCCCCGGGAGCGCCTGGTCGCGGTACACCCGGGGCACCGGGGTTCCGCCTTGAACTGGAGCGTGGGCCGGTACGCGGAAGCGGTCGCTCGGATGTCCCGCTGGAAGGGGGTCCGGGTCCTGCTGACGGGAGGCCGGGACGAGATTCCCCTGCTTCGGGAACTCCGGCGGCGCCTGGGGAGTCTCACGGTGGGGAGGGA
>CAZGWJ010000149.1:0-4183 GCA_964529445.1 uncultured bacterium
CGCCGCTGGGAAGGCCGGAGCAGGTGGTCCAGGATCCTCCCAGGGAGGTCGCATAGGCCGGGGATCCGTATCCGCCGAAGGGTGCTACCACCACGCGCGAACCGTCGGCCGCGACCGCCACCGATCCCATCTGGTTGGCGGTGCCGTAACCCGGAGGGGCGCTTCCCCAGGGCGACCAGCTCTGTCCGTTGTTGGTCGAATAGGCGATATCGGACGTCGTCGTCCCGCTGTTCCCCACCCGCACCACGATCTGGGGGTTCGCTTCGGCGAAATCCAGCATATTGGTGTTGGAGAACATCGGATTGCAATACGTGCCCAAGGCCGGGGATTGGTCCACGTTCGTATGGCGCATACCTCCCACGTCGCCCATGCAGGAGAAGAGGATGCCCCCCACCGCCGTGGGATTCATGTAGAGAGGAACCATTTCCTCCAGACCGTTGTCGGTATAGGTCCAGGTCACGGGGCTTCCCAAAATATTGGTACTGCTCCAGACGCCGCCCCCCGGCAACGCTCCGCTGGAGGGATAGACGGCCCGGTTGGAATTGAAGGGGTCGATCGCCACGCAGGCCGCCCAACCCACCCCCCCGGGGGAGGCGGGGCTGCTGCACCCATAAAGGTATTGGGCGCCGTTAGCGTTGTAGACCCAATTGCCGGAACCGGCCATGCCGATCGTCGTCCAGGACGAACCGCCGTTGACGGTGGACAGGATCTGGTCGCCCGGCCACCACCAATCGAGGGTCGAGATGATCGCGTGCTGGGCGTTTTGGGCGTCCACGCTCACACCCCCGTAACCCCCGCAACCGTTGCATGGCCCCGCCGGCGGCGTCACGTTGGACCAGGCCAGCGTCGAGGTGTTCAGCTTCCAGATCTGGCCGCTCGAGATGCCGCTCGGGCCGTAGCCGCCGCCGCCGTAGACGATCCAAAGATTGCCATCGGCACCCAGACTGGCCTGGGGCGTCATCAGGCTGGAGGGCCCGCCCGGAACGATCGACCAGTTCGCCCCCGCATTGGTGGAGCGGTACACGTTGCAGTTCCCCGAGGACAAGGACATGACCCCGACGTAGATCGTGGCGGAAGCCGAGCCCGACGGGTTGCCGTATCCGCCAACCGGACGCGGAAAGATCACCCAGGAGATCCCGTAGCCCGAATCCCCCGTGGTCGGGAAGGATCCGACCTGGGACCAGGTGGCCGCCGAGTTGGTGCTCACCCAGAGCCCTTGCCACCGGGAGCCGAAATAAAGCTTGCTGTTGAGATTGGGATCGACCGCCAGACGTTCCCCGGCGTTGCGTCCGTCGTTGTTCCCCGCCATCGAGATCGGGGTGGAATAGACGGTCCAGGCGTCGCCCTGGTTGGTGGACCGGAGGATCGCGCCGGGACCCGAGAATCCTCCCGCCGCATAGACGATGTTGGGATTCACCGGATCGGGCGCGACGCTCTCGCCACCGGAGTAGTTCCCCTGGGCGCCACCGAACATGTCGTTCAGCGGCGTCCATCGTCCACTACTGTTGGTCCAGCGATAGAAACCACCGACGTCCGTGCGGGCGTACAGGAGCCCCGACTGGACCGGGCTGTAGACGAGACCCGGGACGAACCCGCCGCCCATGATGGCGACGTTTTTCCAGTTGTAGGACTGGGCTTGGAGAATCGCAGGGTCAGCGGCGACACAGAAGGCCATGAGAAGAACCCTACAAAAGCCCCAACCCTTGAATAGACCGGCCTTTCTCATCAAATCTCCCGGGACTCCAGATACCCATACCGATGGCTTATTCAACCTTACCAGAGCAGAAAAAATAGAATATATATCCTATAAAATATGAATATATAATCATTAAATGCTAACCGGTTAAGGTCGAGCGACCCTGCCAAACCAAGGCGGACCCCGATGATGAAGACGCCGCAGACCCGCCCCACCCCCCGGCATCCCGTTTCCCCGCACCTTCAGACCTTCAGCATGCTCCAGTTCATCTTCAACACCAAGCTGGTCCGCTTCTGCTTCTATATCTCCGCCGCGAATCGCGGCAGTTGGACCGTGCTCTTCTCATCGACCCAATACGTCCACCCCCCCGCCCTGGACATGTATTTCGGAAAGGCCGAACCCCGAGACGCCTATCTCCGGCACAATTTTGACCGTCTGTCGCGCGAGAAGAAACCCCTGGTCTCCCGTTACGGGGACTATACGGACGTTTTCGCTCCCTACCTGGTGAACGGCCGATGCGACGGTTACCTGTATTCAGGACCCGTCCTGGAAACCTGTCCCACCCCCGAAATGCTTCGCCGTCACTGGAAGCATTGGACCGGCGTCGAGGGTTCCGAGACGGATCCGGATTTTCTCCGCTATGTCCGCGTGGCCTTGAATACCCCGGTCCTGGATCCGGAGGGATTGGAGGGTTATCGCCAACTCATGCAGATCCTGGCCCGCTGGTTGGCGGGTGACCCGGATCCCCGGTTATACGACGAACTGAATCGTTTGCGGGTGGAGGTCTTCTCACCCCGGATCCCCCACCCCTATTGGGTGGATTGGGCGATCGGAACCGACAAGTTCTTCTCGAAGCCCGAGAAGGAGGTCGACCTCGATCCGTGGGTCGCGGAGGAGGTACGGATCCGGCGGATGCCCACCGTGGTCGCCGCCCTCATGCCCGTCAAATCGGCAGGTCATGGCGGCAACCTGGATTTCCTCTGCCTGGCCCGTCACTTCCAGCACGAATGCTTCTTGTCGGCCCAGGATCTCGAAGAAACCACCTCGCGGCCCCTGGGCGATTACGGCGCCATCGTCCTGACATCCGCGAAACCGGGTCTCCCGCCCGCCATGGCCCGCCTCGAGGTCGAGGAGAAGATCCGAGGGCTCTGCGACGCGCTCGGTCGGCGTTTGAACACGAGGATCATCGCGGGGATCGGCACCCACTTCCCCGGGGGCGGTGACCTCGCGCGATCCTACCACGAGGCCGTCACCTCGCTTCACTCCGCCGTCCAATCCGGCAAGAGCCTCGTCCCCATCCGGAACATTTCCTTGACGCGGACAACCGCCACTTCTCTCGAGATGCGGGAAGCGATGAAGCGGATCTCCGAGTCCATATCCCTCTCTTCCCCGGCGAAACTGTTCCTGGCGCGGGAGCGCTTCACCCAGCAACTGGTCCAGGCCGGCTATAGCGTGGAGGCTTCCCGGGCACATCTGGTCTCCGTCCTGAATCTGCTGATGGATAAATTCGATTGGCGGTCGGGCCTTGCGCCCCGACTGGCCAATGCGCTGACGAAGGAATGGTATGGCCGTCTGGACTCGGCGCCGACGCTCCCGGATCTCCTGGCGACTTTCCGGGCCATCGTGGACTCCCTGGCGCGTTACTGGGACAAGCCGGTGGAAGCGTCCCGGACGGCGCGATTCACCGCTCTCATCGCCGAGATCGACCAGTACCCGGGTCACCCCTGGCGCTTGGCAAAACTCCGCCAGCAAGCGGGTGTTTCCGCGCCCACCTTCCTCAAGTGGTTCCGGAAAACGGCCGGGATGCCTTTCAGCGCCTATCTGAGGAGGGCCCGGCTTGGCAAGGCCAAGGATCTTCTCCGAGAAGGCCATTTACCCCTGGAGAGGATAGCGCAGGAATGCGGGTTCGGGTCCGCCTGCGCCTTCATTCTGTTCTTCCGGAAAAATCAGGGGATGACGCCGGGGAAATACCGCCGGAGCCGCGCTCTCGATGGATGAGGCGTGCCGTAGTTCTACACCACGGCCGACGATGGAGAGGATCCCCCCCGCCCGGTCATGGTCCTAGATCAACAACGATCGTGCTGTTTCGGCCCCATTCGGGCCATCTCTTGTGCGAGAAAATCCGGCTCGTATCTCAAGTCGTCAATCGCCCGCTGAACCCTGCGCCTCGTTTCCGCGGCAATGCAGTTCTTGCGGTTGACCACCCGCGAAATCGTAGCCGTCGAGACCCCGGCCCGGATCGCCACATCATAGATTGTCGGGTGATGCTTCCTTGTTTTCATCATCGGAGCACCGCCACCTTACCGATCGATATGAAGTCGCCTGAAATCACCCAAAGATATTAGTCCCCGTTCGCGCGGGGCCCGATGGCCCTGTGCGACCCGGAGTGCGCCTCGGCTGGAGGCCTCGGCTCGGACGCGCTTTATCGGAGAACGACCAGCCCCTCGAGCGGCGCTTCGCGCCCCTCGGGACTGATCGTATCAGGAT
>CAZGWJ010000150.1:0-3868 GCA_964529445.1 uncultured bacterium
GGACGGGACCTATGTCTTCTGGGGCGACGACCGGCACGTCCCGCTCGACCATCCGGACAGCAACTACAAGCTGTGCGTGGACCTTCTCTTGTCGAAGGCCCAGGTGCCACCCGGGCGGTTGTTCCCGATGACGGACGCGTCCCTGCCGGTCGCGAAGGCCGCGGCCGAGTACGAGAGGACCCTCAAACGCGTTTTCGGCGCCAAGGGTTTTCCGGTCCTCGACTTCAACCTCATGGGTCTCGGGCCCGATGGCCACACGGCCAGTCTTTTCCCGGGAAGGCCGCAGTTGAAAGAGAAGCGCAAGTGGGTGCTGGGTTACCACGTGGATGCCGAGCGAAAGGACCGCGTCACGATGACCTTCCCGGTCTTGAACGCCTCCCGCCTGACCGTGGCCCTCATCCCGGGCAACAGGAAGGCGCGCATCCTCAAGGACGTGCTGGAGGGCGAAATCAATCCGTCGAGGTACCCGATCCAGAACCTGAAGGCCTCTCCGGGAGGGCGTCTGCTCTTCGCCCTGGATGCGGCCTCGGCGGTGCTGTTGAAGTCCAAGACGGAGCCGTTGGGGGAGATTTGAGGACCCCGCGCCTCCTCGGACTCCTGCTCGTCCCTCTCCTGGGGCTTTCGGGCTGGTTCGTCTACGATTCCACGCGCCCGGCTGGGGCGGCCCCGGCCGACACGAAGGTGCGCTACGGCCTCCTGAAGTCCGGCGACCAGTACGGTGCACCCGTCCTGTACCATTTCCACTTCGCCGAACCCGTCGTCATCCACGACAAGAGTTCGGCCGAGATCGACGCCCTCCGGGAGCGGACGGAGGCGCCCTACGTGGAGAAGGTCCTGGGTCTCACCACCGGCGATTTTCGCCAGGAATGCACCTACATCTTCCGCACGCGCAAGAAGTTCCTGGCGAAGGGGTACCTTCTTTGGGTCGAGGACTTGAAGGTGGAACTTTCCGCCGACGACCTGAAAGTCTATGTGGCCCGCGAGTACCCGAAAGGTTCCTGCGAGTACGAGGAGACCCTGAAGCACGAGTTGACGCATGTGGCCATCCACCGGGAGGTTTACGAGAAGTATTCCCGGGAACTGGAGGACGCGCTCTCCAAGGCCCGGGGCATCCCGGGCAAGACGCGGCCGCTCCTCGTGGGGGATCCCGACGAGGGAAGCCGGAGGGTGAAGGAGGCCATCGAGGCCGTGGTGAACCCGGTGTTCGACGCCTACCAGGAGGAACTGGCCCAGAGGCAGTCCGCCTTCGACTCGCCGGAGGAATACCGGGGCATCCAATCGCGATGCACGAACTGGTAACGGCCGCTTTGCAAGCGGATGTAGAAGGTAGTAGGTAGAAGGGAGAAGGTTTAGGCGATTATTACACTTCGAGCGGATATTTCAGAGGATTCAATTTCACATTTTTCATTCGCAGTCCGCGAGGATGACAGCAGTGGTTTGGTTCCCGCAGTTCCCAATCCCGTCCTCTCCTGTGAAAGCCCCGACCAAGAGCCCGTCTGGACCCATCTCTTCCCAAGCGCAAGGGGAACTCTGAACGTGAATATATGTTATCGGCTGGGGAATGAAGTCCCGATCGGCCAGGACCCAGGAACCCATAGGGGGATGGCCCATCGAGAGCCTCAGGGCACAATTATCAGGCCATGAGCTTGTCGAATGGGTGGAGCGGGTCAGCGTTCGCAACCGTTTCGACAGTACCCGGATGGAGTATGGCGGCTTGAACAGGAGAGGACGAAAAAGAAAGACCTTCGTCACGGATTTGACTTGGCATCAGGCGTGGTGGTTTTTCATTGCAAATTAGGAATGACGGCATTTCGTTATTGGCGTGATCGGCATCAGTAGGTGAGCCGCACCGATCTCAGGATGTTTGCCGATGCTATCGTCGTATCCGTCATCCTGAGAGGTAGCTACGCAAACCTCCTTGGCGAGGCGTGCCTGCCGGTTTCAATGAGAAACCGGCGACAAGTGAACCGATAGGTTCGTTCAAGACCGAAAGGTTCTCGCTCTGTTTTCGTTGCTGTCGTTTCCGGCAATTCCTAATTCCTCATTCCTAATTTCTCATTGCCGCTATGTAGTTTCAGATGACTTTTCAGGTCCGCCGCCGTCTTCAACAAAACCAGCAATGCGAACATCGCCCGGCTCGACCCGAAGATCACCGTCAGCATGGCCCCGAAGATGATGGCGATGTGCATGACCACGATCCGACCGTAGGGCTCGAAGATGACCGCGCCCAGGACGTCCTTCTTGTGCACGGGGTTCCCGGGGTCGTAACCCCCGCGGACGGGACCTTTCCAGAAGTTTTGGATGAAGGAGACCCCGTGGCTCAAGAACAGGAACGCGAGCATGAAGAGGACTTCCTGGTTCGAGAGGCCGGCCGAGAGGCAGGCGATGGGATCCCCCCGGGCCTCCTTGGGGCCGAAGAAGGCGCTCAGGAAGACCCAATGACCTGCCATGAACCCGCCCATGTGGACCGTGAAGAAGGGAACCATGAAGAGGGCGCCGATGCGGGAAAGGATGGCGATCTTGACCAGGGTGAAGAGGCCGATGACGGCGGTCTCCAGCCAGTAGATGGTGATGAGGATGAACATGTCCCAGCCGAGGAAGAGGACGCCGAGGAGCGGGAGGGCGTTGACGACGAGAAGACTGATGACGGAGGGGCGCTTGAAGACCTCCGGGTCGCGTGGGAAGAGTTGCATGGCTTGATTATAGCGGGAAGCAGCGGGCGAATCAGGTGGCTGTGGGCGTGGGAGTCCGAGTGCGGGAGGAGGTCGGCGTCAGCGTGGGTGTCTGCGTCGGAGTGGGAGTAGCCCAAGTACCTGTGGGTGTCCAAGTGTGGGTTGGCCCTGGACAGCCGCTGACATAGAGGGAAGTGACATTGCCGCCGCTGTAGGTCATGCCGGCGAAAGTGGCCGGGGGCTCATCAAAGACGGGTATGTTTTGCCTAGCGTAGAGTTGCTCATCGGTGCTTTGGTAGATTCTTCCCGAGTTGATGATGAAACCCAACCAATACGTGCTTCCCTGGGTGACTTGGACGGGCGTGTTCAGGGGAAGACGGATCCAACCGGCTGAAACGGATGACCCAATACCGGTACGGGCCAGGATCGTCGTGGGTGCTATGCCGTATCCGTGATCGGCATAGACGGTCAGGATGACTTGGGTTCCCGCATCGACGTAGGCCCAAATGTCGTAGAAAACCGTGTTGTATTCCGCCTGGTGGCGGTTCAGGAATAACGCCCGGTAGGAGGTGTTCGCATTACTGCCAATCTCCATGTTGCCCATGAAACTGTAAAAGGCACACGCCGTGGCCGTGGCGTTGGGAGTGAAGATCTGGGTCAGGGTGTAGGTGGGGGTGGGGCTTCGCGTCGGCGTGATGGTTCGAGTCACCGTGGGGGTGTTCGTGGACGTGAGCGTGGGGGTATACCAAGTACCGGTCCATGTCACGGTGGCGGTCGGGGTGACGGTACGGGTGCGTGTTGCGGTCGGCGTTCCCATGGTGGGTGTTCTTGAGGGAGTCGGCGTGAAGGTGCGAGTCCAGGTTCCCGTGTGAGTCGGTGGGGGAGGCGTGCCGCTGGTGTACGTGAAGGTGGGAGTGTGTGTCCGGGTCGCCGAAGGGGTGGGTGTCACGGTTCCCGTGTATGTGCGAGTGGGCGAATGAGTGGCGGTTGAAGTGAAGGTTGGGGTGTGAGTACGGGTGAACGTGAAGGTATACAACGGAGGGAACGTGCCGGTGGGCGACGAGGTGAAGGTGGCTGTGGTTGTGAAGGTCGGCGTGATGGGAGGCAGAGGAGTCAGGGTCCATGTGTGAGTGAAGGTCGGCGGAGGCGGTGTGCCGCTGGTGTAGGTGAAGGTCGGGGTCATGGTGAACGTGTTC
>CAZGWJ010000151.1:0-3606 GCA_964529445.1 uncultured bacterium
TTCCTCGGAAGGTTGACGGGTGAGGCGAGCTTCGCGACGACCTTGCCCCCGGGATCGAGCACCTCCGAGACCAGGCGCAGGGAGGCTCCCTTCGATCCCCGGTTCACGAGGTCGGTGCGGACTTCGAGGGAAGCGTCTTTTGCTTCGGGGATCGCGATGACCTGGACACCCCAGGGTTCTATATGGGAAGAGGATGCCTTGTTCAGCCAGACGTGGCGATAGATCCCGCCGCCCTCGTACCACCACCCTTCATGTCCGCGGGCGTCCACCCGAACGGACAGGACGTTTTTCCCGCCGTAATTCGCCAAGTCCGTGATGTCGTAGCGGGAGGGGGTGTAGCCGCTCTTGTGGCGGCCCAGGAAGCGGCCGTTGAACCAGACGCGGGAGTCGCGGAAGATGCCGTCGAAATCGATCCAGAGTCGCCGTTCCCGGTCGGAGGCCGGAAGGTCGAAGGTGCGCCGGTACCAGCCGATGTGCTTGGGGAGGAACCCGTGGGCCGGGTCCTGGGTGCGTTCGTCGAAGGTGCCCTCCACGACGAAATCGTGGGGGAGGTGCACCGGGGTCCAGGCGGAGTCGTCGAACCCGGGGTCGGCGGGTCCCGTTCCAGCGGAATGGAGGGCCGGGGTCTCGAGGTTCGCGTGGCCGACGAACCCGGTCCATCCGTGGTTCTGCACGAGGACGGCCAGGTGATTGGGTCCGCCCTCCTTCCAGGCGCCGTCCAGGGGGACGTCGAAGGGGTCGGTCCAGAGGTCGATGTGGGCGAAGACCTTCTTCCCGTTCAGGAAGACCGTGGCGTTGTCGCTGACGGCCGTGAAGTGGAGCGTGCGTTTCGGGCCGGGAATCTCGGGGAGGACGGTGCGGAACCAGGCCCATCCGGGTTCCTTGTCGAAGGCGTCCTGCCAGGGGGTGATGGGCTTCCAGGAGGCCGTGGAGGTGGCGGGCAGGGAGGGTTTCAGGTCCTTCGGCTCGTCCTTCCCGACGTGCAGGTATTTCCAGCCGGCGAAGGGGATGATGAAGGGGAAACCCGGCGCGTCTCCCAGGTGGAAACGCCAGCCGTCGTCGATGCGGATCCGCTCGCGGGGTTGTGCAGGTAAGGTCTTGGGCTTGGGGGACATGGGCTCTCCAGGGTGGTATGAGTCGTCGTGGGTGGAGGGGTGAAGCTTGTTTCAGGATTTTTGTAGGGGTGGGTTTCAAACCCGCCCTTCCTGGGGCGAATGACAAGGTCAGCATTTTACCGACCCGAGCCCGTGACGTTCACAAAAACCGCATTCCTTTGAAACCGGTAAAACAAGGCCTGCATCGGGTTTCAGGGGAAAGGCTCGAATGGATATGTATCTCCCCCCTTAGCGATCGCGATAGGCCTCGAACTCGCACGAACGGTCATTGAAACAAAATAGCCGTTATAGGATGGGCTGTTTTGGAATATAGTAAAAAAACTTCGCCATTCTTCGCGGCTTCGCGTTGGCTGTGAATTGCGCCGTGAGATGGCATCCGTGATCAAAGGAGTGTCCATGAAGAAGATCCTGTCCCTGCTCGTGCTCGCCGCTGGTCTGACGATGGTCCTCTCGGGGTGTGTGAAGCAAACCACCCCCATCCGCGTGGCCACCTTCACGACGGACCCGGCCATCCTCAAGATCCTCAATGAGGCCATCCGGGAGGTCGAGAAGAGGAACCCCGGCGTCAAGGTGCGGCTGGACAGCATCCCCTACGGCAGTTACCAGGACAAGATCACGACCCAACTGGTGGCAGGCAACGCCCCGGACGTCATCAGCGTCGAGGTCAGCAACTTCGCGGACCTCTACCTGCGCGACGTCTTCGAGGACCTCACGCCCTACGTGAAGCGGGGCGACGTGAACCCCAAGGACTACTACCCGGCCGTCTTCGACCGCTTCTCGCCCGACGGCAAGGTGTGCGCCATCCCCTCGGACATCGCCCCCTTCGGGCTGGTGTACTACAACAAGAAGCTCTTCGACGAGGCCGGCGTCCCTTACCCGAAGGGCGACTGGACCTGGCCTGAGCCCTTCCTCTCCATCTGCAAGAAATTGACGAAGAAGGACAAGAGCGGCCGTTTCGTGCATTGGGCCTTCGCGGACGCCTACGGCACGAGCGCGGATCCCTTCATGCTCTCGAACGGCGGCTTCTATACCGACCGCGAATGGTATCCCACCCGCATGACCCTGGACACGCCCCAGGTCCTCGAGGCCTACCGCTTCCGCTGGGACATGGTCTGGACGCACCACGTCTCGCCCACCCCGGAACAGTTGCAGTCGTTCGGCTTCGGGAACGGGGCCGAGGGCATGTTCATCAACGGCAAGGTGGCCATGATGACCTCCGGCATCTGGCATACGCCGAAGTTCCTCGAGGCCAAGGACCTCTCCTTCGACATCGTGGAGTTCCCCTCGGGGCCGCGCCGCACGAAAGGCTGGGGATGCGGCGGTTCCGGATGGGCCATGACGCGCACCAGCAAGCACAAGGAGAAGGCCTGGGCCGTCCTCCGGGAACTGGCGGGCGAGACCCTGGTCGCGAAGCTTGCGGCCACGGGCCTGATGCAGCCCGCGCTCATCCGGCTGGCCGAATCCGACACCTTCCTGAAAAGCCCCGGCCCGGCCAACAAGAGGATCCTCCTCGGCATGCCGAAGCACGCCCGCTTCGGGCCCTTCCTCAAGGGCTGGCCCGAGATCTGGTACGGGCAGGTGGGCCCGGCCGTGGATCCCATCTGGCTGGGCACGAAGAAACCGGAGCAGGTCCTCCCGGAGTTGACGAGAACCGTCAATAAGAAGTATTTCGCCCCGGCGAAACAGGAATAATCCGTCCTCGTCATCAAGGACTGGATTCCGGTGCCCCTTCGCCCGCTATGGGGCGGCAATTCCTTATGGCAGCGCTTGCAAGAGGCCCGACCGGGCAGGTCGAGGCGTCCCCACGGGGGCGTCCGGCTTTGCTAACATGGGTCGCCTTGGGAGGTTCTTCGGGTGATCAATGTTCCCATGACGGTCCGGATGCTACGCACGCTCCAGGAGCTGGAACGCGCGGTCGGTGACTTGTACCGTGATTACATCGCCGCTTTTCCCGAGGAAGCCGAGCTTTGGGCCCGGTTGAGCGCGGCCGAAAGGCGCCACGAGGAACTCCTCGGTGAAATGGTCCGGATGGTCCAGGCGGATCCCGCTTTGTTCTCCCCGGGACGGCCTTTGAATGAAAAAGTCGTCATGACGACGGTCTCCGGCGTGAGGAGCCAGCAGGCCGCCCTGACCGGGGAGGGACGGACGCTTCGCCAGGCGCTCTTCATCGCCCGGGATCTCGAACAATCCATCCTGGAAAGCAAGTACAAGGAGATCGTCGAATCCCGTTCGCAGGCCTACACCGATTGGTTGTCCCGCATCCTGCAGGAAACGGTCGAGCACCGGATGTGGCTTGAAGAAGGCATCGCGCGCCATCCTGAATGACCTCCAAGGACCCCTGTTCCATGAAATACATCATCCGCCCTTCCGCTCGCGCCCGCGACCTCGTCTCGAGGATGTCCCTTCGCGAGGCCCTGGCCCAGGTCTCCTGCCCTCTTCTCCACCACCCCTTGGGCGATCCCTTCGGCGGGCCCACATGCCTTGGGCGACC
>CAZGWJ010000152.1:0-3457 GCA_964529445.1 uncultured bacterium
AAAGGGTTACTTCTTCTTCGCCTTCTTCGTCTTCTTGACCGCCTTCTTCTTTCCGCCACCGCAACAACCGCAGCACTTGGCCATGATTCACCTCGTGGAAGGTTTATTTTGCGGGACCATTCTACAGGGAAACCTTTCCTCCAAAGAATTCGCATGATTCAAGGCGGTTTGAATCGAACGATCCGGATATTTGATTAATCGGCCGAAAAGTGCTTAAATATCGGGCCTTCGTGCTGGAAACGGGCTATCTCCCGGCGGCACGAGAGGTCCCGCATGCGGTTGACCGTTCGAGACATATCCCGTTTCTTCAACGTGCCCGACAAGACCGTCCTTCGATGGGTCGAGAAAGACGCCCTCCCGGCCGCTCGCCTGGGGAACCAGTACCGTTTCAACCGCGCCGAGGTCCTGGAATGGGCGACCGAAAAGGGATACGACGTCTCGCCCGAGATCCTTCGGGACGATGACGAGGAAGGCGCTGTTCTCCCGCTTCTTTCCGATGCCCTCCGCGAGGGCGGCGTTCATGCGGGATTGAAAGGGAAGGACAAGGCCGAGGTCTTGCGTTCGGTGACGAGGGCCATCCCCCTTCCGGCGGGCGTCAAACCCGACCTGCTGTTCGGACTGCTCATGGCGCGCGAGGACCTGGGTTCCACGGCGTTGGGGGAAGGCGTCGCCGTCCCGCATGTGCGTAATCCCATCGTCCTGCACATCCGAAAACCCGCACTTTCCCTTTGCCATCTTGAGACGCCCGTGGAGTACGGGGCCATCGATTGCAAGCCGGTGCATGCGCTCTTCCTTATCATCAGTCCCACGGTGAAGGGCCATCTTCATCTCCTTTCCCGCCTCTCCTTCGCGCTCCGGGATAGCGGGTTCAAGGCCGCCTTGGCGCGAAAAGCCCCGTTGGAGGCGATGCTGGAGGAGGCGCGGCGCGTGGAGGAGGGATTGGCTCGATGATCCTTTTCGGGGCCTCGCTTGCCCTTCTCGCGGGTTCCGCACTTTTGTCCCTCTTCCTGGCTTCCTCTCCGCGGGCCCTTCGCGTCAATGCCGTCGTGGGCGCGGGTGCCGCGGCCCTGTGCGGTATCGTTCCGGCTTTGCAGGTTCTCCTCGGAGGAGAACCCTTCGGGGTCTCCATCCCCTGGCACGTGCCCTATGCGTCCCTGTCCCTGCGCTTGGATGCCCTCTCCGCCTTTTTCCTTCTTCCCGTCCTGGGACTACCCGCCCTGGCGGCACTCTACGGCACGGGATATCTTTCCCCGAAGGAAGGGGTGAAACGTCTTCACGTGCATTGGATGTTCTACCAGCTTCTGACGCTGAGCATGGTGTTGGTCCTGTGCGCGCGCAACGCCGTGCTTTTCCTGGTGGCGTGGGAAGCCATGACCCTCACTTCCTACTTTTTGGTGACCTTCGACGACCGCGAGGAGGAGGGGCGGCGGGCCGGCTGGATCTACCTTGTGGCCGCCCATTTCGGAACAGCCTTCCTCATGGTGCTCTTCCTGGCATTGGGAACCCATGCCGGTTCCTTCGAGTTTGAGGCTTGGAGGGAAACGGCCCCCCGGGTGGGGAACGGCGGATTCCTCTTTGCCATGGCCCTCCTGGGATTCGGTGTGAAGGCGGGTTTCGTCCCCCTTCACCTCTGGTTGCCCGAGGCGCATCCCGCCGCGCCCAGCCACGTGTCGGCCGTCATGTCGGGCGTCATGATCAAGACCGGCATCTACGGGATCGTTCGCTTCCTGGAATTCGTCGGGACTCCCGCGCCCGCCTGGGGATGGGCTCTCCTAGCCGTGGGTGCGACCTCCGGGATCCTGGGCGTCCTGTTCGCACTGGCCCAGCATGACCTCAAGCGTCTGCTCGCCTATCACAGCGTCGAAAACATCGGAATCATCGCTTTGGGATTGGGTGTGGGAGTCCTGGGGATCACATTCCGCCGTCCGGACCTCGCCTTGCTTGGGTTTTCTGGCGCTTTGCTCCACGTCATGAACCATGCTCTTTTCAAGGGTCTTCTGTTCCTCGGGGCGGGTGCCGTCCTCCGCGAAACCGGTATCCGTGACATGGACCGTCTGGGCGGGTTGGCCAGGATGATGCCGAGAACGGCTTTATTCTTCCTGGTCGGGGCCATCGCCATCTCGGGCCTCCCCCCTTTGAACGGGTTTGTGAGCGAATTCCTCATCTACCTAGCCTCCTTCCGGGGTATTGCGGAGGGGAGCGTGGTTTCGGCGATGGCGGGAGCCGTCGTGATCGTGTCCCTGGCATTCATCGGAGGGCTCGCGGCCGCTTGTTTCACCAAGGCCTTCGGCTCGGTGTTTTTGGGGGAACCCCGGGTTGTCCTGCCGGATAAACCGCAGGAGCCGCCCCGATCCATGCTCCTTCCCATGTCGATCCTCGCCGCTTCCTGTTTTTTCATCGGTCTTTTGCCGGGTCTTGTGCTTCCGCTCCTCAAGCCGGTTGTGAAACAGGTCTTGGGGGGCGGTCCGTTCATTTCCGTCCTCGCCGACGGGACTCTTGGGGAAGCCGCTCTTCTTCTCTGGGTATGGACTTGCCTGGCGTTCCTTCTCGTCCTGGGCATTTTCATTCTTTACCGGGCCAAGGCCCACGACCTGCGCCGTCAGGGAATCGATGAGGCGGGAACCTGGGATTGCGGTTATGCGTCCCCCACTTCCCGCATGCAGTACACGGCTTCTTCCTTCGCCGAAAACTTCACGACGCTTTGCGCGGGGGTCTTGCGCACCCGTGTGCATCGGAGGGCTCCTATGAGTCTTTTCCCGAAGGACGCCTCCTTCCACAGCGAGACACCCGATCCTTTCCTCGATGCCCTCTATCGTCCCCTGATTCACGTCGTTGAGGAATTCCGCAACCGGTGGAAGACCTTCCAGCAGGGTCGCATCCAGGTCTATCTCCTCTACATCGCCGTGACGCTTCTGATCCTGTTGGTCTGGGGATGGGTGGCACTATGAACCTCCCCGGCATTCTCGGTTGGGTTGCGTCCCTCCTGCTCGCGCCTCTATTGCCCGGCATCATCAACCGCGTCAAAGCCTTCTTCGCGGGCCGACGCGGCCAGCCGGTCCTTCAGGCCTACTTCGACATCGCAAAGCTTTTCAAAAAGGGCGCCGTGTACAGTCGCACCACCTCCTGGATCTTCCGTGCCAGTCCTGTCGTGGGCGTGATGACGACGATGCCGGCCCTCCTGTTCATCCCGTTCGGGAAGGAGACTCCGGCCCTCGCTTTCGTCGGCGATCCAGTGGTGCTCTTTTATCTCCTCGGTTTGGCACGATTCTTCATGATCTCGGCCGCCCTCGACACGGGGAGTGCCTTCGAGGGGATGGGAGCTTCCCGGGAGGCGCTTTTCTCGGCTCTGGCCGAACCCGCGCTCTTCGTCGGCCTGGTGGCTCTGGTTCGGGCTCGTGGATCCTTCAGCATGGCGGGACTCTTCGGATCCTCGGAGGCGGCCTTCGCGGCACCACTC
>CAZGWJ010000153.1:0-3427 GCA_964529445.1 uncultured bacterium
TGCCCACGTTGGGAAGCCCCACGATGCCGATCTTCATGGTCTAGAAGACCTCCCAGACGGATCCGCCCGGCCGTTTCAGGCGCACGGGCGGCACGTCGAACTTTCCGGCGAAAAGCACCTTGTACTCGAATTCATGGTCACCGGCGTCCAGCTTGACCTTCAGGGAGCGGTCCGCCACCCCGACCTTCTTGGGATCCCAATCGGCCAGGAGTTTCCCGTCCACCCTCACCCAGACGCGGCGGATGGGGGTCACGATCCACTCGTATTCACCCGCCGTCTCGGCGCGGAAGCGGCCGTTCACGTACATCAGGTTCAGGCCGTCGTGGTAGTTGAACGGAGGGGCCATCAGCCGCACGCCATCCACGGGATCGCTCACCCGGGCCGCCCGGTCCTCCAGGTAGGTGACGCCCAGCCCGTGGCCGAAATGCCAGCAGGTGTAGCGCCGGTACCAGGACTTGCCCTCGGAACGCCGGATGTAGAGGGGACCCTTCGGCGTCTCCGGGATCGTTCCCGGCGGGAGGGTCAAACGGTACATGATGGCGGACCAGCGCCGCTGGGGGATGAGGGACGGCACGTCGATGGGTGTCCATTGGCCCCCCGGGCAATGCCGTTTGAACGATTCCATCAGTTCCTTGGAGTTCGCGCTCATGAGGACGCACACGGTGGGCGGGACCTCGCCCGGCAGGAGTTCGAGAACGGTCGGATCGAAGAGTGCGGTGTAGACCTTCCCCTGGTTCAGGACGGACTGGGTGGTCTCCCCCCAGAACTGGCCCTGTGCCGCAAGGTAGACCTTCTCGCCCCGTTCCAGGGCGCGGGAAGTCTCCTTTGCCGTCAAGGCGTTGGGTTGGTCCTCGCTCGCCCAATGGACGTGGAGCTTGTAGAAGGACTGGTAGGCCCCTGCCCCGAAGAGGGTGATCACAACGAGGACGGGAACCCATCCCAGCCGGAACCGCCGCCCGAGGACCTGGCTGTTCGCCAGGAGCGACTCGAGGCCGAGGGCCCCCATCGTGAGAAGGGGAAGCAGGGCGCCCATGGTCTTCGTGGTCGCCGTGTCGCTCGACAGGACGTGGGGGATGAGCGCGAACCCGGCGACGCCGAAAAGGAACCATCCTTCCTTCCGCATGCGACCCAGGAACCAGAGGAACCCCAGAAGGGTGACGGCCAGGGTCATGTGCTCGAAGAAGGGCTCCTGGCCGATATCCAGGTCGTCCCGGTCGTCGGCGTTCGAATAGAGGATCCTCAGGGCGATGCGGAGCTTGGAAAGAAGGTAGGCCACGCCGCCCGCCTGGAAATCGCCCCCCGTGAAGACGGAATAGGAGGCCACCCGGCTGTAGAACTCCTCATCCGTCGTGAGCGGCCAGATGAGGGCCAGCATCAGGAGCGTGGCGACGACCCATCCCATCAAGCGCACGCCCTGGGCGAACCTTTCCCGGACGGCCAAGCCCTTCGCAAGGGTCACGACCAGCAGGCCGAAGAAGACCATCCTCAGCCCCGGGTCCTTGTCCCAGGCATTCAAGGCCGACTCGAACAGGGGGAACTTGCCGAGGATGGAGAGGTGGTAGCGGTAGAAGTACGCGACGAGCAGCCAGCCCACCTGGAGGGGCAGGAGCAGCGTGTGCCAA
Source organism: uncultured bacterium (assembly GCA_964529445.1). Lineage (GTDB taxonomy): Bacteria > Oederibacteriota > Muellerivitia > Muellerivitales > Muellerivitaceae > CAZGWJ01. The sequence continues at coordinate 1,623 of CAZGWJ010000153.1, forward strand.
TCGATACGGCGTTCGGAGCGGTAGGCCAAGAGCCAGACCAGGAGGATGGCCGGGAGCAGGAGCGGCCAGGGACGGAACGCCGGGTACGTGTAGGTGCCGAAGGCCATGCCGAGGCCCCAGAGGAGGAAATGGCTCATCTTGGGGTTCCGGAAGATCCGGATCAGTGCGATCAGGACCCACGAGATACCGAGCACGACGCCTCCGATGGGCATCCCGGTGAGGGACATCAGGAGGAAGGGCTTGCCCGCGGCCCCCGCGGCCGCCAGGAGAACGCCCGTGCGGCGCGAGCGCAGTTCCGCCCCGAGCCGGTACATCAGCCAGATCCCGACGAGGTAGATGACCGCCGAGGCCATCCGCTGGACCAGCATCCCCTTGAGGAAGGGGAAAAGCCACCAGAGAAAGGCGATGAGGTAGACGAAGAAGGGTTCCCGGCCCCCGATCCGGAAGAGGATGGAATGCCGGTTCCGGTCGATGATGTTGCGGGCATCGGTCACGTTGATGGTCCAGTCGTCCCAGACATGCCCCAGGGGCTGGTCGTGACCGTAGAAGAGCATCCAAGCCGCGACCGCCAGGATCAAGCCCAGCCAGCTCCAAGCCGCACGCCTCGAGAGGTCGGCGGCCGCCTCTCGGGGCATGAGGATGAAACCGACCACGGCCGCGAACGCGCCCAGAAGGATGGCCTGCCGGATGGCGTCCATGCCCATCTTCGGGGAGAGACTGTAGTACATCTTGAGCGGGTACTGGAAATCCTGCAGGGCCAGGAAACCCCAGACGATGGCGGCCCAACCGACCCACACGAGCAGGACGCCGAGGATTCCCCAGGCACCCGGCAAGGGGGCCGACGATACGGAGGGTGCCGGAAGAGGTACGGAACGTGATTCAGACTTCATATTTCCCTCGCATGATCCGCTGGATATTCGAACCGGCATTGTGTCCTGCGTCCCGGTGGCGGCTTCCCGGGATGAACACCCGCCCCTGCCGGGATCCAATCCGCGAGCATCATAGGCCGCCCCGTGGAATTTGGAAGCGCCTCAATCCTTTTTCTTGAAGATCACCGGTTTGGCGGGCCGTGGAACGACCTGCATCATCCAGGGGCGCGTCAGCACCTGCGCCACGAAACCCTCCGGTTCAGGAGCCTCCTCCCGGTACCAGACCACGATGTTCGCGGGTGCGTCCTCCAGGCGGTCCACGACGACGCGCCAGCCAGCCGTCGGTTTGCGGGAGGACACCAGGACGACCACAGCCTGGGTTTCGAAATCGACCGGGGGCGGCACCTCGCCGGGGTTGAGGAGGGTCCAATACACCTTCAGGACCTGGGCGTCCGAGATGAGTTCCTGGGTCTCGACGGCCGAGCGCGCGTTCGCGCCGCTCCATCTCGGCAACGAAGACAGGTCGGAGGAGGACGGGATCCCTTTGGCGCGCCAGGCCTGGGCGGCCGCCTCTCCCGAAGCGGAGGACTGAGCACCTTCGGCGGCCAGGGATGTTAAAACGTCCTGTCCCCCCGGCGGGGGCGTGGAGGTCTTCGTGGTCTCGTTTTTCTTGGCGGCGGCGAGAAGACCGGTCAGGCGGTCCTTCATGGTGCGCGCAACAGGGCGCTCCTCGGGCGCCACGGAGGGGGCCTTCGCCGAATCGGCCTTTGTCCCATCGGCGGTCAAGGCCTCCGAAGCCTCCGCGACCCTGGACTTCCCGATGGGCGCGGGTGCCGGCGCGTCCTTCCGGCGCGGGGCGACGGCGGGCGGCTCCATGCCCGGCAATCCGCCGGCGGCCTCTTCCGGGTGATCCTCGGCCGGAAAACCCTGCACGGG
>CAZGWJ010000154.1:0-3406 GCA_964529445.1 uncultured bacterium
AGTCTCATCCTGGTGGGGTTCGGCTGGAAGGTGGAGACCTTCGCGTCGGGAGCCGCCTGCCTGGAGCGGGCCGAGGCCAACCCGGCACCCGACGCGTTGATCCTGGACGTCATGATGCCCGGCATGAGCGGGTTCGAACTCTGCCGCACGCTGCGCAAGAGGGCCGATTTCCGCGAGACCTACATCGCCTTCCTTTCGGTCCTGAGCGCCGAGCGCAACGAGAAGACGGCCCTGGAGAGCGGGGGGGACCGGTTCCTCGAGAAGTGCTACGAGATCGAGAAGACCCTGAGGGAACTGCGCGATACGGTGGAGATGAGGAAATAACTGAAAAGCAGTTAGGAGTTAGTAGTTAGGAGTTAGGAGTCGACGGCGACGGAAAGGATGACTTGCGTCGGGAATTCCCTCCTCGAGACGCATCAAGTTTTCGTGCGTTGGTCGTGTGGCCGGTTTGCTTGATTTTCGATCTGCTATTTTCGATTTTCTATTTTCACCCGAGGAGAGGTATTATTACTCTCGACTTCACTTCGGGAGGTGGCATGTGTCTTTTCTCGACAAGATCATGGGCGGCGGCAAACTTTTTGATAGCGGGCAGTACCGCTCCCGACTGGTCGGAACCCTGGTGAAGAGCCCAACCCCCTACGTCGCCCCGGACGGCGTGATGACGGCCTGGCTGAACCCCGACGACAAGTCGGTCCTCAAGAACCGCAACGGCAAGGACAATGTGAACGGCCTGCTGGAGCTCAAGGTGGGCGTGGTCGAGAAGGCCCGTCCTGCCGTCGGCGAGGCGCTGAAGTCCCTGGCGGGCATGAAGGTCACGGTCTTCGGCGTGCAAGTGAACAACGACGCCTCCGACTCCAAGGTGGAACTCTACCCGGTGGACCTGATCGCGGGGGCACTCCCCGAGGATCGGGTACCGGGATGGGCGGGGGAGATCCGCAAGAACATCAAGGACCCGGCGAATTCCGCCCTGTTCCGGGTCCTGGCCTTCTCCGACGACTCGCCCCACAAGCCGCCCCAGGCCGACGATACGCGTCCGGTGCAGGTGTCGTTCCCCTATCCGCCTCCCACCGAGGTGCCGCACCAGAAGTTCGCGTTCGAGATCCGCCCCGTCCATAACGAGAAGGCGGATTTCCAGCTGAACGACGACATGATGAAGAAGGCCCTGGACCTCCTGGTCACGGTGCCCAGCCGGAAGAAGGAGGGACCCGGTGCCTTCGTGGCCGACGTGTTCCTCTTCTGGTCGGAAGAGACCAAGAACCTCCGATAATCCGCTGCGCCTTGACCTGACATCGTCATTGCGAGGAGGCCTGTGGTTTATGCGGGGCGACGAAGCAACCCGTTGTTGGGTTTCCGTTCCGCTGATGCGCAGGTTCAATTTGAAATATGCAATCACACCTGTCCAAGACCATTCAACCGAAGGGCATCTCAAGGCGTCCCCTCACCCATCATTCGTCGCGAAATTCACGCTCGAATGATTGCCCTCTCCCGCTTGCGGGAGAGGGGGAAGGGGAGAGGGGGCTTTTTCGTGGTTGTGTGTTCGAGCCTGTCCAAAACAAGGGTTTGACGGCTCGTGACCCGTGAAGGGCGGACGTCTTGGACACCAGTGATGTGGAATGAGGAGTGGGGGCAGCGCTTCTCCCCTCTCCCCTTGTGGGAGAGGGCGGGGTGAGGGGCGTCTGATCGGTGTCGTCCTTGCCTGTCCCTCGGGGCTGTCCGGCAGGGCGTCATGCGAAGGGGATCCATCGGTGGTTGAAAAGATCATGCCGTCTTGGCGTGGCGCCGGAGGCGCCTTGGCGTTCTTGGCGGTGAAAATCCATCGAATGGGACGTCTTGGGGTAAAATACCGTTTTCGAAAAGGGGGTCATCCATGAAAGTCATCCGTCTGGGGATCGTCGGCACGGGCATCGCCGCCCGCAACCTGCACATGCCGTCCTTGAAGCGCCTGAGGGACCGTCTCCGGGTGGTGTCGGTCTACAACCACAACCGTCCCAAGGCCGAGAAGTTCGCGAAGGACTTCAACGTGCCCCGCGTGGCGAAGTCCCTGCGGGAAATGCTCAAGGACCCGCAAGTCGATGCGGTCCTGCTGACCCTGCCCATCCACCTGGGGCCCGTCGTGGCGCGCCAGGTGCTGGCCGCGGGGAAGCCCTGCCTCTGTGAGAAGCCGCTGGCGCACACGTTGGCGGCGGGCGAGAGGTTCGCGAAGGAAGCGTCCCGCGCCCGCGCTCCCTTCCTCCTGACCGAGAACTACGTCTTTCATCCGATGTGGCGTACCTTCATCCGCGCGGTGAAGAATTCCATCGGGAAACCCCGGTTCTTCGAACTGCGCATCCTGCACAAGATGGACGTGCGCAACCCCTACGCCCAGACCCGCTGGCGAAAAAAGTCCCCGAAACACCTGGGAGGATTCCTCGGCGACGCGGGAGTGCATTTCGCGGCCGTCATGCGGCGCGCCTTCGGGGAACCGGCGACGGTCTCCTCGCGGGTGCTGTCCCTGCGGCCCGAGGTCCCGCCGGTCGACACGATGACCGCGCTCCTCAAGTTCCCGGGAGGCGTCACGGGCCACGTGTTCTACAGCTTCTCCATCGAGAGCGACCACGGTCTGGTCTGGAAGGTGTACGGCGACAAGGGGAGTCTGGAGCTGGTTGACGGGAAGAGCATCGTCCTGAGGCGGGGGAAGAGGAAGACGGCACTGAAATGGGACCGCATGGAGAGTTTCGAGGCCATGCACCGGCACTATTACGAGGTTCTCACCGGGAAGAAAAAGACGGAATATCCCGTGAAGGACGCGCTCGCGGACCTGCGCCTGATCCACCGCATGATCGCGGGTAAATGATCACCCCTCATGCAAAGTCCCCTCTCCCTTGATCCCTCTCCCGCTCGCGGGAGAGGGCGAGCATTCGAGCGTGATTTCCGCGATGAATGCTGGGTGAGGGGGAATTCAAAGGCCGTCCGCCCATATGGGCGAGACGGCCTTTTCGTTGGGCGGCGAGGCGGCGGTCAGAACTCGTCGGAGCCGTTGCAGTTCTCGTCGATGCCGTTGCCGACGATCTCCGGCGCATCCGGGCGGATGTTTTCGTCCGCATCGTCGCAGTCGTCGAAATTGGCGACGTAGCCCGGCGGCTGATCGCAGGCGACGACCCGGTCCCCGCCGTCGCCGTACCCGTCCTCGTCGAGGTCGCGGTACCACCAGGCCCGGTCGACGGCGTCGTCATCCGTGACCTCGTCGCAGTTGTTGTCGACGCCGTCGCAGACCTCTTCGGCGTCCGGGTTGACGGTTTCATCCCCGTCGTTGCAATCGCCCTCAATGTCGACGTAACCGGCCGGTTGATCGCAGGCGACGATCGAGTCGGCCGCGTTCCCCCAACCATCCTCGTCCGCATCCCGGAACCAGATCGTCGCGTCGACG
>CAZGWJ010000155.1:0-3314 GCA_964529445.1 uncultured bacterium
CCAGCGGGCGGCACCGGGGTAGGCGTCGGCGGCGGAGGCGGCGGAGGCGGGACCTCCTTCTTGCAACCGGTGGAGAGACCGGCCACGACCGCGAGGACGAGAAGCGCGGGAAGCGCGATACCGCAACGCTTGAGCAGGGTCGTCATGAGAACCCTCACTTTTTCGACCAGGCAGGTTGAAGGATGCCGCTCACAGCGATCCGCTTCTTGTTGGAACCCGAGGCATCCATGATCCAAAGCTCCCGGTCGGCGACATAGGCGATCTTCGAACCGTCCGGAGACCAGATGGCGTATTCGGCGCCCGGGTCGGTGAGGAACTTGAGGGAACCGCTATCCGAGGCATCCTTGCTGGGCTTGTCGAGGACGGCCACCCGGAAATGCCGGTCACCCGACTGCTTGGCCAGGGTGAGGAAGAGATTGGAATTCTCGACCGGCGCGCAGGCGATGAGGTTGCCCAGGGAGGGAACCGGATTCAAGAGGATGGGTTTCTGGACGAAACTCTCGTAGGTGCATTGGATGACATCCGAGCGGTTGGAGAGGTACTGGAGATGGTTGGCATCCCCCATCCAGGTGAAGCCCCTGACTTCACTGCTCACCTGGGCGATCCGGGCGTGATCCTTCAATCGGGGATTCACCAGCCACAGACTGAAATTCTGATCGCCTTCCTCGACGAGGTAGGCGATGAACTTGTTGTCGCGACGGGGGGCCCATTCCAGGGCGACGATCGAATGGAGGGGATCCTTGACGGCCAGGGATTGGGGCGTCGAGGGATCGACGGTGTTCACGATCCAAACCTGGCCCCGGTAGAGGAAAGCGACCTGGTCGCTTCGGGGGGACCAGGTCAAGGGCGCTTTCAGGATTTTCGTTTCGGGAAGCGTCAGGTCATCGAAGTAGGTGAGCTGCTGGACGCCCTGGTTCTCCTTCTTCATGACGAAGAGATTGAGCTTCCCATCCACCTGGTCCGAAAGGAAAGCCAGGAATTTTCCGTTCGGGGACCAGACGGGCCAGAAAACCGACTTGTCGATGGGGGTGTGGCGCAAACGTCCCGTCCCGTCGGGATTCATGGTCCAAAGGACGAACTTGCCTTTCTCTTCGGTCGTGAAGGCGATCCGCTCGACCTCCCAGGGCGTGGAGGTGAAGGTCGCGGTGGGGGTGGCCGTGGGAGCGCCCAGCGCGATGGCGGGCGTCGGGGTCTTGGGTTGGGTGAAGGAGATCTCCTTCTCGACCGCTGGAACGGTGACCTGGGGCATAACCGGAGCCGGGGAAACAACGGGTGCCACATCGGCAGTGGTCTGGATGGGCGCTTCGAGGGGCTGGACGGAAGAAGCGGGAGTCGAGGGGAGGACCTGGGGTTCCTGGACCTGCTTGAACAAGGGGAGGGAACGCTTGCCACAACCGGGTATGTTCACCACGCAACCTGAAGCGATCACGAGAAGAAGGAGTAAAGAGGCTGAGAAGATTGACAGACTCTTTAAAGTCTCTCTCACTCGGCGTGGTCCTTGTGCAGGAATGCGAAAAACCTAGAATTTAAATGAGTATAGGGGTGACAGGGCCGAATAGTCAACAAATTCAAGGTCTTGAGCGGGATCCCCCCGGTCATCGATACAACCGCAACAGGCGCCCAAAAGAGGCCATTTCAACGGTGGCCCGTCGAACCCCGCCATTCTTGAATGGGTACTCGACTTCCGACGGTTCACCCGACTCCAAGGCGTCGATGAGGGAATCCGCAGGGCCCAAGTCCAGCAGATGGAACGATCCCTCCGGGCCGGGTTCGCGCCCCAGCAAGACGGAAACCCGGGCCGACATCCACAGCACCCGATAGCGCCTGTCCAGGCCGATCCACGCGTCCTGCCCTGCGACATGGTGAAGGACAGCCGAGAGGTTCCCGTCCCCGGGAGGTGCCGGACCTGAAAAACCGGTTTCCGCCGCCGCGAGGTCGATCGGGGGCAAATCCTTGCCGGTGCCGATCGGACGATTCCCGGACGGGAACCATCGAAAGATGGATGCGGCCAGAAGGGTGAAGAGGCCCCAGGCGAAGGGACCCGGAACGATCCTCTCGGCGACGATCAGAAGCGCGTCGCCGGGGTTTTCCGTCACGACCGGTTTCGTGACCCAAGTGCACGGGAAAAGGAAGGTCGGGGAAGACGTTTCGCGCAGGAGGGACGGGTCCCCGAAGGCGAATCGCTCATTCCCGTGAAGGACCAGCCTCAGTGCGACGACATCCTCCGACGCTTCCAGGGATCGCGCCCAATCCACGAGCATCAGATCATCCTCTGCGGCCAGGAGGGAAGCCAACTGGGAGGCCGTGCGGGATGCCGATCGCCCGGCGCGCCTGGAATCCTGAACCCAGGACAACCCCAAACCGCCCCCGAAGACGACGAGGGCGACCAGGACGACGAATCCGGTCTTGGGGCTTGCCACGGGTGCGGGCCTCCTTGCGCGGTCCAAAGTCGGGGGTCTATAATGCACTTCCGTTGGATGAGGTCATTATAGCCGCCTCCGCACGGAATGTTGCCATCCCCTCGTGGAAAAGATCGAACGTGAAGAACGCATCGAAGCGCCTGAAAAAACTCCGGAAGACCATCGACCTTTTGGATGCCCAAATGGTGTCGCTCTTGAACCGCCGCGCCAGCGCGGCGTTGGCCGTCAAGAACGTCAAGGAGACCGCCGGACTCCCCTACTTCGCCCCTCATCGGGAGATCGAGGTTTATCGTCGCGCGGCCGCCCTCAACCGGGGCCCCTTCCCGCCGGAGGCCCTGAAGGCCGTCCTGGCGGAGGTCATCTCCGGGTGTATGGCTCTCGAAACGCGCTTGAAGGTGGCCTACATGGGTCCCCGCGCCACCAATACTCACCTGGCGGCCATCCGGCGTTTCGGCTCGTCCTCCGACCTGGTTCCCGTGCCCGGCATCAAGGAGGTATTCCTGGAGGTCGAACGAGGCCGTGCCCAGTTCGGCGTCGTACCCATCGAGAACTCGACCGAGGGAGTCGTGAACCATACCCTGGACCTCTTCGTCGATTCGGAGCTGAAGATCTGTTCCGAGATCCTGATGCCCATTGCGTACACCATCATGTCGCTGTCCGGCGACTTGAGGCGGGTCAAACGCGTTTACAGCCATCCCCAGGGGTTCGCCCAGACCCGTCTTTGGGTCGAGACCAACCTGCCCGGCGTGAAACTCGTGGATTCCACCAGCACGGCCCGGGGAGCCCAGCAGGCGGCCCGGGATCCGCAGGGAGCCGCCATCGCGCCGGAACTCGCGGCCCGGTTGTACGGCCTGCGGCCCATCGCCCGGAACATCGAGGACATCAGCGACAACG
>CAZGWJ010000156.1:0-3187 GCA_964529445.1 uncultured bacterium
GTTTCTCGAAGGCCCGGATGGACCCGTCGAAGAGCAGTCGACCCTTGTCCAGGAGAAGGAGACGGTCGCAGGTCTCGGTGATGTCCTTGAGGTCGTGGGTGGTGATGAGAAGGGTGGAGCCGAAGCGTTCCTGCATGTCGAGGATGAACTCCCGCACCTGTTCCTTGACCGAGAGGTCCAGTCCCAGGGTGGGCTCGTCGAGGAAGACGACGGCGGGGGCGTGCAGGAGGGAGGCCGCCAGGTCGCAGCGCATTCGCTGGCCCAGGGACAGTTGGCGAACGGGGACACCCAGGAGGGGCTCCAACTGGAGGTGTTTCACGGCCTCCCGGTAGGTGTGGTCGTAGACCGAATCCGGGATCCGGTACATGGTGCGGAGGAGGCGGAACGTTTCCCTTACCGGGATGTCCCAAAGGAGTTGCGGCCGCTGGCCGAAGACCACCCCGATGTTGAGGGCCAGGCGGCGGCGTTCCTTCCAGGGAACTCGGCCCAGGACCTCGAGGCGCCCCGAGGAGGGGACCAGGATGCCGGTCAGCATCTTGAGGGTGGTGGACTTCCCGGCCCCGTTCTCCCCGATCAGCCCGACCCGCTCGCCGCGGCGGATGGAGAAGGAGATCCCCTCGACGGCATTCACGGTCTCGGAGGAGGAGGAGAAGAAGGAATGCAGGGCACCCAGGAGTCCGGGTTTCCGGACCCGACGCTTGAAGTGCTTGCTGAGTTTTTCAACCGTCAGGGCGTTGTCCATGGCCGCACATGATATCACGCGACTTGATGGGTCCATTTTGGCAGGGAAGAATGAGCCGGGAACCGAAGGATGATCGCGAGGTGAAGCAGAATCCGATTTGCATCGAAGTGTCTGAAAACAGTTGCATTCGTCTGTTTTTTTACCTTGAAGGTTAAACTTATCGGATGACGTTTAATCGGTTTAACGAAAAATCAAAGTAAACACTCGATTTGGTATAGGCACAATAATTGCAAATTTCAGACGTCAGGCGTCGTTAATTTGTTAAAAAGGATATTTAATTGCGCCTTGAAACTCCGAAGCTTTTTAAAACGTTTCTAATCCTGATAGCTCTCGCTTCGGTGGCTCCCGATTCGAGTTCTTCACCCGTTTCCATCAACGGGAAACTTCGCGTCTCGGGGAACCAGCTCGTGAATTCCTGCGGCAACCCCGTCCAGTTGCGCGGATGGAGCAGTCACGGGATCCAGTGGTTCTACAACTGCACGACGGCCGCTTCCCTCGATTTCCTCGCCAACAACGTGCAGTCCGACATCTTTCGCATCGCCATGTACGTGAACGAGGACGGTTACCTGACCAATCCCAGCTTGTTCACCTCACGGGTCAACACACTGGTGGACCTGGCCGTCGCCCGAGGCATGTATGTCATCATCGATTGGCACATTCTGAACCCCGGGGATCCCAACGCCAGCATCTCGAGTGCCCGGACCTTCTGGACCGCCATGGCGAACGCCCACCGGGGCAAGGCCAATGTGATCTACGAGATCTGCAACGAGCCCAACGGCGTGACCTGGTCCGTCATCAAGCAATACGCCGACGACATCATTCCCCGCATCCGGGCCATCGATCCCGATACCATCATCATCTGCGGCACGCCGAATTGGTCCCAACCCAACGCCGATGTCGTGAACAACAAGCTCAACTACACGAATATCATGTACGCGGCCCATTTCTACGCGGGCACCCACACGACCGCCCTTCTGACGAACTACACGAATTCCCTCCCGCTCTTCGTCTCGGAGTGGGGGGTGAGCAACGCATCGGGCAATGGCGGCGACAACTACACGAACGCCCAGGCCTTCATGGACGTGATGGCAGGAAGCAATCCGGGAGGCCAGAAGATCAGCTGGTGCAACTGGTCCTACTCGGACAAGGCGGAATCCACGGCCGCCTGGAAGGCGGGGACTTGCAGCGCAGGCAACTGGACGACCGCCCAGTTGACCACTTCGGGCACCTGGGTGAGGGATCATATTTTGAATCCAGCGGACAATTTCGTGTGCGGCGGGACGACCCCGGGGACTCCCACCTTCACGCCCACCCGAACCAACACCCCCCGTCCGGTGTCGATCACCGTTTCCAAGGCCGTGGGCATTTCGTCCAGCAACTACACGTCGGGCAACATGCCCTTCACCATCACGGTCTGCAATGCCTCCGGCGCCCCCACCGCGCAATCGGTCACCATCCGGGACATCCTGACGAACTATGGGGACCTGCGCTACACGGGACCCTACAGCACCTGGGTCCAATCGGTTTCCGGTCAGCCGGTCACCGTGGAGATCCTCCAGCAGATGCCGCCGATCTTCCGGGTGAACAACCTGCCCGGCGGGGGATGTCTGCCCGTGACATTCCTGATGATCAACGACGGGTTCGATCCCGCCACCGAGAGTTGCCAGGTGCGGTCGGACTACGCCGTCGTCTCCTGGCCCTCGGGCGGACCGGTCACCAGCAACACCATTTCCGTGACCCAGCAATGCTTCACCGCCACGCCCACCTTCACACGGACGAACACTGCCACCTCTACGCTGACGCGCACCTTCACGCCGACCTTGACCCATACCCCCACGAACACGCGGACGAACACGCCTTTCGTGCCCACCAACACGTTCACGCGCACATTCACCCAGTCGGCGACTCCATCGCCTACGAGGTCTTCGACGCCCACCGTCACCAACACCTTCACGAACACCCGGACGAACACGCCGACGGTGACCAACACCTTCACGAACACCCGGACGAACACGCCGACGGTCACCAGCACGTTCACGCGCACCAACACGCCTTTCGTGCCCACGAACACGTTCACGCGCACGTTCACCCAGTCGGCGACTCCATCGCCTACGAGGTCTTCGACGCCCACCATCACCAATACCTTCACGAACACCCGGACGAACACGCCGACGGTGACCAGCACCTTCACGAACACGCGTACCTTCACACCGACCGTCACCAGCACCTTCACTCGTTCGGCCACGCCGACGTTCACGCGCACCTTCACGCCGACCGTGACCAACACGTTCACGGGGGTGCCGCCGACGGCCACCTTCACGCGTTCGGCCACGCCGACGTTCACACGCACCTTCACGCCGACCGTGACCAGCACCTTTACCCATACCATCACCAACACCTTCACGCGTTCGGCCACGCCGACCTACACGCGCACCTTCACGCCGA
>CAZGWJ010000157.1:0-3085 GCA_964529445.1 uncultured bacterium
CGATCTCGATCTTCTCGTCCGAATCCTTCAGGTCGAGGAAGATGCGCGCGAAGAAGGTGCTCTGCTCGATGTCGTTGATGAGGACCTTGGTGACGCGGGCCCCCAGGACGTCCAGGACGTTCTTGAGGAGGTCATGCGTCATGGGACGCGGAACGACCTGCTCGTTCAACTGGATGAAGATGGCCGTGGCCTCCGCCACGCCGATCCAGATGGGCAGGAAACGCTTCTCTTCCTCATCGGTCAGGATCACGGCGGGGGACTTGAGCTTCGGGTCCACCGCGATGCCCCGCACTTTCATCTCGATCATCCGGGATTCCTTGTTCCCGGCGGGTTCCCCCCGCCGGAAGCTTCACTTGAAGTCGCGCATATTATAGGGAGGGTATCCTCCCGGTTCAACGGACGGCTCTTAAACGCTCCGCTACCGGCAGAATGCCACCGCGGCATAACCCACCACGCGGGAGTGGTCTCCCGTCGTGTCCCCGGAGTTGCGGTAGGCCAGCAGTTCCCTCTTGTCGGCTCCCATGAGCTTCGCGAAGAGCATCAGCGCCCGGAGCGGTTCGTTCCCGCAATGGGTGCAGTGAAATCGTTCCCAGCCCTTGCGCATCAGCTTCTGATCCACCCGCTCGACGGCCGAAACATCCCCGGTCAGCACGGCTTCCAGGAACTCCCGGTCCGCCTTCACCGCCACCTCGTATTCCGGGTAATGGCAAAGGTCGGTGGAGGCCACCACCAGGATCCGCCGGGTCTTCGAGAGCCGGACGAGGGCCTCTGCCAACGGCACGGCTACGCGGTCTCCACCTTGCCCCGTCACCAGGGGCAGGACCCGGCTGTCGGGCAGGAAACGTCTCACGAGCGGGAAATGCACCTCGGCCGAATGTTCCTGAGCGAAGGCCGGCGGGAACTGGGCCATGCTTTCGTGGGATTCGAGGAGTCCCCGCGCGGCCTCCTGGTCCACGGCCAGGTCGCCGAGGGGCGTGGCGACCGCCTCCCCGGCGAACACGGACGTGCCCGGGAATGCCACCGAATGGGAGGGGCCGATGACGACGACGGTTTCCGGGGGTTTCTGGAGCGCGCGGTATCCGAGGGCCGCCACCTCCCCGCTATAGGAGTAGCCGGCATGGGGCAGGAGAAGGCCGACCGGGGGGCCCGGGAGAGGCGGAACAGGAAGGGACTGGAAGGAATCGAGCATCTTCCCGAGGGTCTTGGGCGAATCAGGATAGAAGGTCCCCGCCGCGACGGTCCTGAGTTTCATGGATCAACTATATCAAATCGGCGATTGTGAAACTCATGACCGCTTATTCGATTTCACACCCAAAGAACGTTTCATCGCCTTCAGGACGTCGCCCCAAGGGTTTTTCGGCGCCCTTTTCCCGATGAAACCCCCTCGCCGATCATCCTCCGAGCACCTCTCCCATTTTCCACCAGGGGATCGCCCGGATCCCGGGTCCCAAGGCGTGCTCCCCCTCCCCCCCGTGCAGGGGCCCAAGAACAAAGGAAGTCCAGGTAGAAGATAGAAGGCGGAAGGGAGAAGGTTAAGTCTGAAGAAGAGATCGTAAACTCCAGCGGTGTGAAATCAACGCTATCACACGCTAAACCATCCATGCGCAACCATTCCGTTGACCACGCCCGATAAAATGAATGCGAAGTTCCTTTGGAGCATCCTGGGAAAACCGCACGACAACCTTTCTAAATAAAAAAACCCCGCCGCCCGGAACGGGAAGCGGGGTCGGATTCGCCGAAAACGCCCTCTCAGGGCTGGAGCATCTTCACGATCTTGTTCTTGGTGAAGGGCCACACTTCGTCCGGCAGGACGGGCAAGGACCCCACCGTATAAATGGAGGTCTCCAGGTTCACCCAAAGCGGACTCTTCTCGTAGGCATCCTTGCGGGTCAGGTCCATCGGCATGGCCAGGGTATGGCATCGGGTGAGGATGCAGTAGAACCCTTCCCAGCCGCCCTCCTTGAAGCGCCTCTCCACGTTCGCGTCGGACAGCACCGTGAAAGGAATGAGCTGGCGGGCCAGGTCCAGGTCCGTCACCTTCACCACGTCCTCCGCCAGGCAATAGATGCGGAAGGGCACGTGCTTGGGATCCCCCGCCGCCTTCTCGATCTTGCCGAGGCGGGGCTTCCAGTCGGGCTTGATGTCGGCCGCCCCGAACCCGCGCGTGGGATACAGGAAGAACTCAGGATGCTCGCATTGGAGCTTGCCGTCCTCCTCCTTCACGCCCTCCTTGGCCAGAAGAAGGGTCTGCTTGCCCTCTTCCATGCCCTGGACGACGACGGCCCATTCCTTGAATGCGGTGTTGTTTTGGGGTTTCATAATGGATTGAAATTAGAGGGATTGTCCCGCCTTGTCAAGAGCCGAGCATCCCGTCAGGCGAGCGCCAAGAGACCCGCACCCGCGACGCCCAGAAGCGCACCCGCCAGCACGCGCCAGGCCTGATGCATCGGAAGTTCCCTGAAGACGAAAAGGGACCACCCCGCGTACATGAGCGTGTTCATGTTGACGAGGGGCACGGCCCGGGCCAGTCCCATCTCGCGGATCGTCAGGAGGAAGAAGGCGGTGCCGCCGGTCCACAGGACGGCGGAGATCGTGCCCCACGCCAGGTCCCTGCGGCCCCACGGTCCGCGGCGCAGAGAGCGGACCCCGATGGCGAGCGCACCCAAGCCGCCTCCCAGGAGCAGGGCCGCCAAAAGATGCGCCTCGCCGAACCCGGGAACGGGGTCCATTTGCTTCACGAGCTGGACCGGGATGAAATAGACGCCCCAAAGAAGCCCCGCCGCCGCGGCCAGCAGGATGCCCTTTCGGCGGTTCCCCTCCCTGGACGGCGCGGCCTGTGCCCCCGCCACGACCGCGGCGCCCGAGAAGAGGACCATGCCGCCCGCAAGAAGGAACAGGGCCGCCCGGGAGGACGCGGCCTCCCGGAAGAGAAGCACGCCCACCGCGATGTTCACGAAGGTGTTGAGGTTGAAGACCACCACGGCCTTCGCGAAGGACACCTCCCCGACCGCCCGGTTGGCGAAGGCCTGCGCCACGGCCCAGAGAAAGCCGGAAAGGAGGCCAGCGGCCAGCCAGGAGGGCCGGC
>CAZGWJ010000158.1:0-3027 GCA_964529445.1 uncultured bacterium
GCGTCCTCCCCCGTCACGACGCCGCCCATTCCCACGATGGGAACCTTCACCGCCTGGTGGATCTGGTAGACCACGCGCAGGCCCACCGGCTTCACCGCCGGCCCCGAGAGTCCGCCGATGACGTTGGCCAGGACGGGTTTGCGCCGCTTCACGTCGATGGCCATGCCCACCAGGGTGTTGATGGCGGAGATCGCATCCGTTCCCGCGTCCACGCAGGCGACCGCCAGGGCCTTCACGTTCGCGTTGTTGGGGGAAAGCTTGGTGATGAGCGTGTGCTTCGTGGCGCGGCGCACGGCCGCAACCACCCGCGCGGCCATCTCGGGGTTCGAGCCGAATTCGATGCCGCCTTCCTTCACGTTGGGGCAGGAGATGTTGATCTCGAGGGCCCCGATGCCGGGCACCCCGTCGAGGCGGCGCGCCAGTTCGGCGTACTCGGACACGGTGCGGCCGTTGGCGTTGACAACGCAGGGGACACCCGCCTTGCGGAGGAACGGAAGTTTCTCGGAGAGAAAGCGTTCCACGCCCACGTTCTGGAGGCCGATGGCGTTGAGCATGCCCGACGGGGTCTCGGCCATGCGGGGCACGGGGTTCCCGGCGCGGGGTTCCAGGGTGGTGCCCTTCACCATGACGGCGCCGAGCTTCTTCAGGGGATAGAATTCCGCGATCTCCTCGCCGTAGCCGAAACAGCCGGAGGCCACCATCACGGGGTTGACCATGCGAAGGTTGCCGATGGTGACGGAAAGATGCGGACCCTTCACCCGCACAACGCGGACAGGGGCTACCCGCTTGTTCTTTTTCTTTCCAGGTTTTTTCATCTCATCCCCATTCGGGTCCGGTTTGAATAGTGTGAAATGTGCGAAAAGTTTGAAAAGTCACGGCAACCCATCCAGATGTGCGCTTCATCCTCCACCTTCAAACTTTCAAACCTTCACACTTTTCGCACTATGCCTTCGGCAGTTTCTCCCAGTCAATCCTCGAGGCCTCGAACACCGGGCCTTCCACGCAGGTCCTCTCCATCGACCCGCCCTTGTGGGGACAGGTGCAGGTCAGGCAGATGCCCAGCCCACAGGCCATGAGCTCCTCCCACGACAGGTACGCGGGGATCCGATGCTTTTCGGCGACAGCGGCCAGGGCCTTGAACATGGGACGGGGCCCGCAGGCGTGGATCACCGCGCCCTTCGGCAGGTCACTCGATCCGAGGAATCCTTCCAACTCCCGGGTCACAAACCCCCGCTTCCCGGCCGTTCCGTCATCGGTGGCGACGAAGAGAGGCACCCCCATCTTCCGGAACACCTCGACATGCACCAGGTCCTTCTTCGTGCGGGCGCCGAGGAACACCCATTGCTTGACCTTCTTCTTCCGGAGGTATTCGGAGAGGTAGACCATCGGAGGGATGCCCACGCCGCCGCCCACAAGGATCGCCGGATGCTTGCGGTCCAGGTGCGGGAAGGGACGCCCCAGGGGGCCGAGAACCCGGATCGGCGTGCCGGGTCCCAGGCGGGAGAGCAACCGGGTTCCCTCCTTCACGACCGCGAAGATCACTTCCATATGGGTTTTCCCGCCGGAAGCCTTCAGCATGCGGGAGATGGAGAAGGGGCGCCGAAGCAGGGGCTGGGTGCCCTCGGATAGGCGGAGGTTGACGAACTGGCCCGGAAGGGCACGGGCCAGAGCCCCCCTCACCTCGAACGCGATGCGGAAATACGAACCGCAGGGTACGTTGACGAGAAGGGTCGTCGGCTGGTCCTGCGGGACGGGGCGCAAGGGGACTCCTTGTTCAGGTTCGTCATAGGATAGGACCAGCGGACCCCGCACGCAACCCCGCATCCGTGCAGAAACGGGACGATTCTGCTAGAATTCCCCCTCGATAGAACAATGGGAAAATTTTTCTCCGTCTCGCTCATCCTGATCGGCCTTCTCCTCGCCGCCTCCACGCCCCTGGAGAACGGCCGGAAGGAACTCGCCCGCAAGCAGTTCCAGCTCGCCCAACGCTACTACCAGAACCAGGACTTCTTCCCGGCCATGCGCGAGGCGCACCGCGCGGCCGCCAACTCCACCACCTCCTCCGCACCCTGGCTCCTGCTCGGGCATTGCTACTATTTCCAGGGCCAGGATGCCGCCGCCTTCTGGCATTACGGGCAGGCCCAGCGCCTGAACCCGAAGGTCAACAACCTCCCCCCCTTCTACGACACCCTGCGCGCCCGCGTCGCGAATCCCGCGGCCCGCATGGAACGGGCGGAAGTCGCCCAGTTGAAACGCAAGATCGGCCAGATGCTGCTCATTATCGTGCCCGGCACGAAGTTGTCCTCCTGGAAGCGGGAAATGCTGTCCAACGGATGGGCCGGCGGCGTCATCCTTTTCGGCCAGAACATCCGCACCCAGGAGCAGTTGAAGGAGTACATCCGGGAGATCCAGGCCGCCAGCGCCGTGCCCCTCATCGTGGCCGTGGACCAGGAAGGCGGGGCCGTGCGGCGCCTGCGGGAGGAGCAGGGCTTCTCACGCCTTCCATCGCTGGCCGCCGTGGGGGAGAACGGGAACCCCGACATCGCCTACCGCTTCGGGCGGCTGGCGGGCCACCAACTGCGGTCGGTGGGAGCCAACCTGAACTTCTCCCCCGTCGTGGACCTGGAAAAAAGCGGCAAGGACGCCATCATCTCCCCCTACCGCCGCTCCCTGGGCAGTAATCCGGAGCGGGTCTCCTTGCTGGCCGAGCGCATCGTGGCGGGCATGAAGACCCAGAAGGTCATCGCCACGGCCAAGCATTTCCCGGCCCAGACGCTCAGCGAGGCCGACACGCACGACGACGCGGCCGTCAGCGACGCCACCATCGAGGAACTCATGAAGACGGACCTCGCACCCTACCGCCACCTCATCCCGCGGGGCCTCGACGCCGTCATGATCAGCCACATCACCGTCAAGCAGATCGACCCCTACTTCCCCGCCTCGATGTCGCACGAGGTGGTGCAGAAGCTCCTGCGGGGGCGCCTGGGGTTCAACGGGCTGGTCATCTCCGACGACCTGCGCATGGGG
>CAZGWJ010000159.1:0-2974 GCA_964529445.1 uncultured bacterium
CGCAGAAACCACCCATGCCCAGCGGTGAAACCGTCGATTCGGCACCGCCGGCGATCATCACGCCGAAGAAGCGGTTGATCCGGTCGATCGTCTCGAGCGCCCGGCTCCCCGGTTTCCTGATGAACTGGCTCTCGTAACAGCGCAGGGCGCGCAGTTTGCCCGCGTGCGTCCCGGAGGTGTCCACCACGAAGGAGGGCGCCACGTTCAGGCGCAGGTGGTTGCAGAGGTGGAAATACAGTTTCGTCGGGTACCAGGGCGAACCCTTCATCCGGGTCTTGGACAGCTTCGCCCAGAAGCGCGCGCCCTGCACGATCTCGCTGGCGGCCCAATGGTCGGGATGCGCGTCCACGGGATAGGGGGCGAACACGATGCGCGGGCGGTACTTGCGAATGACCTCGGCCGCGCGGCGGCGGGCGTCGAGGGTGGGGGTCAATTCGCGGTTCCTCAGGGTCAGCACGCACCAGTCGTCCACGCCCAGGGCGCGGGCGGCGCGGGCGGCCTCCTTCATACGGATCGCGCGGGTGCCGAAGGGTGTGGGTTCCCCGTCGGTGAGGTGGCAGACGGCCACTTTCGCGCCGCGGGATTTCAGGGCAAGGATCGTGCCCCCCATGGCGATCTCGACGTCGTCCGGGTGCGCCCCGAAGGCGAGGACGTCATAGAGGGCGTCGGAGGGAGCGGCCCCCGGCCCCAGCGTCTCAAAGAGTTCTTTTTTAACGGCCATGGAGCGACCTCCGGCGAACATCTTAACCACGGTACGGCATTTTAACCACAGATGGATGGGATGAACACAGATGAAGACATTGATTCGACGAGGCGCATATATATTCGCTTTTGTTGCAGGTCGTTGAAACCCCTGCCCTCTCCCGTGAAAGCCCCGACCAAGAGCCCGTTCGGAACCGGCTCAACCCGAGCGAAAGGGCGGCCTTGGACGTCTCAACATCCCAGCGGCTCGAATGGAAACCCCGTCACGATGTGACACAGGAACCCATCGGGGGATGGCCCATCGAGAGCCTCAGGGCACAATGATCAGGCCATGAGCTTGTCGAATGGGTGGAGCGGACCAGCGTCCGGGTATCGTCGCGACAATTCCCCGGGTTGAGTATGGCGGCTTGAGCAGGAGAGGGCGATAAAGAATGACGTTATTGCGATGGCAACGGCTGTTCAGATCCCGATGAAAGGGACGCATCCATCCCGAGCCCGGAGCGGGGACTTTCAAAATACCCGATGCGTCCTTTGTCGCGAAAGCCAGGCATACACCGTGCTGGACAAACCTTCGTAGGAGGGGCGGAGGTGACCAAAGACAAAAAGGCCCTCGTCCAAAGACGGAAGGCCTTGGGTGGTGCGGTGGAAGAAGGAAAGGTATCTAGGATTTCTTGACGACGTTGGCCGCCTGTTTTCCCTTGGCGCCCTGCACGATCTCGAACTCGACTTCCTGTCCCGCCGTGAGGGTTTTGAAACCGTCGCCTTGGATGGCCGAGAAGTGCACGAACACGTCCTCCCCGCCCTCCTGCTCGATGAAACCGTAGCCCTTACCGGCGTTGAACCACTTCACTTTCCCGGTCGGCATGCCTGGAGGCCCGTCCTTTTCCGCATCCAAGATCCCCGTCCCCCGGCGACCACACCCCGTGTTCGCGGCGTCCTACCGACCGGGTAAGGCGGGTCCCTGTCCGGGATGCATCCGGCAGGGATGTGTAGTTTAGGCAAGGGGGGGATGATTCGCAACTACAAAGGCGGTTCATTTCAGGGCTTTTACGGTCGATCACTTGCCCGTTAAATCATGGGACAACGCGGATAAGATTTCAGGGTTTCGTGCAGGTAACCGGGTAATACATCCGGACATGAAACCCGGTCGGACTTGTAGCATTCGTGATAGTCCAATTCCTGTTCTGCAGGAGCAGGTTGACGAGATAGGAACAACCGCTCTCGTTCGCCCCGAGAGTACCGTACAAATCGAAAGGCGACGCCAGGTCGCCCGCGGAATGCGTCGGATAGTAGACCGTCACACCGGAGCATCGCGCCGCCGCACCCCAAAACGCCCCATCGTTGTTACCGTCACCCGTCCAAAAGAGGTAATTGCATCCGGATACGAATGAAACGGGTCCCCCGGGTGCCGTCACTGATGAGGACGCAACACCCATGGAGGTCGCGGTCGTGAGCGTATAAACCGCGCCGGTCTGAACATACCAGCCGGCCGGAAAGGATGCCGTGTATACAGCGCAACTCTGACCGTTGCCGGGCGGATTCATGGCGTAGGAGTCCACAAAGTTCAATGTCAGATCGCCGAGCGGGGTTGTCAGGGTGACTCCAGCCGTCGTTTCCATGACACCGTTCACGGCCAGGTCCAACCGAACGTTCACCGTGACACAACGGTCATTCGAAGGATCGCAGCCCGACGCATCGATCAGCGTCATCCTCCAATGGATCCCGCTGGTCGGCAAGGGATTGCTGTACGGCGTCAAATAGAACGTCGCCGTGGGGGTCGGGTTCGCCGCGGTCGGTGTCGAGGTCCAGACGGGGCTCGGGGTGTACGTCGGCGTGGTGGTCGGCGTGAAGGAAGGCGTAGCCGTGACGGCCTTCGGGGGAGTCAGCGGCGTGGCGACGGGCGTCTTGCAGGCCGGAAGGAGCGGCAGGACGGCCGCCACGGCCATCACGGCCCATGCAACGCCAACGATCCTTCTTCCCTTCCCCATGGGCCCCCTCCGAAAGCGATGCTGGGGTGGATCGACGCGGAAAAACACGCCTATGCCACCTCACCTTGGGGACAGGAACGGCTTGTTTATTCCATCAATCGGGGTGGAGCGAGGCAGGAACAACCAGATAGCGCCTGTTCATAAGCCAAAAGTGACAAGCCGACCTTAAAAGTCGGATAAGAAAAACATCCCCTCACCCTTCACAGACCCTGAAGGGTCTGCGCGAGCAACCCTTGCCCTCGGCTTGTGGCCGCGGGCAGCTCGACCCTCTCCCGTAAACGGGC
>CAZGWJ010000160.1:0-2833 GCA_964529445.1 uncultured bacterium
TGCGGCGCAAGCTCATGAAGGACCGCATCGTGGCCCGGCACAAAATCACCCAGGCCATCCGAAAGGCCATGGACGGCGACGGGTTCCTGGAGATCGAGACCCCCATCCTCATCAAGAACACCCCGGAAGGTGCCCGCGAGTTCGTCGTGCCCAGCCGCATGAACCCCGGCCAGTTCTACGTCCTGCCCCAGAGCCCCCAGCAGTTGAAACAGCTTTCCATGATCGCCGGCCTCGACAAGTACTACCAGGTGGCCCGCTGTTTCCGGGACGAGGACCTTCGGGCCGACCGCCAATTGGAATTCACCCAGGTCGACATCGAGATGTCCTTCATCACCGAGGAGGACGTCTATCGCGTGGGTGAGATGGTCATGAAAGCCGTTTTCAAGGAGTACCTGGGGGAGGATCTCCCGACCCCATTCCCGCGCATTTCCTTCGCCGAGTCCATGGAGAAGTACGGCAACGACAAGCCGGATCTGCGTTTTGGCCTGCCCCTCGTGAGGGTGGATGCGATCGCCCGCCGCAGCCAGTTCAAGGTCTTCACCGAGGTGCTGGAAAAAGGCGGTTGCGTCAAGGCTGTCAACGCGGTCGGATGCGCCGAATTCTCCCGCAAGGACCTGGACGACCTCACGGCCTTCGTGGGCCGACACGGGGCCAAGGGCATGGCCTGGTTCAAGGTGAGGGACGGCAAGCTCGATTCCAACATCGTGAAGTATTTCCCGGAGGACGTGCAGGCCGACCTGATGAGGACCCTGGACGCCCACGACGGGGACCTGATCCTCTTCGGGGCCGACGCCGAGAGCGTCGTGAACGACGCGCTGGGCGCCTTGCGGGTCGAGGTGGCCCGGCGCCGGGGCTTGATCGAGAAGGGCCCGAAATGGGCCTTTGTCTGGGTTGTCGACATCCCCATGTTCGGTCTCGACACCCAGGGCCGTCGTTATTCCATGAACCATCCCTTCACCATGTGCCAGGAGGCGGACATCGACCTCCTGGAATCCGATCCCATGAAGGTCAAAAGCCGTGGTTACGACATGGTGTTGAACGGGATCGAGCTCGGAGGCGGGTCCATCCGTATCCACGATCCCGAGATGCAGGCGCGGATCTTCAAGATCCTCGACATCAGTCCCGAGAAGGCCGAGGAACGGTTCGGCTTCCTCTTGAAGGCCCTCTCCTACGGTGCGCCGCCCCACGGTGGCATGGCGTTCGGCCTGGACCGCGTGGTCATGCTCCTCACGGGCGCCACGTCCATCCGTGACATCATCCCCTACCCGAAGACCGCCAAGGGAACCTGTCTCCTCACGGGCGCCCCGTCGCCGATCGAAGAGGACCTGATGAAGGAATTGAATATCCGGATCGAGACGGAAGATCTCACCTAACAGCAGGAAGAAGGTAGAAGTGGGAAGTTTAGAAGGTTTTGTTCAGAATATTCGGCTTTCCGATTCCGGATCTTTCCTTTGCGTCTTCGCGCCTTCGCGGTATCCGCTTTTTGGGGAACCGGAACGTTAAAATAGGAGTCTAAACCTTTAACGGGAGCCCTTCCGGGGTCCTTTTGATTGACAGGGAAACCCGCGGTTTTGCTACAATACCGCGTCGTCAAACTTGAATCCTATCGATGGGAGATTCGAAATGAAGAAACTGCTCCTGCTGACCCTGGCGTTCGGACTTGTCGCCGCGGGTTGTTCCAAGAAGCGGGTGGAGGGTACCGAGGTGCCCGCCGCTCCCCAGTCCTCCGAGACCGTGCAGGCGGCGCCACCCCCTCCTCCGGCCGAGGTCAAAAAGGAAGAGGAGAAGTACACGGTGGTCCAGGGGGATACCCTCTGGGATATATCCGGTTCGTCCTCCATCTACGGGGACAACTTCCAGTGGCCCCTGCTCTTCAAGGCTAACCGCGACCAGATCCAGGACCCGGACCTCATCTATCCGGACCAGAATTTCCTGATCCGCCGCGATTTCTCGGCGGATGAGATTTCCCGCGCCAAGGATGCGGCCAACAAGACGCCGAAGTACGTTCCCCACACCAAGCCGCGCGAGACCTTGCCGGTCGATTACTTCTGAAGATCATTCCTTGAGCCGTTCGGAGCCCCCTTTTCCTGCGGGAGGAGGGGGTTTTTTATTGTCCGGGAGAGGCTCTTTCGAGGCAGCGCAAAACAATGCCTGGGAACGGCGTCAATCCTTCCGGGGATCCCAAGTTCGGCGTTCGGGAACTGCCCACAGCGGTTAGAATGGGGTCCCGGACGTTCACGGGTCGGGGAGGAGTCCATTGTCCCACGAAGTGAAGCGTAAGATCACCCTGGATGACACGAATGAATGTGTCCAGCTTTTCGGCGAGAAGGATGACACGCTCCGGATGCTGAGGCATTCCTTCGGGGTCCGCCTGGTGGCCCGCGGCAACGAGATCCATCTCGCGGGTGACCCGGAGGAGGTGGAGCGCGCCTCCAGGGCCATCGAGGATCTGCGCGTCCACCTGCGGGAGGGGCACCAGGGATACCTGGCTTCCCATCAGGTGGCGGATGCCATTGCGAACCAGCGAAGCGGGCGCCGCGCCCCCCATGCACCCTCCCGTCAAGCCGGGGAGGAGTTGCCTGAAAACGCCATCCTTGTCTCATCCCGCAAGAAACCGGTGGTGCCTCGGACGAAGAACCAGTCCCTTTACGTCGAGGCGATCCGGCGCAGGGACGTGGTCTTCGGGGTGGGGCCGGCAGGGACCGGGAAAACCTACTTGGCGGTGGCCATGGCGGTGGCGGCGTTGCGGAACGGGGATGTCTCGAGGATCATCCTCACCCGTCCTGCGGTCGAGGCCGGGGAGAGACTGGGCTTCCTGCCGGGCGACCTGCAG
>CAZGWJ010000161.1:0-2783 GCA_964529445.1 uncultured bacterium
CTCCATCTGTGGCAAAAAGCCGTTCTCTGCGTCTCTGTGCCTCTGAGTTCCCCTTGTTCGTGCCGTCCTTCATGGTGGATCCGTCTCTCCGTGGTTCAGTCCTTTCTGGGGGTCTTGGGGTCTTGGTGGCGAAAGATTTGTGCCGTTCTTCGTGACCTGCCCTGAGCGGCGGCGAAGCCGCCAGTCGAATGGGCTTCGTGGTGGATCATTTCAATATCTGTGTTCATCCCCTCCATCGGTGGCCAGATGGCCTTTCTCTGTGCCTCTGCGTTCTTCCTTGTTCGTGCCGTCCTTCATGGTGGATCCGTGCCGTTCACGAAGGGCTTGATTTTCCCGCTTCACCCTCCCCACAATGGAAGGGAAGACGAATCCGAGTCGGAGGAGACCCATGAAGAACCTGATCGTCGTGCTGGCGGCCGCGCTCCTGGTCGCGCCGGCCGCCTTCGCCAGGAAAGCCCCCCTGCCGGGTCAAGGCGCGCCGGATTTCAAGTTGACGGACGCCGAAGGCCAAACCCACCGCTTGGCGGACCACAAGGGGAAGATCGTGGTCCTGGAATGGACGAACCCGGGCTGTCCCTATGTCCGCAAGCATTACGATTCGGGCAACATGCAGAAGCTCCAGGAGGAGTACGCGAAGAAGGGGGTCGTCTGGTTCTCCATCGTATCCTCGGCTCCCGGCAAGCAGGGTCACATGACGCCGGAGGAGGCGAAGGCCCGCGTGAAGAAGGACAAGTCCAAGGCAGCCGCCCTTCTCCTGGACCCCGACGGGCGGGTGGGCCGTCTCTACGACGCCAAGACTACCCCCCACCTCTACGTGGTGGACAAGAAGGGGATCCTCTCCTATATGGGGGCCATCGACGACAAGCCCACCTTCTTCAAGGGTGACGTGAAAAAGGCCAAATCCTACGTGAGGGCGGCCCTGGACGCCCTCTTGGCGGGCGCGAAGGTCGCGGAGCCCGCTACGAAGCCCTACGGGTGCTCCGTCAAGTATTGAAACCCGTCTTGTCCCGTTCGAGGATGACTCGTTCCGCGGCGGTGGGGGTATAATCCCCTCATAGCCGCGGAACCGCATCCGACAACCGGGAGAACCTATTGAGATCCCGTATCCTTCGCAGGGCATTCCTGGCCTTGTTCCTGTCCCTGGGTCCCTTCTCGGCGGTATCGGCCGCCTTGAACGTGACGCCCCTGGCCGACCGCCCTCCTGAGGACCTCGTGACCGCCCTTCTGGGCACGGGCATCAGCGTCTTCAACATCGAGTACCAGGGCACCACCCTCTCGGCCGGGTTCTTCACC
The DNA here is from genome assembly GCA_964529445.1 of uncultured bacterium. GTDB lineage: Bacteria > Oederibacteriota > Muellerivitia > Muellerivitales > Muellerivitaceae > CAZGWJ01. Next base: position 1,294 of record CAZGWJ010000161.1, read on the forward strand.
GGGGGCGAGGCCGTCATCGGTTTCGAGTCCGGCATCCTCTTGACGTCCGGCGGCGTCACGGACGTGGTCGGCCCGAACGAAACCAGCAGCACCACCAACTTCAACATCCATGAATTCCCTGGATGCTCGCCCTATTGTCCCGGGGACGCGGACCTGGCCCTGGAGGCCGGGGTGGCCCTGAGTTCGACCCATGACGCCAACGTGCTCGAGTTCGACTTCATCCCCGGCAGCGGCACCCTCGTCTTCGAGTACGTCTTCTCGTCCGAGGAGTACAGCAATTTCGTCGGCAGCTCCTTCAACGACATCTTCGCCTTCTTCCTCAACGGGGAGAACGTGGCCCTCATCCCCGGAACGACGACCCGGGTCTCCATCAACAACGTCAACAATTGCACCAACCCGGAATACTTCATCAACAACCGCGCCGAGGGATCGGTGTCCTGCCCCCTCACGCTGGCCTCCGCGGGCCTGGACACCGAGATGGACGGCTTGACGGTGGTCCTGTCCGTGGAGGCCCCCGTGATGCCGGGCGTGACGAACCACATCAAACTGGCCATCTGCGACGTCCAGGACGGTAGTCTCGACAGCGCCGTCTTCATCCGGGCCTCGAGCTTTTCGGCCCTGCCCACCGACACGCCCACCGAAACGCCGACCGTCACGGAGACCTTCACCCCGCCCTCCACCGATACTCCCACGGGTACCCTGTCCCCGAGCGCGACCTTCACCGATACTCCCTCCTGGACGGCGACCCCCACCGTTACCGAAACCCGCACCTCCACCTCGACCGAGACTCCCACGTTCACGCCCACGCCTACGGGCACCTGGTTCACGCCGACGCCGACCTATTCGCCGACCTTGACGCGCTCGCCGACGCCCGTCCCGACCCCGACTTTCTCGCCCACGCCGGTCGGTCCCTTCCGGATCTGGCCGAACCCCTTCGTGCCGGAGGTGGCCGCGCGGGGAACGCTCAAGGCCTCGGGGATGCCGCCGGGGTCCGTCCTTCGCTTCTACACGGTATCGGGGGAAAAAGTCGCCGAGGCCCCCGAGCATGACCGGCGCGCCGAGTGGGACGGGCGCAATCGCAAGGGGAATCCCTGTTCCACGGGGACCTATTACTGGATCCTCTGGCACGAGGGGAAGCGCCTGGAGCGGGGCAAATTCATCCTCAAGAGATGATTCCCTGATGGTGGGCAAGTGGCAGCGGAGCGCAATGATGAATGGGCAATTAGGAATGAGAAGTTGACGGAAATGCACCAGAGATCAGGTTGTGACTATTGGAAAAGGTGGTTAAGTATCCAAAACTCTCAGCAACGAACCCCTCACCCTACCCTCTCCCGTAAACGGGAGAGGGAAACAAAGGCGTTTTCCCTCCCCCGCTTGCCCCCCGATTCCCCGTTCGGGGGACCTTTGGCGGGGGATGCACACACGGGGGAGGGACGAACCGGACAGGAACCACAAGTTCATGTCCGAGGGTTGTTCGCACTGGCCCCTTT
>CAZGWJ010000162.1:0-2709 GCA_964529445.1 uncultured bacterium
GGTCCGGATGCGTCTCGGAGGACAGGACCGGCGGGGGAGCCACCGTGTCGATGCGCACCAGCAGGTGCGCGGCGTCGGCGGACAGGTTGCCCGCCTTGTCCTTGGTGCGAACGTGCAGGTACCAGGAGCCGTCCTCGAGGCCCGTGACGGTGGCACGATTCTGCTCGGTCCAGCGCGAGGCGTCCGGCAGGGGCACCGTCTCGGGATGGCGGTCCACGAAGACGTAGTATCCGGCCACGCCGGACAGTTCGTTCGGCGGTACCCATGCGAGGGTCACGTCCCGCAAGGGGACCCATTGCCCGGGGTCCGGATGCGTGGGGGAACTCAAGGCCGGAGGCAGGGCCTTCGTGTCGATGCGGAGGGGGTAATGGACCGCCTCCCGCCCGACGTTCCCGGCCATGTCCTCGGTGACGATGTGCACATACCAGGCCCCGTCCTCCAGGGGGCCGTAGGTGCCCCTGGGTTCGGCGGTGAAACGCCCCAGGGAAGGCCCCGGCAGTGTCCCGGGTTCCCGGTCCACGTGGACCCAATAACCCTTCACGCCCGAGAGATCCTCCGGAGGATCCCACTCGAGGACGGGCGAGGGGTTGGAGACCCAGACGAGCGGATCGGGGTGCGTGAGACTGCGCACCGAGGGAGGCGGCGCGGCCTGGGTATCGATGAGAACGGGATAATGGGAGGCCGAACCTCCCACGTTGCCGGAATCGTCCACTCCCACCACGTGCAGGTACCAGCGCCCCTGCGGCGTTTCGGGAAATACCACCTCGCTCTTCTCCGTGTACTCGGCCGTCGAGGGGTCCGGGACGGTGCCGGGTTCCTGGTCGAAACGGTAGTAGTAGCCCGACCAGCGCTTGTTGGTCTCGAGGGAAAAACGTACGGTGGGATCCTTCATCCAGGCCACCGGGTCCGGATGGGTCGCGGAAACGATCTGGGGGCCCGGAATGGCCTCCGTCCGGAAGAGGAAAAGCTCGGAAACGTCGGAAGAGGAGGAGCGGTTCCGGCTCAGCACCTTGAAATGGTAGGAGGTGTCGGCCTTGAGATCCGTGAGATGCACGTTGTGGCGCCGCACGGCGGTCCGGTCGGTCACGGTCACCGGAAACTCGATCGTGCCGGCGATGCCGTCCTTGCCCCCCGAGCCCGGCACCGTGGGCGGGGCCACGGGCCCGAGCATGAGCTCGGTCGTGGCGGGGATGTCGGTCTCCCATGTGATGTGGGCGTCGCAGGAGGAGACGCCGGCGACCTCGACGGCGGTGACCTGGGGCACGGCCGCGGCGTCGAACGTGGACTTGAGGATGACCCCGGGGTTGTCGGTCCCGCCCCACAGGTAGTCGTCGAAGACCGCGAAACACCGCACGCCCTCGTAGTCCCCCGCGTGCACGGTCTCCCAGGCGTCCCCATCCAACGTGCGGAGGATGCGGCCCGCATTGCCCGTGCCGGCGTACAACGCGCCCTCGAATTCCTCGAGGCAGTACACGTTGAGTTCGCGCATGCCCTCGTACACCCGGATCCAGTCGCGGCCGTTCTCGGTCTTGAGGATGGCCACGCCGTTGGCGCTGGAGGTCCCGGCGTAGAGCGCCCCCTTGTACTGCTTGAGGCACTGCACGAAGCTGGATCCCGTGGCCGTGGATTCCTGCCAGGCCAGGCCGTTCTCGGTGGAGAAGATGATGCCGGAAGGATAGGTCCCGGCGAAGAGCCGCCCCTGGAAGGAAACCAGGGCGGTCACGGCCACCTCGTTCAGGGAGCCGACCGTGTTCCACTGCACGCCGTCGAACGCGTACACCCGTCCCTGCGAGCTGGTGGCGGCGAACAGCATGCTGTTGAACTCGCAGAGGGCGTGTACCCGGTCCTCGCCGGTGGCGAAGGCCTCGCGCCAGGTCTCCCCGTCCCCGGACACGTACACCGAGCCGTTCAGGTTGGTGCCGGCATACAGCGCCATCTCGCGCCCCGGGGCCGCGTAGCGGCAAAGACAGTAGATCTGCGTCGTGTAGTCCCCGGCCCCCTCGGCGCCGCCGGGAGTGGGATTGAAGAAACGCGAAGGCGTTCCCGTGACCGGAACGGGCTTCCAGGAACCGGGGGCTCCGGAACCGGACTTGAGGATCTGGTCCCGGCTCGTGGCGACGTACACGTGGCCGCGGTACTCCACCATCCCGTAGAGGGTCGGGATGTCCTTGAGGACGTCCGATTTCTCGAAGAGAGAGACGGCCGGGGTGGTGAAACGGTTGTCGAGGACGTGCTTCAGGCGATCAAGGGCTTCCCGGGGCGACGCCCCCTGGGCCCGGATTCCCGGGAACCAGGGACAATGGGCCTCGACGTGGCCATCGGCCTTGGGCTCCAGTTCCACCGGGAACTCGTAGGCGAGCAGCTTCTTCTGGATGTTGTCCTTGTCCTTCTTGCCCAAGACGGGGACCTTCCGTGTCGAAAGATGCGTGGGGCGGTATTTTACAATATTCTGCGAGGCAAGGAACGCCCAAAGGGCCTTTTCGGTGGTTGATCCGGGGCCGAAGGTCCGTATTTCAAGGATTTCAGACTCCTTCCCGGACCCCACCACCCGGTTGAGCGTACTGTTATCAACTATTCGACCATTCGACCGTCGATGGAGGAGCCGTTACAAACCAGCCAATACACAGCCAACGCGAAGCCGTCCGCCCTGGTCGAGACCTCGCCATCGATAGCATCGATGGCGGGCGAAGAACGGCGGCGCTTTCCGCG
>CAZGWJ010000163.1:0-2692 GCA_964529445.1 uncultured bacterium
TCGCCCGCCTGGCTTACAAGCGCTGGCAGGCCGGGGAACGCCCCGCGGCGGAGGATCTGCAGCCCCTCTACCTGCGCCCCCCCGCCGTCGAGGAGAAGCAGGAACCGGCCCCTTCCGACCCGACAACGACATAGCGCGAAGTTGCGAAGAAAGCGAAGTGACTGCATCGCTGTCATGGTGAGGGAACCCGCCGATAGGCGGATATTGTGACCGAAACCATCTCAGGCAGTGAGATCCTTTCGGTCGCAGACGAACCAATGGGTTCGCTCCCTCAGGATGACATGCGCAACTTCGCGTTCCATCCTTGAGGTTTTCCATGGAAATCCGCCCCATGCTGCTGACCGACCTCGACGGGGTCCTTCCCATCGAAGACGCTTCCTTCCCCTCCCCCTGGTCGCGGGAACTCTACGAGGCCGAACTGAAGCGCTCGATGGCGCGTTATTTCTCGGCCCTCGAGGGCGGGCGCGTCGTCGGATACATGGGCTATTGGGAAGTGCCCGGCGAGGCCCACGTCATCACCCTCGCCGTGGCTTCCCCTTTCCGCCGCCGGGGCGTCGCCCGGTCCCTCATCGAGCATTGCATGGGTTACGCTGCGAGGAAGGGCGCGCGGCTCGCCACCCTCGAGGTGCGGGAGGGCAACGCCGCGGGGCGCGCGCTCTACGAGAAGGCGGGGTTCCGCACCGTGGCCATCCGCCGGAAGTACTACCAGGACAACCAGGAGGACGCCGTGGTCATGATCCGCGAACTGCCGCCTCCCGCCGGGGACTAGGGTGCCCTCCTCCCCCCTCAACCAGTTGGCCGGCCTGTTCCGCTACTTCTCCGGCGAGATGGCCGACCTGCTCGTGCGCCGTCCCCTCTACCTCCTGGGGCGGGAGCGCCTCGAGATCCGGCACCTCTTCCGCGGCATCGAGCGGGCGCCCGCGGTTTCCATCTACACCGGCGTCTTGTGGGTCATCCCCCTCGCGATGGTGAACGTCTATGCGGCGCCCTACATGGTCGAACTGGGCCTGTCGCGAGCTGAATTGGGCCTTTACAGCGCCTGGGCGCAGGGGCTTTCCCTCCTCGGTTTCCTGACGGGCGGTTACCTGGCCGACACCTGGGGCCGCAAGCGCACGCTCGTGCTCTTCGACATCACCAGTTGGGGCCTTTACACGGTCTGCCTCACCCTGGCGGTCAACAAGTGGTGGTGCATCGCGGCCATCCTGGCCATGGCGACCAACGCGGGGGCCAACATCGCCTACCAGATCCTTCTCGTGGAGGGCGTGAAGCCCTTCAAGCGCGCCCGGGTTTTCACGCTCCTCCAGCTCGTGAACCTCCTGCCCTCGGTGGCGTTCCTGCCCCTCGTGGGGGGCCTGCTCGTCACGAAGTTCGGCCTGGTGCCCGCGGGCCGGGGCATGTACGCGCTCTTCTTCCTCCTTTTCGCGGCCGGGACCTACCTGCGCATGAGATACCTGCCGGACGTTCCCGCCCCGGAAAAGGCACCGCCGGCGTGGTTCTCCGCCCTGAAGGACGCCATCCACCGGACCCGCGAGGCCTTCGTCGTCTTCTGGTCGCGTCCGGGGGCGAGACCCTTCCTCTTCGCGCGCTTCATCGAGGAGTGGAAGGTCTTCGCCTGGAACACGTATTCGACGCTTTTCCTGCTCGAATGCGTGCAGGTCGCCAAGGGCGACGTGGCGGTGCTCGCCCAGGGCGGCGCCTACGTCACCTTTCTCGTGGTGGTGCTGGTGATCCCCTACATCCCTATCCGGAGGTTTATGGGGCTTTTGGGTTACGAGCAGTTGTTCGCCCTGGCGGCCATGGCCCTGCTTCTTCTCGCGCGGGGAAGCGAGTCGCGGCTCATGCTGTGTTTCCTCGCCGCGGGCCTGAGCGCCGTGGCGGGCGCCCTCTATTGGAGCGCCAACAACGCCTATTGGCTGTCCATCATGGGCGAGAAGGAAAGGCCCAAGGCCGTCTCGGCGGCCACGGGGACCGTGAAGCTGGGCCTTTTCATTTTGGGACCCCTGGCGGCCGTTCTCTACGTGAAGGTCTCGCCCGAAGCGCTGGTCGTGACGCTCATGGTCCTGCAGGTGCTGGAGTTCTTCCTGTTGAGGCGGGTCGTGAAGGAAGCCCCGCACGTCGCCACGGCGGGAGCTTGAAGGGAAATTCGGAATCAGGAATGAGGAATTGGGGCATGGAGACCGACGGATGAACCACCGGTTAGAAGTGACAAGTCGAAACGATCATCCGTTGCCCGTGCCTTTCGCACCTTTCACATCGCCCGTCGATCGAGGGTTCTGATCGATGGGCTACCTCTATGCTTTCCTCGCCTTCCTGATGATCGGGTCCTATCTGGTCCCCCTCCGCTTCGCGCGCCCCGTATCGTTCTCCCTCTCCCCTTGCGGGAGAGGGGAGGGTGAGGGGTGCCGTCGCGAGCGGTGGATCACCCTCATCCCATCCTTCTCCCCAAATGGTGAGCTTGTCGAAACCACCGGAGGGAGTCGAATCTGGCGAGGGGGATGGGCATGATCCGGCGACAGTGGGACAGGGGGAATGAATAATGGGCTACCTCTACGCTTTCCTCGCCTTCCTGATGATCGGGTCCTACCTGGTCCCCCTGCGTTTCGCGCGCCCCAAGGGTGATGCCTTCCTCGCCTTGATGGGGATCGGACTGGTTGCCTTGCTGCCCTTCCTGGCGCCTCAACTGGCGGACCTG
>CAZGWJ010000164.1:0-2599 GCA_964529445.1 uncultured bacterium
ATTCGACCTCCTTCCGGCTCCTGTGGCGCAAGACGATCAAGGGCCTGAAGACGGGGGCCAATTCCTTCGAGTGGGACGGCAAGGACGCCTGGGGAAGCGGGCTCTCCAACGGGACCTACATCTACCGGGTTTTGGTGAGTTCCCGTTCCAACGTCACGGAGAAGTACTCGTATGTGGTGATTTTGAAGTGAGGCGAAGATCCCCCCTCACCCCGCCCTCTCCCGCAGGGGGAGAGGGGGAAGTGTTCGAAGCACTCCTATGTGGTGATATTGCGGTGAAATAAGCACTTTCGGCGCGTTTTGGCAGGGAATAAACAACACCCCAAACCCTCTATTTTCAGGGTAGAGGTATGATTTGCCCATAACCCATCACGACATGCAAGCGGGGGTTCCATGAGGTCAGCGTCCAAGTTCGTATTCCTGCTGCTCTGCATCTGCGCATCCCCATCCATGGCCCAGGTCACGGTGATGGATTTCCCCGTCGCCAACGGAAGCATTCACGCCATCGAGGAGTACAACGGAACCCTCTACCTCGGTGGAACCTTCAGCAAAATTGGAAACCGGGCGGGAAGCGGAATCTGGTTCGATTTTCCATCCGGAACGCCTGTTCCCGGGTATCCCGCGGGTAACCTCCAGATGCATGCCGCCATCCCCGACGGGAGTGGTGGATGGTTCGTCGGCGGTTCATTCGACTATTTGGGGGGCCAGGCTCGATCCGCGCTGGCACATCTCACGAACGACTTGTCCATTGATACAGGTTGGGGCGTTACGTTCAGCGGTTATACCGTCGTGAAAGCCCTAGCCCTGGCGGGAGATGTTCTGTATGTCGGCGGGAGCTTCACGACAATTGGAGGGCAACCTCACCGGAACCTTGTAGCCTTGGAGGCTTCGACGGGAAGTGTGCGTTCATGGAATCTGGATACGAACAACCAGGTGAACGCACTCGAGGTTTCCGGGGACAAGCTCTACGTCGGGGGCTATTTCTCCGAAGTGGCCGGACAACCACGGATCGGACTGGGCGTACTGTCGGCGGCCTCCGGGAATCCGGATCCGTGGAATCCCGGTCTATACGGGACGATTCAGTCAATCGACTCGAGCGGAACCACGGTTTACGTGGGTGGTTCATTCACGACCATCGGGGGCGCGCCAATCGCTTCGCTGGCGGCTATCGAATCGTCGACTCAGACCATTCTTTCCTGGAATCCCTCGCCCAACAACTTCGTCCGATGCGTTGCCGTGGCGGGCGGGACCGTCTATGTGGGCGGGAGTTTCACGACCATCGGGGGGCAGATTCGGACGCGTTTGGCGGCTGTTGACGGCTCGTCCGGTTCGGTTCTTCCACTCGATGTGCCGGCCAACGCGGATCCTTACAGTCTGGCCGTGGAGGGGACGACACTCTGTGTGGGCGGGAGTTTCACGACCATCGGAGGTGTCGCAAGATCCCGAGTGGCGAAGATCGACATTCCATCCGGAACGGTGCAAACCTGGGATCCCGGCTTGGACAGCACGGTGAATGTCTTGGCCGTCCAGGCGGGGCGACTTTTCGTGGGTGGCGATTTCTGCATGACCCAGGCACAGTCCTGCTCGAACCTGGCGGCGGTGGACGTGAACACGGGTGTCATCCTTCCGTGGAGGCCGGTATTGAATGATGTGGTCAAATGCCTGGCGGCGTTCGATGACCGGGTCTATGCCGGGGGCTACTTCACCCAGGTCAATGGTGTTTCCCAGAATTACCTGGCGGCACTGGATCCGGTCACAGGAGCTCGATTGACCTGCCCATCGACCGACAGCAATGTCTATTGTTTTCTATCCGCAGGGGCCACACTCTATGTCGGGGGTGATTTCGATCATGTGGGGGCATCGACCCGGTACCGGGCACTAGCTCTCGATCCGACTAACGGTAATCTCCTCGGATGGAATCCCAATGTGATGGGTGCGGTCGTTGCGATGGGCTTTCTGAATAACCGGATCTATCTGGGAGGTTACTTTTCGGCGATCGGTGGTCAACCCGCGCGCTTTGTGGCTGCGGTGCATCCGGAGACGGCGACGCTTCTTCCCTGGGCCCCTGATTCCAATTACAACGTGAACGATTTTGTTTTTGCGGGAAATACCATTTACGCCTGTGGGAATTTCACGACCATCGGTGGCCTGCCGCGCAACCGGCTCGTGGCGCTATCCGAGGACACGGGAGCGGCCCTGCCTTGGGATCCATCGGCCGATGTTTCCGTGACTAAATTGGCCCATGATGGCGCGATCCTCTATTCGGGTGGGGGAATGACCATGGTGGGGGGTGTCCCGCGAAGGAACCTGGCCGCCATTGAGTTGGGGTCTGGCGAAGTGCATCCCTGGGATCCTTCACCCAATGGGTGGATTCGGGCTCTGGCCAAGTCGGGCGACGCCTTGTTTGTGGGTGGAGACTTCAACACCATCGGTGGGCAGGTTCGATCCCGTTTGGCGAAACTCGCCCTAGTGGCCCAACCCGCCGCCACGGCAACCCCCACGGGAACGTGGTGGACGCCGACATTCACGGCCACTCGTACGCCTTCGGCCACTTTTACCCCAACCGTAACGTCGACTTCGACCCCTACCCGTACACCGAC
>CAZGWJ010000165.1:0-2397 GCA_964529445.1 uncultured bacterium
ACCCGGCAGGGCCGCCAAATGGGATTGACCGGTCTTCACGACGAAACCCGGCGCCGTTCCGAGTGTGTTGGGGACGAGAAGGGCGCCCTGCGGCGTGAACGCCTGGTTCAGGTTGGCCTTCGGGCAGGGCTTGCCTCGAGACCGGAAGAATGCCTCGATGTCCCGCGCGATCTCCTCGCGGTAGACGAGGGGGATCGCCGTCACCTTGGACACCACGCGGCGGGTCACGTCGTCCACGGTCGGCCCCAGTCCGCCGGTGACGATCACCACGTCGTTCTCCCTCAAGGCGTCCCTCAAGGCCTGCTCCAGGCGTTTCTCGTGGTCCGCGACCGCACGCAGGGAGGCCACCTCGTAACCGAGGGCCGCCAGTTCGCGGGCGATCCAGGCGCTGTTGGTGTCCACCGAGGCGCCAAGCACGAACTCGGTGCCCACGGCGATGATGGCGGCGTTCATTTCCTCGACTCCTCTCCGGGCCGGGCGCAACCCCTCATGATCCGTCCTGCGAGAGGCGGCTTGCCAGGATCGCGCGGAACGCCGACTCGCTGGCCCACCCCCCCAGGATCCAAAGCGGTCCCCAAACCTCCTGGAGGAAAACCGCCTGGCGGGCGGCCGAATCCCGCATTTGCCGCTCCGAGAGCAGGCGGAAATACAGGCTTCGCACGCCCTCGTGGGAGGGATTCTCGGCCAGGAAGGCCTCGAACATGGCCGAGACCTCCTTCCACACGTCGGGCCTCTGGAGGTAGTTCGGGTCGTTCATCCGCGCGTACTGGTTGTTGTAGTTCATGGCCAGCGCGATCGGGATGAGGGTGTTCGGGGGGAACCTCCCCATCGTCTCGAGGATGTAGGCCTGGTACTCGTCCCACGTGCCGTACCATTCCGGCTTCAGGTACTCGGCCTTCAACAGGTAGGTCATCAGGCAGAAGGGACTCAGCCGCAGGGCCTCGGCGTAATGCTTTTCCATCGTGCGACGGTCCCGGCCCAGGGCCAGGTCCAGTCCGATCAGACGCGCCGCCGGGAACGCGGACTTCGGGTCCAGTTCGGCGGCTCTCCGGACGCAATCCTCCGCCTTGAGCTGGTTCTCCATGTACTGGTTCGACGTGTTCCGCTTCAAATCCTGGATGGGAAGGTTCTGCACGAACCGGAACGCCACGGCGTTGTGGGCGTCGGCCAGGCAGAGCCAGGCAAAGGGGCTCCGGGGCCGGTGCTCGGTCCATAGGGAGATCCGGTCGAAGTGTTCGGCCTGCCCGGCGATGGTCAGGAAGGCCATGAAGGGGGTCTGCCGGGCGCTCGTTCGCTCCACGTGCCACATACGGGCGAGATACCCGTCGAGGGTCTCGAACCTCATGTCCATGAAGGCCCGCCAGGCATCCTTCAGCGGGACCGAGTCGTCGTAGCGGAAGTCGCGGTCCATGTAATGGCCTTCGACCGGCGGACGGAAGGCCCGCAAAAGGAGAAAACCAGCACCCGCCAGGACGAGAATCCCGAGAATGACCCATAACTTCCGCACGTCGGACTCCGATCAGAGAAGCATTGGATGTGCCCGGACCCGGACCGCCTGATGTGTCGTCCGCACCCCTCACCCAACCCTCTCCCGCAAGCGGGCGAGGGTTGGGGTGGGTCCCTTCACAGCTTCTTAAGCGATCTGGTGGATCATGAAGGCGCCCGCCTGGACCCACAGGTTGGCGTAGACGCCGGCCAACAGGTCGTCGGCCATGATCCCCCAACCGCCCTTCCAATCCTGGAGACGTTGAATGGGCCAGGGTTTCCAGATGTCGAACAGCCGGAACAGGATGAAGGCCACCAGGGCCATGTAGGGCGCGTGTTCGAGGGGGAGCATCCAGAGGGCCACCCCCATCCCGAGCACCTCGTCCAGGACCACGCTCCCGGGGTCGCGTTCGCCGACCCTTCGTTCCGCTTCCGTGCAGGCCGGCACGCCCACGACCATGAGCAGGACGAGGATGGCTCCGTGCAGGACCGGATGCGGGACGAGGAACCAGAAGAGGACCAGGGCCACACCGGAAGCCCAGGTCCCCGGGGCCAGCGGAAGCCGGCCCACCCCGAAGAAAACGGCCAGGAGGGTCGCGAGGCGGCTCATGACCGTTTCCCCGAGAGGAGGGCCCGGTTGCGCGCCAGGTAATCGAGTCCCGACAGGATCGACATGACGGTCGCGTAGAACATGAGCCAATAGGGCCCGTACCAGACGGCCTCCATGATCCAGTCACCCAGGGTCCCCATTCTCGCCAGCGCGAGTTCCCAACGCTCGTACTGCTCCACGGTGGCCCGGACGCAGATGATGGCCAGGATCACGGAGATGGCGACGATCTGGGAGACGGTCTTGTGCTTGCCAGCCCGGCTCGCGGCAATGACCACTTTCCGGCTCTGGGCGTACTGCCTCAG
>CAZGWJ010000166.1:0-2351 GCA_964529445.1 uncultured bacterium
TCTGGTCCGAGATGGGCAGTTACAACATGCGCCTCTGGGTGAGAAGCGACCTGGCTGAGCGCTACGGCTTCACCGAAACCACCCGTTCGGACGTCCCGGCTGACTACCCCAAACCGGAAATGTCCGAAGCACCCGCACGCATGGGCGCGCCGCAAACCATCCGTTTGGGCGGCTCGAAGGCGGGACAGGACGGCAAGATCACCCTGCCCGTCGGCCGCAGGAAGTAATCCCCCCGAAAGCAAAAAGGCGTCCCCCCGGCAGGGGGACGCCTTTTTTATTGCCCGCCAACAAAAACAGACCACAAGCCGCTGAACGCATCAGGGCCAATTGGGATCATGGTCGCTAACATGACCGAAGGTGACCTGGATCTCGTTGGTACCATCGGCGTTGATGACCCATATGTGGTCGTCATATCCAGCCCTGCGGACGAAAGCGATCTTTGCTCCATCCCGCGACCATGACGGTTCCCAATCATATACGCTATTGTTCGTCAGTCGAAAGACGTTTGAACCATCCAAATCCATCGTCAGGATCTCATCGGGGATACCGGTGTCGAGGCAGGTGCTGCTGACCACGAGCCGGGTCCCGTCGGGCGACAGGTCGTAACCATAATAAGAGCATCCGGACGAGGACACCTGGCTGACACCCGATCCATCCGGATTAACGGAAAACAACCAGCCCCCGGCAAAGAGATCCTGGTAATAGATCCTCGTCCCGTCCGGGGACCAGTGAGGACGGGTCCAACGCGAGCCGACGGGACTGATCGGGATGACGTTCGAACCGTCCGGATCCATGACCTCGAGGGAATAGGGACCCGAAGGCGTGACCTCTCGTGCGTAAACGATCCGATCACCGCCGGGTGACCAGTTCGGTGACGAGAATATGACGTCCATGGTCACGGGTGCGAACGTAATCTGCACTTGATTGGTGCCATCCTTGTCCATGACGACAATCTGCTGTCCCGTGCCCACGCGATCGGATAAGAAAAGTATCTTCGATCCATCGGGTGAGGAAACGGGGTATAAATCGGAAGCCGTGGGGTAATTTGTGAGATTGACAATGCTAGCACCCCCCGAGAAAAGCGCGAAAACATCCCCGAAACCGACACCGGTCCGTTCGGAACCCGAAGACATATAGAGGTAAGGCGTGTCGGAAGGCGTCCCATCAGGCGTGGCAGTCAAAGTCGGTGTTTCCGTCATGGTCAGGGAAGGCGAAGGTGTTGGGGACGGAGTCTCCGTGAAGCTAGGGATCGCGGTCAAGGTCCAAGTCCATGTCGCCGTTGAAGTCGGCGTCGGTATGGGTGACCAAGAACCCGTAGGGGTTGGTGTCGGATAGGAGGTGGGCGTGGATGAAGGGAGTGGTGCCGGTGACGCGATTCGGGGGGGGACCGTGACCGACTGCTTGCATCCGGCCAACAGCGTGATAAGTATCAGGTGGCAAATGATCAAAGGGGTCTTAAAGTGATCATTAATCCCAAGATGAAAGGCGGCATGCTTTAAGGTTGACATTCCATCCCCCATGAAACCACGCCGAAAATACCGACGTCAGAAGCGATAACGCAGGTCCGCCATGGCCAGGATGCCCTTCATCCTCAGGTCGAGGGAGATCTTCTGTTCCCCGCGAACCACGGCATTGAACCTTTGGACCGCGTCGAACCGCCGGGTCTCCGCCGAGGACCTCACGGCACCGCTGACGGCCCCCAGGACCAGGCCGGTGATGATGGGCCACTCCACCTCCGGATCGTTCCACTCCTTATCATCCCCGATCCAGAGCGCACAAGCCCCCCACACGATGCCCACCCCTCCGAGGAAGCCGAACACGTTGGAAGTGCGGTCGCGACGCCGTGCCTGGGCGATGAGGGAGGAGGCTTCCGTGTCGCCCAAGCGGTCGATGTAAGGGCAAAGCGTCTTGTAGCTGTTCATCTTCCCGCCATCCACCGAATATTTCACACTTCCGTATTTGAGTTTCATCTCAACCGGTTTGAGGTCCTTGGGGACCTTTTTGGCTTTGGCGGCATGCAGGGGAGCCGCACAAAGGGAAATGGCCAGCACGATGGTCAAGGCTCGATTCATGTCAGCCTCCTCACGACGGATTCGACGATGGGATGGTTGGAAATAATCCCCTCACCCGGTTCGCTCTCGCCGAAAACCGGCTCGGCGATTCCACCCTCTCCCGTGAACGGGAGAGGGAAAGGGGTGATCAGGTGAACTTCACCTGGGGCGCCTTCTTGGCCTCTTCCCCGACCTCGAAATACGCGGCCTCCCCGAAGCGGAACATGCCCGCGATGATGTTGCTGGGGAACACGCGAATGGCCGTGTTGCTCTGCCTGACGGCGTCGTTGTAGAGGGACC
>CAZGWJ010000167.1:0-2244 GCA_964529445.1 uncultured bacterium
TATGCCGGTGCGGCTCGTCCCGGTGCGTCACGTCGAGCCGGATGTCCCGCAGGAGGCCCTTCAATCCCTTCAGGGCCCAGCGCAGTCCGGGGATGCCGCCCCCGGCCACCGGGTCGGCGCAGGTCTGCACGTATTTGCATCGGTAGGGGGACGGCAGGTCGCAACGCACCCGCATCTGGTTCGGGTGCGCTCCCGGGGCGGGTTCCAGCTGTTCCGGCCGGAAATACCTCCAGGCGCCGTCGCGGGAATCGCGGAGCCGATAACAGGGTTCGCTTTCGTCGTGGCCTTCCGTATCGGGAAGCAGTTCGTCGGCCGTCCGGAACCTGAGGGCCATGCCCGGAAGGGCCGTCTGGGCCGGGGACGAGGTCTCGGGGTTGAACAGGAACAACGGCAACAGGGGGGGCAGGACGTCCAGACGGTTGTCGGAAGCCAGGGCGAAGCCGCCGGCGTGGATGAGGACCGGATAGATCCCGATCGGCTCCGGGCGGTCGGGGGAGGCGACGCCGAAGAAAGTGGATTGCGCGTTCTGGACCTTCTTTCGCATCTTCGGGTCCGACGCCAGGGCCGCGGCGACCGCCGCAGGACCCGAGGCCGGCCCTCCCGTGGACGCATAGACCACGGCCATTCGGGCCAGGTCGAACGCCGCGGCCCCCAACAGCAGGACGTTGGAGATGCGGACGAGGTTCAGTCCCTCCGCGTACAGTACGCCGCAGGAGAGCGCCGTGAGGTCCGCTCCCCGGACCGCCCGGGTCTTCATCGAATAGGCGATGCCGGACCGGTACAGGACCGCGAAGAGCACCGTGAAGACCATGAAGAAGAGCAGGACGGCCACGAGCACCTGCCCGCCGGGCCGCCGCATCAGGGCACGGAATCGGGGTTTCATGGCCGCTCCGCGGCGGCTTCGTTGAAACAGCGGGCCGTGAAGCGGAGCCACCGGACGGGAAGACGGCGGCGGGGGAGGGCGCTCCACTCGGGAAGGGTCATGCCCGCGCAACGGAGCAGGAACGCCAGCGTGTCAGAGTCCCCAGGAAGCGGCGGCATCCGGCCCGGGTCCAGGGATTCGCCCAGCACCTTTCCGGCCAGGGGCATGACCAGGGGCATGGGATAGCGCACCGTGGCCGTGACCATCGTCCGGTCATGGACGACTTCGCAGGAGGAGAAGGCCGCGCAGAGCCAGGTGGCGTTCCCGTTCAGGCGAGTCAAGGGTCCCAGGGCGATCAATTTCTGGGCGATCGCGCGAATCCCGGCGTGGGGTTCCTCGACCGCATCGCCCGAAAGGGACGCTTCGCGGGCGACCGCCATCGCCGCCCGCTGGACGGCCAGGCAGGAGAGCCCCAGGGTGGTGACCTGGAGGATCAGGAAGAAGATGAGGAAAAGGAGCGGGGCGATGAGCAGGAACTCGACGGCGGATTGTCCCGCGGGGCCTTGACGGCGGATCATCTCCCGCTGGCGCCCTTGTTCCCGTATTCGACGGCCTTGTCCACCTGGCCGGCGGCCTCCTGGAATCCCTCGGAGGTCTTCTTGCCGAACAGCTTGACGGCCCCGATGACGAAGATGGCGATGAGGGCGATGATCAGGATGTATTCCGTCATGGTCTGCCCGGTCTGGTCGTTTCTCGAGAAACGCATGGTCGCTCCTTGGGATCTGGGATCGGGTCTCAAAGGCGGAATCTCAGCAGTCTCATGAGCCATCCGAGATATTCCCCGGCTTGAGCCTCGAAGAACCACGCGACGCCCGAGAGGGCCAGGAAGACCCCGCAAACGGTTACGAGGAATTCGACCGAGGCCTGCCCGCGGTTCCGTCGCGGGCGCGCGGAGGCCGTCGTTGGATGTCGCATGATGCGGCGATTATAGGAACGGACAAATAATGGGCCATATCGAAATTAATCGACAACGAAGAAATGTGGATGTCAAAACGTTATCAGCACAAATGATGGCGCGGCGACCGCCGCCTGCGATGGGAACGGCACGGCTCTCACCACGAAGACTCGAAGGCATCCGCCCTTGGCGAGACCTCGCCACGTACTATGTGGCGGGCAAAGGACGGCAATTGAGCCACCGATGGACGGGGATGCACACAGATGTGGAAACGGCACGGCTCTCACCACGAAGACTCGAAGGCACGAAGAAAAGCTGGGTTTTTCACCACCAAGGCCCCAAGGACAGCACGGCTCGGCGGAAGGCTCCTTGGTCGCCCCACAGTCTGCGCTTCGGTGCCCGCAGAAACCCAGAACCGGGGCTTCTG
>CAZGWJ010000168.1:0-1960 GCA_964529445.1 uncultured bacterium
ATGGCGACGCGGGCATCGTGGGTTCGGGCATCCATGACGATGGGATGTGCGCCGACCTGGCGCCAGAAGGATCGGGCCCGCCGAAGGAGGGTTTTCGGGGTTCGCGGGATTGGGGTGAGGAAGACCTTACGGTCCCGATACAGGTCCGGATCCGCGTGGGAAACCCCGGATTTCTCCTTCCCGGCCATCGGATGGCAAGGGACGAAATGACGGAGGATGTCCTTCAGGCGGGCGGCTTCCCGCACGATGGATGCCTTGACGCTGGCCATATCCATCACGAGGGTGTCCTTCCCCAGGGCCGGAAGGATCCGCCTCAGGACCGGCACGACCGCCGCCGAAGGGGACCCGATGACGACGATCCCCGCGCCGTTCACGGCCTCCTCGATCGTCGGGACCACCTCCAGGCATCGGCGCGCCTTCCGGCGGGTGGAAGCGCTGGGACTCCAGCCGACGAGGCGAAAGCCGCCGCGTTTGCGGAGGGCGAGGGCCAATGAACCACCGAGGAGACCGATGCCGATGATGGAAACGAGCGTTTTCTTGCGGGACATGATGTTCACCCGGGTGGCATTATAACCGAATCACTTCAGCGAAAGCGTCCAGGAAGCGCCGGGTTTCCTCCTCGGTGCCGGTGGTGACCCGGAGGGCCTCGTCGCCCATGGGGCGCACGATGACGCCTCTCGAGAGCAACCGTTCGTAGATCCGGAAGGCGTCCGGGACGTGGAAGTAGACGAAGTTGGCCTGGCTGGGAGCGACCTGGACGCCCAATTTCTCGAGACCCTCCTCCAGAAGCCGTCTCATGCGACGGTTCAGGTCGACCACCTTCCTCACGTGTTCCCGGTCCATCAGGGCCGCCTCGGCCGCGGCCAGGGCCAGCATGTTCACGTTGAACGGCTGGCGGGCCCGTTGGACCGCGTCGGCCAGGGTCGGATGCGCGACTCCGTAACCCACGCGCAGGCCCGCCAGGCCGAAAGCCTTCGAGAAGGTCCTCAAAACCGCTAGGTTGGGGTGCCGCTCGAGAAGGTGGAGGGTCTCGAAGTAGGACGGTTCCTCCACGTACTCGTAATAGGCCTCGTCGAGGACCACGAGGGTCTCGGGGGAAACCTTCGCCAGGAACGCCTCGATCGCATCCCGGGAGAGGATGGTTCCCGTGGGATTGTTGGGGTTGCAGATGAAGACCAGCCGGGTCCTATCCGAAAGGACGGATGCGAAACCCTCCAGGTCGTGGGTGTCGCCCTTCAAGGGCACGACCCGAGCGATTCCCCGTAGGAGCTGGGTCACCAGGGGATAAACCACGAAGGCGGGTCGGGCGAAGACCACCTCATCCCCGGGACGAACCACGCATTCGGCAAGGAGGACCAGGAGCTCGTTGGAGCCGTTCCCGAGGATGAGCCGCTCCTCGGGGACATCGAGGTAGGCCGACAGGGAGCGTTTCAGGCGGAAGGCGGAACCGTCCGGATAGCGATGGATGTGGCGGAAGGAGTCTTCGATGACCGAGAGGACGTTCCGCGAGGGTCCCAGGGGGTTCTCGTTGGAGGCGAGCTTGACCGCTCCCGTGATGCCCATCTCGCGTTCGAGTTCCTCGATGGGCTTTCCGGGCACATAGGGCTTGAGACGCCGGATCTCCTCGGGAAGGGGGACCCTGAATTCGGGCAGGGTCAATTCAATCCTCGCAACGGGGATAGGACCCGAGCACCTTCGCGAAGAGGGAGATGGCCTCGAGATCCCTCAGGGCCGCCCGGACCTTGGGTTCGTCCATATGCCCCAAAAAATCCATGAAGAAATAGTAGTCCCACGCCTTACGGCGCGAAGGGCGGGATTCGATACTGCTGAGGTTGAGGCCCCGCTTGTGGAAGGGGGTGAGCAGTTCGTACAGGGCCCCCACATGGTCCTTGATGGAGATCATGAGGGAGGTCTTGTCCTTCCCCGTGCGCTCCACCCGGGTATCGGGAGGTCCGATGAC
>CAZGWJ010000169.1:0-1920 GCA_964529445.1 uncultured bacterium
TCCGCCTGCCGGAGTTCGAACTCCTGCCCGGCCACCACGCCTTCTTCCTCCCCGGCGGAGAGCACCACATAATCATTCATCTGGTACTTCATCCGGCTCGGGTCCCCTCCGCTGACATGGCAGGTGATGGCCGAGCCGGGGAGGCGCTCGACCTTCTTGGCGCGCCTCCAACGATCGATCTCCTCGTCGTAGGATTTCACCTCATCACCCACCTGGACGGAATCAAAGCTTTGGACGAGCTTCACCAGGCATCGGGCATCCTGCACTTCCGTGACCTCGCCGACCGCCAAATGCTGGACCTGAGTGCCCAGGTAACGGTTCGTCACGGGATCGCGCAACGGATCGCCGAAGCGAAGAAACAGCCAGCGATCACCTTTCCGGACCTCCACGCCGCGTTTCACCTTGACGTAGACGGCCCGCGGAAAGGTGAAGGAGAGTTCCCCCTCGCCGGGGCCTCCGATGACCTTGCCGAGACGCACGACCTGGGCCTTCTTGCGGGCCACCGTGCCGGCGCGAACCATGAAGTCGAATCCAGTCAGACGCGACACGTTGCTCCGGCGGGTCCCCGCGGTCGCCTTCGGCGCGGACTTTTCGGCCTCCAATTCCGTCTTCCTCCGGTTCGCCTCCCGAAGCGCCCTTGCCTCCTCGGCCGCGTCCTCCTCGGCCTCCTTGCGGGCCTGCCGCTCCTCCTCCTCGTCCAGGAAGGACTTGGCCTTCGGCGTCGGCGTGCGAGTCCAGGTCGGTGTTTCGGTGGGCACCGGCGTGGCGGAAGGAGCGGGGGTCGGCGTATCCGTCGCGATCGGAGTATCGGTCGGGACCAGCGTCGCGGTATCCGTCGCAACGGGAACCGGCGTATCCGTCGGCACAGGCGTCGGGGTATCCGTCACTTCCTCGTCGGCCACGATCTCCACGGTCTCCGCGAAGGGTTCCGAGGGGACTGCGAATACCTGGAAAGCCAGGAACGCCACCACGAAAACCGTGATCCTATAAGACATGGTTCACCTCGTCCCAGAGTTGCTTGCCCTTGGCGCGCCATTTCTCCTGCCCCTCGTACTCAGAAAAAAGCTTCTCGAGGAAAGGGTTCGCGCTCCGCCTCGAGGTGGTCTGGGAATAGTAGTAGGCCGTCTCGTAGAGGGCCTGGGCGCAATGAGAGGCGGCCTCGGGATACTTCTCCCAGATGGTCCGGTAGAGGAGCAACGCCTGTTCGTCGCCCCCGGTCCAGTCGCACCAGAGGGCCGATCGCAGAAGCACCGCGGGCGCATCCGGGCTTTTGGGGTTCTTCTCGAGCCACTTCAGGGTCGAATCCTGGATGAGCGGGGCGTTCATCAGGAAGTACAGGGCCACGAACAGGATAACTACGACGGCGACCAGGGGTTTCATGCTCAAAGACGTCCTCCTCGAGTGGGACTAACTGATCGCGTTCAGGATGTTCCGTTTGGCCGACGCTTCTTCGATCCGCTTCTTCGCGCGATCGTTGTTCGGGTCGATTTCCAGGATCCGGTTCCAGGCGTTGATGGCGGCATCCATCTTCCCCTGGTCGAACGATTCCTTCCCCTTCGCGTACCACTGCTCGACGGATTGCTCCAGCGCGGCCTTCAGGACGGCCATCTGGCGAACGACATCCGGATGGCCGGGCGACAGGCGCAGGACCTTGGTGAATTCCTTCTGGGCGCGCACCAGGTCGCCGGTCTGCTGGGCCTGCATGCCCTCCTGGTAGAACTCGGTCATCTGGTTCTCGAGCATCTGGGCGGATTTCTGCTGGTAAGCCGAGAGGTAGGCGTTGCCGGGAGCCTTCTCGGTGGCGCGGCGGAAGAACTCGATGGCCATCTGGAAATCGTTGCGGATGTAGCTTCGCACACCCTGTTCGAAAAGCCCCAGGATGGCGTCCTTCTCCGGGTTCCCGTCGATGCCTTCGACGCC
>CAZGWJ010000170.1:0-1674 GCA_964529445.1 uncultured bacterium
TGTTCGGCCTGCCGGATCGGTCGTTGTCGGCGGCACGATCCGATGGATGCCATTCCCGTGGAGAAAGTCCTGAAAGCCGTGTCGAGACTGGGAAACATCAGGGTCCCGCGAATCGGGATGACGAAGGCGTGAAGAGAATGAACCGGATCCTCCGATCGGCGACGATGGTGTTCCTCCTGCCCGCCTTGGCGGGTTGTTCGTTGTTGTTCGTGCAGAAGGGCGGTCTTTCGGTGAGTTCGCGCGATGCCGAGGCCGTTCCTGAGGCGCCTTCGTTGGCGGCGGGGATGGAGTCGGAGAACCGGCTGAAGCACGTCGTGAAGGCTGGGGACACCCTGGAACGCATCTCCCGGAAGTACTACGGGACGGGCCAATGCGCTTCCGCCATCGCGAAGGCGAACGGCATGGACCTGAAGGCGGTCCTGCGGGTGGGCCGGACGTTGTGGCTGGAGCCCCCTTCGTCCGTCGCGCCCGCCGAGGCGGCCGTCAACACGGGCTCCCCGCGCGTCGTGGAGCGCAGGGCGGGGGATCGGGTCTATGTCATCGAGGTCAGCGGGGCGGCGACGAAGGGGCGCCCGAAGGAGAACCGCGCTTTCGCCAAGGGCGAATACCTCAAGTTCATCGTGAAGTTCTTCGCCGTGACGGGCGGATACGCCACCCTCGAGGTCCGGGACCTGGTGAAGCACGAGGGGAGGCCCTGCTTCAAGCTGGTGGGTACGGCCAAGGCGGCGTTCCCGTTCTCCACGGTGTACACGGTGGACGAATACCTCGAGAGTCTCTTCGACGCGGTGGATTTCTTCCCCTGGCGCTTCCACAAGAAGGTGGTGGAAGGCGGATACCGGGAGAACACCGTCACCACCTACGATCCGGTGCGTCTCAAGGCGGTCCGCGTCAAGAACCAGGAACCCCCGAAGGAACAGGCGGTGCCCCCCTTCGTGCAGGACATCATGTCCTGCTTCTATTACGCCCGGCTCATGAAACTGGAACCGGGCGACCGTTTCGCCATCCCCACCCATGCGGGCGACAAGAACTACGAGCTGGTGGTGGAGGTTTTGAGGCGCGATACCCAGCGCGTCCAGGCCGGGAAGTTCGACTGCCTGGTCGTCAAGCCGCACGTCAAATACGACAACGTCTTCCAGAACAAGGGGGATGTCCTGTTGTGGGTGACCGACGATGAACGGCACTTGCCCGTCCTCATCCGCAGCAAGATCCTGGTGGGGAACATCGACGTGGAGCTCATCGAGGCCCGCCTGCCCAAGTTGCAACCTTGATATCTCCTCGAACGGCGTGATTCCGCCACCAGGGCCTTCGGCCCCACCGGGCCGCTTCGCGGCCCACCCGGAAGGCGTTTCAATTCATGGGCCTACTGGTGGCGCCCGAAGGGCGCTCGTGGCGGGCGAAGCCCGCTGGTGGTGAAAAAGGCTTTGACGCGGTTGTTTTGCCTGTAAAATGAAGGCGCTGGAATTTGAAAGAGAAGGATGGAAATGATCGAGACGATAAGGGGCCGGATCGAGGAGTCCATCCAGGTCAAGCAGAACCTGCTCGCCCGGTGCGTTCCGGAGATCGAGAAGGCCGCCGACCTGCTCGTCGCCTGCTACCGGTCGGGGCACAAGGCCGCCTTCTTCGGCAATGGAGGGAGCGCGGCTGACGCCCAGCACCTGGCCGCCGAACTGGTGG
>CAZGWJ010000171.1:0-1645 GCA_964529445.1 uncultured bacterium
CTTCGGCACGCTCACCGAGAGGGAGCGGGACGTGATGAAGCTGGCGGTCAGCATGAAGATGATGAGCAGGACCAGCATGATGTCCACGAGGGGCACCACGTTGATCTGCGTGATGGGTTCTTCGGACCCTTGATGGGGTGATCCCATGGCTCAAACCACCTTTGTACAACATCCGGACCGGACTTCATCAATGGCCCGGTATATCCCGATTCCATCAACCCTGAGCAAGCCTCGGAACGAGGTGCGTCGAACGGGTTGATGCGGCGCTGACATGAACGTTCCTCTTAGGACACCGGATCCACCACGGGTTTAGCCGCCGATGAACTCGGATGGACGCCGATAAAACAACCCGCTCCCTCACCCAGAACTCCTCGGCACCGCCTCGTCGTTTCTTGCCCTCTCCCGCAAGGGGCGAGGTTACAAGGAAAGGTCCCCCTCTCCCTTGACGGGAGAGGGCAGGGTGAGGGTGACCTTTATTTTTTGCGGTTCGCGAGGACCAGCCTTGCGACGCGGTCGGCGTTGGACATGCACTTCTTGATCTCGCCCTGGAAGTAGTTGTACGCGGCCACCGCCGGGATGGCGATCAAAAGCCCCACCGCCGTGGCCACCAGGGCCTCGGCGATGCCGTTCATCACGACGGCCGGCCCGGAGGTGCCCATGACGGCCAGGTCGTTGAAGGCCTTGATGATGCCGAGCACCGTGCCGAAGAGGCCGATGAAGGGGGCGTTGTTTCCGAGGGTGCCCAGGACCAGCAGGTTCTTCTCGAGGCCGAGTTTCTCCCGGATGCGGGCGCTTTCCATGACCTGCTCGAGGGCCTCCGGTTCCATGCCCTTCTTTTCAAGACCCGTGAGAAGCACCACGCTCTCGGGGCAGGCGCACTTCTCGGCCAAGGCCTTCACCTTCGCCGTTTCGCCTTCGGCCAGCATTTCCCCGACGCGCGCGTTCATCTCGTCGGAACCGGTCAGTTTCTTCCGGAAGTAGAGGAAACGCTCGACCATGACGGCCACGCTCCAGATGGAAAGTCCGATGAGGAGATAGAGGACCCACTCCCCGCCGACCAAAGCGAAACCTTTCAATACGTGGAACACGTCGCTTCCTTTCTCATGCCCATAAATGCAAAGAGCCCGAGGCGATCCACCCCGGGCTCTGAAGATTATCGAAAACCGCTAAGGCGTGCAATAACCGGCCCACATCCGCCAGGTCTCGAAACTGGTCGTGGCCAGGGCGGGATAGGTGAGGGGCATGCTTCCGTACGTCGTGGCTTCCCCCGCCCTGTACACGGCGGAACCCGAGTTGTTGAACTGGGCCGGTACCGGGGCGTTCGTCAGGATGGCGATCCAGTAGTTCCCGGCCGCAAGCAGGGTCGGGGTGATGGGGAAGGTATTGGTACCGAGGTTCAGGGTCTGCTCCCCCGTCTCGACGACCAGGGAAAGCGGCCAATCGGCGCCCGACTCGGTGTAGATGCCCATGCGGACCCTCTCGGTGCCCGCCGGGGCGCTCGGCACGTGGACGCCCATCTCCCACACGCGCTGGCTGGAGGCCAGGTTGTAACGGGTGGCCAGCAGGATGTCCTGGGGGATGACCGTGGGGGTGGCCGCGACGTCCGACCCCAGCTTCGTCTTGGTGGAGCAGGGGGTCCTCGTCG
>CAZGWJ010000172.1:0-1589 GCA_964529445.1 uncultured bacterium
CCCTCGCCCGCATGCGGGAGAGGGCGGGGAGAGGGGAACGGAGGGTGGTTAGAACTTCACCTGCGGCGCCTTCTTGGCGTCCTCGCCCACCTCGAAGTAGGCGGCCTCCCCGAAGCGGAACATGCCCGCAATGATGTTGTTGGGGAACACGCGGATGGCCGTGTTGTTCTGCTTGACGGCCTCGTTGTAGAGGGACCGCATGCCGGCGATCTGGTTCTCGGTGTTGGCCAGTTCGTCCTGCAGGGCCCGGAAATTCGCATCGGCCTTCAACTGCGGGTAGTTCTCCACCGTCACGAGCAACCGCGCCAGGGCCGACTCGAACTCCCCGGTGGCCTTCACCTTGTCCGCCATGACCGTGGTGCTGGTGGCCTTGGCCCGGGCCTCGACCACGCGGGTCAGGGTCTCCTTCTCGTGACCCGCATACCCCTTGACGGTCTCCACGAGGTTCGGAATGAGGTCGAACCGCCGCTGGAGCACGGTATCGATCTGGGCCCACGCCTCCTTGACACGGACGCTGATGGCGACCAGGGCGTTGTAAACACCGATGCCCCACAACACAGGGACCACGACCAGGATCAGAACGAAGATGGCCACAACGACAAGCATGCCCATGAAGAACCTCCCGAAAATCGTGATCTGAGACCGGCAACAATCCTACAACCCCATCCCCTTCTCGACCCCCACGTTCGAGAGGCGGTCCGCCTCCCGGTTCTCCTCGCGGGGGATATGCTGGAGTTTGACGCAACCGACCTGGCCCAACAGGCCCCGGATCTCCTCGTAAAGGGGGCGGATGCCCTCGTTCTTCACCCGGTACTTCCCCTGCAACTGGCGGATGAGGAGTTGGCTGTCCGCGAAAACCTCCACGGGCCCCCACTTCCTCTGCGCGCAAACCTTGAGGGCTTCAAGCAGACCCATGTACTCGGCCACGTTGTTGGTCGTGATCCCGACGTACTCGGCCACCTCGGCCACGGTTTTCCCCTCCGGGTCCCGGATGACGGCCCCGGCCCCGGCCGGCCCCGGATTGCCCTTGGAGGCCCCGTCCGAATAGATGCGGTAGGCCACGATCAATGCGCCAATGCTTTGCGAACGGCCAGGGCGTCCTTCAGGACCTTCCCGAAGGTTTCGAAGTCGAGCTGGGTGGCCGCGTCGGACTTGGCCTCGGAGGGGTTCGGATGGACTTCCATGAACAGCCCGTCCACGCCCACCGCGACGGCCGCTCGGGCGAGCTCCGGGACGTGCTCCCTCGAACCCCCGCTCATCGCCCCCAGCCCCGCCGGCTGCTGAACGCTGTGGGTGGCATCGAAGATTACGGGCTGGCCCAGCTTGCGCATCTCGGGGATCGAGCGGAAATCGACCACCAGGTTGTTGTAGCCGAAGGTGAATCCCCGCTCGGTCAGCCAAACCGTCTCCGCCGCATCCTTCCCGGATTCCCGGATCTTGGCGACGGCGTGGGCCATCTCCGCCGGGGACATGAACTGGCCCTTCTTGACGTTGACCACGCGGGAGGACCGGGCGGCGGCTTCCAGAAGGTCGGTCTGTCGGGCCAGGAAAGCGGGGATCTGAAGGACGTCCACCACCTTTCCGGCCGC
>CAZGWJ010000173.1:0-1518 GCA_964529445.1 uncultured bacterium
GTCCGCATTGATGGCAATGGGGCACGCCGATGCGGGCATAGAGCAGGCGCAGGTAATCGTAGATCTCGGTGGTGGTAGCCACGGTGGAGCGGGGATTGTGGCCGCCCGCCTTCTGCTGGATGGCGATGGCCGGGGAAAGCCCCGCGATGAGGTCCACGTCGGGTTTTTCCATGAGACCCAGGAACTGCCGGGCATAAGGCGAGAGGGACTCGACGTAGCGGCGCTGTCCCTCGGCGTAGAGCGTGTCGAAGGCCAGGGAGGACTTGCCGGACCCGGACACGCCCGTGATGACGACCAATCGGTCCCGGGGGATTTCCAGGTCGATGTTCTTGAGGTTGTGCTCGCGCGCGCCGCGCACGGTGATCTTGTCGATTGACATGGGCCCTCACGATTCTGGGGCCCCACCTTTGCCCTCTCCCCTTGCGGGAGAGGGTAGGGTGAGGGGGCGCATAATGCCGTGCACCTCGGGTCGCCCTCCATAGTGGCTTGCCCCGGAAACGCTCTCCGGAGAAACCCCACCACAGGGCAAACAGCTATTTTCCAGGGAAGTCGGGAATTTTACCAGCCCCCCCTCCGGGGAAGGCGAGGGGGAGGCGACCGGCGGAGGGTTTACTGCAGTTCCCGGGTGCCCGTCTGGATGAGCTCGGCGGCGTTCTGGTTCTTCATATTCGTCCAACGCTTCAATTCCGACTCCGACACCGTCAGGGGCCGGCCCGGGAAGGCCTTCAGGTTCAGGCGGAAGGAGAGCCGCTTGTCCTGTCCCTCGATCTGCGAGTAGTTGATCTCGGCCTCCCAGTCGTGGAGGTCGCGATAGAGGCTGTAGTTGCGGCTCCTCCACATGGCCTTGGCCATGTCGTAGGACTCGGAGACCGAGATTCGGTAGTTGGTGAAGAGGACGAACGTCAGCTCCGCGCCGAAATCCAGGGTCTCCTTCCCCGCCGCAGGCGTGAACATCAGGGTCGAGACCCGTGGATCCATGTAATTGCCCGAGAAGCGCAGGCGCCACATGTCACGCTCGCTCCTCAAGGAGAGGACGGTCAGGACGTCCTTGATCTTCTTGGGACGCAGGGCATAGTTGGCGATGACCGAGGTATCGAACCGCGTCGAAGGGGCCAAGTAGACTTCCTGACGCAGGTAGGAGAAACGCTTGTCGCGATGGTCCGCGCCGGGCACCTTGGGTCGCACGTCGTAGGTCGTGCTGGTCCGGGCGCGGAACAAGGCGCCGTGTGTCAGGTCGGCCGATGCGTTGATCAGGCTGGTCTCGAGCCCGTTGTTGTACTCGCCCGCCGGATTGAGATGCTGGAGCTTGCGCCGGTATTGATGACCCAGGCCGGTCGAAAGGAACCGCGTCCAGCGGGAAGTGAGGGTATTGGTGGCGTTGTAGTATCGGGAGTTCCCCTTGTTCCTCATGTACTTGTCCGACTTGTCCTGGAAGGACTCCTGGAGTCCCAGGCGGGAATAGAGGGTCTGGCTTCTCAACGGGGTCAGGCTTTGCGAGAGTCCCGCCTCGGCGCTTCC